>JAQWSQ010000014.1 GCA_029243145.1 Planctomycetaceae bacterium | reverse complement strand
ATTTCAGTCGGCGAATCAGTGTCCGTCGGTCCGCTTGTGGAGACGGTATTAAGTCGCGTTCTTTCAGCTTTGAGAGAATAAACGCATCGATGGGGTTCCGAATTTGGTGACCGTCTCTCTGGTCGACATCTGGAATCTCTGGAGTCTGAAGCGACCGCAATGACCACCAAGTTGCCACAGAGGGATCCAATATGACCTGCTTGGGCCACGGAAGTTCTTGTTTGACCCATGTCGTGAGCAAGGCGACTTCTTCGGGCGTCAACTTGTCGCCCGTTTTGGGCATCTTCGGCTTGTCTCCCGAAACATAATCGATGATCAGGCTGAGATTGGGGTCACCGGGCGTGACGGTCAGGCCGCTTTCACCACCCGCGACAAGGCTTTCACGTGTGGTGAGATCGAGGCCTCCTTTTTTCTGTGTCGGGTTATGACACGCCAAGCACTTCTCCGTCAGCAGGGGGGCGATCTGCTTTTGAAAATCAATGGGTGCTGCGGCGCACCACGATCCCGAAATTAACGACCAAAAGAATGTCAGATAAACAAGGTGCTTCATGGAGTTCGCCAGCGATTTCCGAATGATAAATCAAGTCCTTTCAGCTTACCGCGAGGGAGACGAAGTAGCGACGTTTTTCATTCATGATACTGAATCAAAGTATCGTGCAGCGATTCACAAACTCTGAATGACTAATTCGTCGCACCGACAAGAATCGGTTCGCCGATTTGCCAATTGGCACCGTCGCGGATCACTTGACGATACAACGTGTCACGCTCCACCGGCTCACGACCCGCTTCGCGAATCAAACGGTGCAACTGTTCGACAGTCTGACCCTGCGGCGTCTTTGCTCCCGCATCGTGATAAATGATTTCATGGACCACCGTGCCGTCGATGTCGTCGGCTCCGTAGCCGAGAGCCATCTGGGCAATCTGCTCACCCATCATGATCCAGTAGGCTTTGATGTGATCGAAGTTATCGAGCATCAGTCGCGACAGCGCGATCATCCGCAAATCCATGACACCTGATGGTTTGGGGATGTATGACAGGTTTGTGTTTTCAGGATGGAACGCTAAGGGGATAAATGTTTGGAAGCCGCCAGTTTTGTCCTGCTGTTCCCGCAAACGGACTAAATGGTCGATGCGATGTCGGGCTTCTTCCAGATGTCCGTACAACATCGTGGCATTAGTTTTGAGTCCGAGCTTGTGTCCCGCATCGTGGACATCGAACCAGACTTTCGTGTCGGCTTTGTGTTCGCAGATTTTGTCACGAACTTCAGGATCAAAGATTTCTGCGCCGCCTCCCGGCATACTGCCGAGTCCCGCGTCGATCATCTCTTGCAGCACCCATTCGATGGGTTGTTTAGTAAGATGTGCAAACCAACCGATTTCGACCGGTGTCCACGCTTTGATGTGAAGTTCGGGCCATGTTTCATGAATGACACGAATTATATCGAGATACCAATCAAACTTCTTCAGATGATGAAGCCCACCGACCACATGAATTTCGGTGACACCTTTCTGTCGAGCTTCTTCGACCCGTTCACGGACCATGTCGTCCGTGAAGGTGTAAGCTTTCTCCGCTTTGAGGTCGGCACGAAACGCACAGAAATCACATCGATAGACACAAACATTCGTCGGGTTCAAATGGATGTTAGTATTGTAATACGCGAAGTTGCCGTTCTTTCGCTCGCGGACAATATTTGCCAACCGTCCCAATTCATGCAGGTCGGCTTGTTCGTCGAGGAACAAGCCCTCTTCAAACGAAAGTCGTTCGCTCGAAAGCACTTTTTGTTCGATTTGTGGAAGCATGTCGGTCATGACGGCGTTTTCTGCAAATTGAATAACGTGAATCGGCTTAATTTTAGACAGATTCCTTCGATATCACCACTGATCTGTCTGCGATACTGACCGTATTTCCAAGGTTGAATTCACGGCTCAAATTGCCAAAGTGGATTCCGGTTCCAAGAACACATTTGAACGTGCTTTCTGATTTGAGTCTTCCGCGTCTTATTCAGACACCGAACACCCGTTTCAAGAGTTCAAGATTCGGAAAATGGGGGACACACCTCGACCGAATCTTGACCGAATGTTGAATCAAATCTTCCCGAATCTTGATTCCGAATCTTCCATACTCTTGAGCAAGTCGTTGGCTCTGAATGGCTTGCGTCATTCATCTCGTTTTAGTGAGTTGCCACTTTTTCTGTGGACGTACCTTCCACGTCACGCGAGATCGCCTCCTTTCTCACGTTGCAGCGGTCGTCATTCCTGAATACGGAATGACACTCGAACCCATCCATTGTGCTTGCGTACAATGGCTATGGCCGAGCATAAACCGGTTGTAATGACGTTCAAATTGCCAAAGATCGAGTCGCCGTCAGGCGAACCACGAACGCTAACTCTGGTAGCACGAGTTTGGCAAGATGAGATTGAGCGATCATTTTATTGACGCAAAGCCGCCGAGGCGCAAAGAGTAAAAGAGATCGAAATCTGTGTAGGTCAGACTGTGCCTGATGAAAGAAATCACTCAACACGAATGACTCGAATCAAACGAATAGGGGTTTCTCATACAAAGTGGCAAAAA
>JAQWSQ010000228.1 GCA_029243145.1 Planctomycetaceae bacterium | reverse complement strand
AGAAAGGATTTGAGTCGCCAGCGCAAGTTGGCAGGGCGGATAGATAGCTTGTAGGGTGCATGAAATGCACCATGAGTCAAGAGTCGTTGATGAAACCTCGAAGGAAGGCAGGCCGTAGCCTGCCCTACACATACTCTTCATACTCTTCATACTTTTCATACTTTTCATACTTTTCACCACCATGAACGACACACCTCCCTTTCCGACAACTCGCCTGCGGCGACTTCGACAACATCCGAAACTTCGCGATCTTGTCCGTGAGACAATTTTGACGCCGCACGATTTCATTGTGCCGTTGTTCGTCAAATTTGGTGAGAACACACGCATTCCCATAGCCTCGATGCCCGGTCAGGAGCAGGTAACCGTCGATCTGATTGCCGGCGATGTGAAAGCACTCGAAGCACTCGGTATCCCGGCGATCATTCTGTTCGGCATTCCTGCCGAAAAAGACGCTGTTGGCAGCGATGCCTATCATGAAAATGGCATCATTCAGCAGGCGATCCGGGCGATTAAGGATTCCGGTTCGGAGATCATGGTGATCACCGATGTCTGCTTGTGTGAATACACCGATCATGGGCATTGTGGAATTATTGATAACTCCACCGGTAAACCCGATGTTAATAACGACCGCACTCTCGAACTACTCGCCAAAGAGGCTGTCTCTCACGCTGAGGCAGGAGCCGACATGATTGCTCCGAGTGGCATGATGGACGGCATGATTCACGCCTTGCGATCAGGATTGGATGGAGAAGGGTTCAGTCATCTTCCTATCATGAGTTACGCGGCCAAGTTTTCATCTGCTTTTTACGGTCCGTTCCGAGATGCGGCCGAGTCGGCTCCGCAATTTGGTGATCGTCGAACTTATCAGATGGATCCGGCCAACGGTCGCGAGGCGCTTCGCGAAGTCGCCGTCGATTTGGCAGAAGGAGCCGATATCCTGATGGTCAAGCCGGCTCTCAGCTATCTCGATGTGATTCATGCGGTGAAGCAAAAGCACCCTGAAGTTCCACTGGCTGCCTATAATGTCAGTGGTGAATACTCGATGGTCAAAATGGCCGCCGCTCAGGGACTTGTCGACGAACAGCGAATTACACTGGAAATTCTCACATCGATCAAGCGCGCCGGAGCCGACATGATTTTGACGTACTCGGCCAAAGAAGTCTGTAGTTGGTTGAGCAAGTAAAAGATTTCATCTGGAGAGAGAGAATGTCAACTGTGCCACTGCTTGATGAACCGTATCTGTTGACCGCGGCACAGATCGAACAGTTTCGCAAGGAAGGCTTCATCCATCTGAAAGATGTCTTCGACGCGGCAACAATTTCTCACTACCGCGAACACATTGCCCGTGTGACTTACGACAACAATCCACTTGTCGGCAAAAATCATGATGAACTCGGAACCTACGAAAAAGCGTTCATTCAAGTGACCAACTTGTGGACGAAAGATGAGGTTGTGAAAGAGTTCGCCTGTAACAAACGGCTGGCAAAAATTGCCACGGATTTGCTCGGCACGACGGGCATTCGTATGTGGCACGATCAGGGACTCTTCAAAGAACCGTCTGGTGGCTTCACGCCTTGGCACGTGGATCAACAATACTGGCCAATGGCGACGGGTTTATCGGTGACCGCTTGGATTCCATTACAGGCTGTGCCGATCGAGATGGGGCCACTCTGTTTCGGACGCGGAAGTCATGAGAAGAAGATCGCTCGTGACATGGATATTTCGGACGACTCGGAACGGTACATTCAAGACCAAGTCAAAAAACAAAATATCGATGAAGTTCAGGAACCGTATGATTTGGGGGATGTCAGCTTTCATTACGGTTGGACACTGCATCGGGCTGGCCCCAATACTTTGGAATCACCACGAGAAGTCTTCACCGTGATCTATATGGATTCCGAAATGACGCTGATGGAGCCAAAGAACAGCTACCACCAAGCCGATTGGGAAGCCTTCTCACCGGGGACGAAAATCGGAGAAGTAATGAATGATCGGTTGAATCCCGTTTTATGGCCGTGAAATGAACTCAGCGGAAATAATTTCTTCGGAGGAATGAGGCGCGAAGGTTATAGTGAAGAGCCGATTCACGCCCATTTGTCGGCCATCTTGAATCGTAATGAGTTGACCCACGGAGTTTCGTATTGCGGGAGTTCAATAAGATCCACGTCATTGCGTTACCGCGTTGCGCGACGGTCTCCATGTCCGAGGCATTGGGGCAACTCGGAATCAGGATCGCCCACCTCGGAAAAATTCATGGTGAAGAGTCCCAATATCATCATGACAACAAACGCCTGATCCACATGCATCGGCAGATCGCCTCTGGTGATTATAATCTAGAGATCTTAGAGGAATGCGACGGCTTGGCCGATTACCCGGCATGTATTCCCAGCGTGATCGAACAACTTGATCGGCGCTATCCGGGAAGTTTGTTTATTAATATCCGGCGAGACGATGAAATTAAAAGTTGGCTGCAATCGGTCGAGCGCCAATTTGTTGGTCTGCGCTTGATCAAAACCGGCAAAGCCTCTTCTGTCGAAGATCGCCAATTTGCGGATGCGATGGCCGACTTTCGTGGCATGACATTTGGTCAAACAGAGTTCGAGCCGGATCCGTTTCGCGATGCGTATTGGTCTTTCCAAAACTTTGTGGAAGATTACTTTTCAGAACGAGAAGATGACCTGCTGTCGATTTCTGAAATGGGCATTCTGCAAGAGGATGGTTATCGACGACTGTGCGAATTTCTCGATTGCAACAGTGTGGACTCGCCATTTCCATGCAGTAATCATCACAGTCTTCCGCCTAAGAAGGCGTTTCTTGAAGCATTGGAGCAAGGCAAAATTGTTTCAAAGTCAGGCATTGTCTCGGCACAGCCCGTTTTGAGAAAATGATTTTTCGACAGGCTGCTAACCTCGGAAAACATTCCACAGCAACATCACGCCGATCACAATCAGCAGATAATAGATCACTTCTCGAAAACGTTGGACGGGAATTTTTTTCGAGATCACATGGCCGGCAATCAATCCCAAAAGCAGTCCTGGGATCGCCGACAGAAAACTCTTTAGGACATTTTCCGTAACAAGTCCCTGGGAAAAGTGCATCATGACCACCCAGAAAGTGCTGAAACTGAAAAAACTCTGCAGTTGGCCTCGAAACTTTTCCGGCGACCAGTGACGTAGCGAGCCATAAATGACGACGGGTGGTCCGGCGGTGTTGTAAGCTCCTCCCAGGAGACCAGCCAGAAATCCGGCAAGAGGAGCCCATCGATCGTGAGACAGTGCCTGCTTGTGTTCCCGTTTCAGTGACCAAACCGCAAATCCGAGAATCATTATAGCCAGCAGAGATTTCACGAGACGGTCGTCGATGGTGCGTAAGAACCAAACCCCCAGCGGAATTGAAATTGCTGCGGGAATAATCATGTGCAGCGCACCACGAAAATCAACGTGTTTCCACTCCCGAATCAGAACGCTGCTACCTGTCACAATTGAGACCAATGCGACGGTGGGTGCAGTTTCTTCGATGGGGAGAAACCAAGCTAACAACGGCATCGCGATCAGAGCTTCACCGAAACCGAACGTGGCTTTCACTGTCCCCGCAAAGAAAATGATGCCACTGATGGCGAGAGCTTGTTCTATTCCAGTCAAAAAAAGATCCTACACAATCCGACATCAATAGAGTTTATTCTTCTGTTTTCTCGACTGGTCGCATCAATGTCGCTTTTCCGGTGACCATTTTTATTTCGAACGAATGGAATTTGACCGCCCCTTTGTAGATAGATATTTTTATTTGAGGCTTGGTTCCTATCGCTGGTGACTTCAGGCGATTTGCTGCGCCAGTCCAATTGATAATTGGGACATCATCCATGGCTGTCTGAATGGAGACGCCCCCTCGTACCCAAGAGAACGCGGCTTTCATCTCTTGTTTCTCGTCACTGTTTGTTTGGTGGATTTCTGATTGCCTCTGCGACCAGCCATAGTGGGTGGCATCGTCGGATCAGTTCCCCCCAACACATCTGAGATATACGTTTCCTGTGCAGTAGGAGATTCTTCTTGGAGAGTTTGATGGGGGGTATTCAAAATGGTGTCAGTGTCAGACTGGTTTTGCAAAAATGCTTGTAGCGAGGCGTCTTGAGTGAGAGAGGAAGGATGCGCACTCTGTGGGGAGGGCGACAAGCAATGTTCAATGGCAGTGACGACATCGCTCATCGACTGAAACCGATCTGCCGGTTTCTTGGCGATCATTTTTTGATAAAGCGCTTCAATGGCGGGAGTCACATCATCGCGACAACTGGACAATGTCGGTGCAGGTTGTGTCTGTAATGCCATCAGTTTCTTCATGACGGTGTCATCAAGAAACAATGGTCGTTTCGTGAGCAGATAAAACAAAGAGCAACCGAGCGAGTAAATATCACTGCGGGCATCGGCCGAGCGGGTATCCATGGCTTGTTCGGGGGCCATAAAGTCGACCGTCCCCATCACCATGCCGGTGCTGGTGAGTCCACCACCTTCATCGGCATCACCGGGAGACTCAATCCCTGCAAGTCCCATATCGAGAATTTTGAGCACGCCTTCTTCATCAAGCAGCAGGTTGGCAGGTTTGATATCGCGATGAATGATTCCCTGATCATGTGCGTACAACAAACCTTCCGCAGTCTGTTGAATGACGTTGAGCGCCAAATCAATAGACATCGGGCCGTTATCCTTCACGGTCGAGGAAAGGTCTTTTCCTTTCACACGTTCCATGACCAGGAAGTGCGTTCCCTTGTCTTCATTGGCATCAAAAGCGGTGACAATGTTTTTGTGATTCAACTGAGCCGCCGCCTGCACTTCGCGGTGAAAACGCTGGACGGCATCATGGTTTTTGACAAGTTGTGGCGGCAAAACTTTGAGTGCCACTTCCCGCTTCATGCGAGAGTGCTCTGCCAGATAGACCTGCCCCATCCCGCCGGCACCAATTTTGTCCTTAATCAGGTAGATACCCAGTGACAGACTTTTCCCTTTACCGGCCGCGATCAATTTTGCCTGAAACTTAGTGAGGTGATTCGCTTTGACAAGTAACTTGACGAGCTCTTCCGCAGTTTCGGGAGGCGGCGTGAGCGTCTTGATAAAGTTGGTGATGCCCTCTTCGGACATCACGCCACTTTCGATCAGGCGTTTTTGGAATTGCTTAAGGGAGATAGACACCAAGGCACCATGAGGAGGGGCGTTACGAAACAGGAGTTCTCATCTTATCGTGCCAACACGTGGGCATACAAGCAGATATTCATCGTCTGTGCGAATTCTCATCTCTGAGGGCTAATATCCATGCAGCCGCAACACCACATGTCATAGATCGTGCATGCCGGCATATATTGATGAAGTTGAGAACAGACATCTTGGCTGATTTCTTTCGATCCGTACATTCCCAATTGCTTCAAATTCCACAAATGGCGTAACTGCATGATTCCCTGATTTGTGACGAATGTGCCTCCCAGCAACAGGCTCTCTAAACTGGTCATCTGACCGCAGAGACCGAGCATCTGATTATCGATGCCCCAGTTGTAAAGCGATAAAACTTTGAGATTTGGCAGCTTGATCAGATGGGCTAATCCTTGGATGGTGAGACACTCGGGGCGTTTAGCCACTTCGTAGCCTTTGAGCCCTTTTCGATATGAATGGTCTCGTCGCATTGTCAGCTTTTCGAGAGTCTTCACTCGGGAAAGAACTTCCAGCGTCTCATCATTCACAAGGCTTTCGTGCATCCAAATCTCTTTGAGGCTCGGCATTGTTGTGATGACTTCCAAACCTTCCCGCGTCAAATTCTCATTCGCGGCAAGACTGATTCGTTCGATATGAGGGCACATCGCGCGGGCTGCAAGAAATCGATCTTCCGGTGGGACCGAAAGCTCTTTCAAGTTCGGGAGTGCGGCCAAGGTTTCAAACCCGCTCGGATCGAAAGGGCCATTGTTGGGTTGGTAACGCTTTGGATATTGGTAATCGGACAGCGAGATTTTTTTGAGGTGGCTGAAGTTTGCTAAATGCTTGAGTTGGGAAGTATCGGCCCAGCCTTTGGTCAGCACAACTTCCAATTCCTCACTCAAATGGATGTGCGAAATATTCACTAAATCGGTGTCACGAATTTTTCGATACCGCTCATATGGTGCCTGAGTCAAGGATGGTAACTCAGCCAAGAGACTAATATTGTCATTCGATATCTTGATATGCTGCAAAGACTTCAAAGTCATTTTTTGGAAGTAAGGTAAGGTCTTTTCATCGAGAGAAATATCATTGGCCCAAAGGTGTTCCAGTTGTGGCATCTGCGACAGAGTCTCCAAAGAATCGACACCGGTTCTGGTGTAGTACATCACCAGTTTCTCCAACTTCGGACAATCGATCAGATAGCCGATGCCTTGATCGGTGATCTGAAAGTTCACGGTGAGATTCAAGTACCGAAGTTTTGTGAGTGTAGCGACGTGCTTTAAGCCAGCATCTGTGAAGTCATATCCTTTGTGACGATTGATGCCTCGCAAATTCAGAGTCTCAATATGAGGCATCTCGCGCAAGAGCTGCAAATCGTCATCTGAAATCGGCAGACATTTGAGGTTGAGCCAATGCACTTGCCCGAGTTCGTTTAACTTGTATGTCCCACCGAGCGATTCAATACCGTCAATCACAGCCTGCGAGGTTGGTCGATAAGTGTAGGTGTTCACAGGATGTTCTTGCCGGAGAACGCAAACGCCGACGATCACCGCAACAGCAGTTAGACATAGAGCAAATTGAGAGACCACTTTATGCATACCGACGATGATAACGCAAAATTTCTGTGAAGTCATGTTTTGTCGAAACGCCGTAAAGCCTTTCCTCTCCGAACACAAAAAAAAGGACTCTGTTTCCAGAGTTCCTCTTAGACATGGTTAGGACTCAGCGACAAGCTGACTTCAAGTTGTTTTGTGTTTGCCGTTCAAGGCATGCAAATGCTTCACACTTGGACTTCCAGCAGTTGCAAGACTTCGCCTTGCCATTCGAAGCTGTAAGTCGCGTTGGGGTCAAGTTCGTATTCCACCATCTCGTGGCCGTTCTGGTAGCTGATGTGGTGAGGTGCTGGGTTCATGGTCTTGGTCCAGTGCTTGTCACCAGCCGTCAGAGTGACAAAGTCATCAGCCTTGTTGAGTACAAAGTAAACGTCGGCTTCCGCGTTGTTGATCAGCTTCAAAGACAAGCATTTGACGGGAGGACGATTGACGGGTGGCTTGCAAACAGGAGGCTTACAAACGGGTGGCGTTTTGCAGATCGGAGGATGAACGGGGTGAATCGGATGGATGGGATGAATCGGGTAGATCGTGACGGGAGGAGCCGGTTTACAAATCGGCTTCTTGGGATGCACGATGGGATAGACAATTCTTGGAGGATTGGGGGAAGGATGCACAATGTGTTTGTGCTTCACTGGATGATTGATGGTCTGAGCGGTTCTGATCGCTTTGACCAGATCAAACTTGCCAGCGTCGGCAGAAGTGTTGAGGCAGAAAGAAGTGACAACCGCGGCGAAAGTGATGGCTTGAAGTTTCATGTCTGAGTCCCTGTCAGTTTGAGTTGTGTGTCCCATGTCTAACAGTCAATGGGGATTGCCGCGTTTCGCGGACACAAGTTCGGCAGAAAATTGGTGTTTTTTTCGGCAAGGACGCTGTGGTAGGTCATAAGTCTTGTGTAGGTAATGAGATACATATTTTGTCGGCTGGTTAATCTGTCACCCATTCCCGAACACTGAAGCGCCGTTTTCAAGATGTCAAGATTCGGAGATTCGGGGACACACCATGACCGAATCTTGACCAAATGTTGAATCAAATCTTCCCGAATCTTGATTTCAAATCTTGTGTACTCTTGAGCAAGTTGTTCGCTCTCATTGGTTTGCGCCGATGACCTCGCTTTGGAGAGATGCCGCTTTTTTTGTGGACGCATTTTCCACGTCACGCGAGATCGCCTCCTTTCTCACGTTGCAGTGGTCGTCATTGTTGAACAATCTATGGCGCTCGTACCCAGCCATTGTGCTTGCGCACAATGGCTATGGCCCGGCACAAGAGGTATAGCCGTGGAGCGCAAGCTCCGCGGGCTCGTACAGATGACCTTCGACACGCAATAACATTTGAACCGGCCCCAACTGCTTGCGCAGTGGGGCTATGCTATGTTATCAGGACGTGTTTTTCTTATAGCCCTGCGGCGCAAGCCGCGGGGGCCTGCGGGTTGTCATGACGTTCAAATTGCCAAAGATCGAGTCGCCCAGAGGCGAACCACGAACGCTAACTCTGGTAGCGAGCGTTTGGCAAGACGAGTTTGAGAGATCAACTTATTGACGCAAAGCCGTAGGTCGGGTTAGCCGAGCAAAGCGAGCCGTAACCCGACAACTTAGTTCTCAGGCGATGTCTTCTTCCCTCAATGATGCTGTTCTCACGAATTAGGCTGAACGTGATGGTGTTCCAAAATACCGGCCAGAGAGATCCCGCCGGTAGCCTTGATGCCTTTCTCACGGTCGGTATGCTATGACCCTTCAGACAGAATCGAGTCCGTTTGCAGGCGACATCGTTTGTTGCCCGTATTGGACTTACCAGAATGACCTAAGTCCAGAAAGCACAAGACGATGCCGCGCGTCCTTGTCACCGATAAACTTTCCCCCGCAGGGCTCAAAATACTCGAAGACGCGGAAGGCATCGAACTCGATGTCCGTTCGGGACTCTCGCCAGAGGAAGTTCGAGAGGCTCTCAGAGAGGCAGACGGCATTATTATTCGCAGTGGTACGAAGCTCACTGCTGAACTTTTGGAAGGTCAAACACGGCTCAAGGCGATTGTCCGAGCGGGAGTTGGGGTCGATAATATTGACCGCGACGCGGCGACTCGTGAGGGAATCGTCGTGATGAATACCCCGGCGGGAAATACCATTAGTACCGCCGAACATGCGGTCACATTGATGTTGTCGTTGTCCCGCAATATTGGTCCCGCCCATTCCAGTATGCAGCAAGGAAAGTGGGAACGTGGAAAGTTCACCGGCTCTCAAGTAGCCGGCAAAACGCTCGGCATTATTGGTTTAGGACGCATCGGTCAATCGGTCGCTCAACGTGCGCTGGGATTTGAAATGCAGGTCGTAGGATACGATCCGTTTATGTCCCCCGAGCGTGCAGCCGATCTGGGAATTAAGCTCGTCGATACGGTCGACGAAGTCACGACAGTCTGCGATTACCTGACCGTCCATACGCCGCTGACCGATGAAACGCGAAATCTGATCAACGCGGAGCGAATGAAAAATATGAAGCCCGGCGTCAGGCTCATTAACTGCGCTCGCGGCGGGATCATCAACGAAGAGGATTTGGTAGAAGCCGTAAATGCTGGACACGTTGCGGGAGCCGCACTCGATGTCTATGTGAATGAGCCGCTCGATCCCGAGTCTCCACTGCTCAAAACACCAAACATTTTGTGTACTCCCCACTTGGGAGCCTCGACGGATGAAGCTCAGGAGCTGGTGGCCGAAGAAGCCGCCGACATTATGATCGGTTACTTGATCAACAAAGAAGTCCGTCATGCGGTCAATATGGTCCCGGTTTCCGGGGCCGAAATGGAAGACTTGAAGCTCTATCTCGATCTTGGTTATCGCTTGGGTCTTCTGCTTGCCCAACAGGGACACAAGGGTGGACTCAAGTCGGCTCAGCTTCACTATCGCGGCGAAGTCGCTACAAAGAAAACCGGCTTGATTACCTCCAGCTTTGCCGCCGGACTGCTCACCGCGGCGATGGATGATAACGTCAATATTGTGAATGCCGAGATGATGGCTCGTGAGCGAGGCATCGAAATTACCGAATCGAAATCAGCCGAACATGGTGCGTTTTCAACGATGATCTCTGCGACGTTGGTGACGGGTGACCGCGAACTGACGGCGTCGGGAACGATGTTCGGGCACGATTTTCTGCGACTGGTACGACTCGAAAACTTCCCCATGGAAGCGTATCTCGATGGCATGCTGCTGATTTATCGGCACCGCGATGTGCCGGGATTGATTGGTTTCATCGGAACGGTTCTTGGCAAGTACAGCGTCAATATCGCCAACATGGCCTTGGGGCGTTGTTCCGATCAACCGGGAGGCGACAGCGTCGCCGTGTTGAATATCGATTCCGAACCTTCTGCTGAAGCGCTTCAAGAAATTGCCGATCATGCCGAAGTGACCGGTGTGGAATTGGTACGATTACCACCCGCAGGTGCTCCACTTCCGTGGATGGCGTCTGACGCCTGATCCGAAAAATTGAGTGTGAAACTCATCTGCTGTTAATGGTTCTCGCATAGTTCCTCAGGAAACGGGAATATTCTTGCGCTGTGATTGCGCATGTGTAAAACTGATCTTGCTTTAGGTGATAAATCCCGGCAGGATAAGTAGACATTTTCCGAAAGAGTTTGACCGTATATTTAACGGACGACGGGAGAGATCATGATTGCCGGGCAGGGTACAGCACTGAACTCCAATGTTCTGGTGCTCAATAAATTCTACAGTCCGATTCACGTACTGTCGGCTCGAAAAGCGTTCTGTCTGCTTTGCAAAGAAGCAGCCGAAGTCGTAAATGTCGAGAACGATACTTACGTGGTTTATGACTTTGAGGGTTGGGTCGAGCAGAGTGAAATCCGAGATGAATTGAATGACTTTAACAAAGACGATGAATGGGTTCGCTCGGTGAATTTTGTCGTTCAAGTCCCACGTATCATTCGGTTAACGAACTACGACCGCATTCCTCGCAACATTGTGAAATTCAACCGCAAGAATGTCTTTCTGAGAGACAATCATCAGTGCCAGTATTGTGGCGTAGATTTTCCGTATAGCAGCCTGTCTCTCGATCACGTCATGCCCAGCAGTCGAGGCGGTGAAACGAGTTGGGAAAACATTGTCTCGGCATGTTTGAAATGCAATGTTCGTAAAGGTGGCCGAACACCTCTTGAAGCGAACATGAAACTGACTTCGCGTCCCTCGAAACCGGCCCGCAATCCTGCCTTAGACCGTCAACTCGCTCAAGAGAAATACGCAAGCTGGCGACGGTTTCTGTAGAGACAGTCACGCTGTCTGATCAATGAGATCAGCTATTCTGCTTGGCCTGCCGCATCCGATGGACGACCCGTTTACCCAGTTCGTCGGCAATGGCTCCCAGGAGTATGACGGTTCCAATGATGGTGAATTCCAGTTGGTCAGGAATTTCCAGAAAGAGAGAGGCGCTTCTCAACATCTGTAGTATCCCCATACCGATCACGGCACCAACGATGGATCCTTCACCGCCTCGCAGCGAGCATCCTCCGAGAACAGCAGCGGCAATGGCATAAAGTTC
>JAQWSQ010000224.1 GCA_029243145.1 Planctomycetaceae bacterium | reverse complement strand
GTTGCAACTTTTCTTGAGAATCGACATCTGTTGGCAACGGAATGGATTCCCAATCTGAAGTCGCCACCATCTCGGGAGACTGTCCGCGAAAAGATCCGCCGGGCAAATAGATCGTCCCGTTGTAGAAGTCGACCGCAAAGGCGACAGCGCCGGGGACGACGAAGAGCAATAGACCGATTGTGTCTAAGGCAACTACTTTGTAGTCGAGTGCTCCGCGGGTCTGACCAACCCGTTCTGGATAAAGAATCGTTCCACAAGAAACTGATTGAATCAATAAAGTCAGTGCCAACAAACTACACAGCCACCGCTTGGAAATCCTGCTACTCATACGACTACGCATATCGATCATCCTTGATCGGAAAGTCTAATATTGAAGGAGCGGAATTATAGATGATCCCACAATCATCGACAATATCGAGTTCAAGCCAATAATTCGTGCTGAATCACGGGTTCGTTACTTGGACCAATCAAGCGTTGGTCGAGTCCTTGATACGGATATTTAAGTTGATACGGATCCATCCCCATCTGATGGAGTATGGTGGCTTGCAGATCATTCACAGTGACCTTACCATCCGTCACAAAATATCCGAGATCATCCGTCTGGCCGTGTGTGTATCCCGCTTTAACGCCGCCTCCCGCCATCCAGATTGTGAAGCAGTGGGGGTGATGATCGCGCCCGAGAAATTTGGACTTATTACGTTCTTCGTTGAGTGGAGTCCGCCCAAACTCTCCCGACCAGATCACCAAAGTTTCATCGAGTAAACCGCGTTCTTTCAAATCAGATAACAATGCCGAGATCGGTTGATCAATCTCTTTACACTTGCCCGGCAACCCTTGAACAATATCATTTCCAGCCCCTGTACCATGCATGTCCCAACCATAGTGGAATAACTGTACATAGCGGACACCCGATTCGACCATCCGTCGCGCCAGTAAACAGTTATTCGCGAACGACTCTTTCCCCGGCTGAACTCCATAGGCTTCCTGAATGTGCTTAGGCTCTTGCGCCATATTCATCACATCGGGGACAGCCATCTGCATCCGAAACGCCAACTCGTACTGACTGATACGTGCTTCCGTTTCGGGATCGCCGAGTCTTTCAAGTTCTTGTTCGTTGAGTTTCCGAATCGCATCGAGACTACGTCGTCGCACATCTCGTGACATCCCTTTCGGGTCGGAAACGTACAGAATCGGCTCACCCACAGTTCGGCATTGGACACCTTGATAGACAGAAGGGAGAAAACCACTTCCCCATAAACTTTTGCCACCAGAGGGATCGGTACCACCGCTCACCAAGACTACAAAGCCGGGGAGGTTTTCGTTTTCTGATCCGAGGCCATAGGTAATCCATGATCCCATCGAAGCGCCACCGAATCGAGGCGAACCGGTGTAGATCAACAGTTGAGCGGGGGCATGATTGAATTGGTCAGTCCACATTGATTTGACGATACATAGGTCGTCCGCATTCTTCGCCAGATTCGGCAAGAGTTCCGAAAGCTCCTGGCCGCTCTCGCCATGCTTGGCAAACTTATGAGGTGTTCCAAGAAGTTTTGGGACTCCCTGCTTCAAATTGATGAAAGGCAGACGCTCTTTCTTGAGAACTTCCAGCAACTCATCAGGGCAGGGCTGCATCGTGTGTTCGACCAGTTTTGGCTTATAGTCGAACATGTCATGTTGAGGCGGAGAACCCGCCATGTGCAGATAGATGACCCGCTTCACCTTGGCAGGCTTCACAGGTAATGTTGCGGTCTTTGATTCAGCAGATGCCGACCGTCCCATCAGGGATGAAAGTACGGCTCCACCGAGTCCGTATCCCCCTTGCCCCAAAAAATGACGACGGGTGATCGAGTTTAGATATCGTTGCTGAAATGTATTGTTCATAGTCGACTCGAATGTGATGTGATATTTGTCGCTTATTTGCTTAAGACAGCATCAAGGTTCAATAGGACATTGGAGACGACTGTCCATGCAGCCGCTTCAGCCAGATCAATCCCCTCTGGTATTGGTCCGAGAGGCTCTGTTGCGAGCAACTTGGCTTCTTCAAGAGTCTGCTGGTAATGAACCAATTCGGATTCATACAAATCTCGAACAGTCTGTATCTCCTCCGAAGCAGGTTCTTTGACCAGGACTAACCGCAAGGCCCACGCGATTTTTTCATCGAGAGAGCCTCCGCCTTCAAGAATGATGCGACGAGCAAGAGCTTGTGCGGCTTCCACATAGACCGTGTCGTTCAAGGTCACAAAGACCTGCAAAGGCGTATTAGTGCGTATGCGTCGCACATTACAAATTTCTCGACTGGGTGCATCAAATGTCGCCATCGAAGGATATGGAACCGAGCGTCGCCAAAATGTATATAGCCCACGACGATACTTGTCGTCACCCTTACTTTCTGGCCAAGTTCGCTGCCCATTAAATGCGGCACGCCACAAACCGGGCGGCTGAGGAGGATATACAGAGGGACCACCAATTTTTCGTTTCAGCAATCCGCTATGGGCAAGTGCTTGATCTCGCACCATCTCCGCTTCTAGGCGGAAACGTGGCCCACGTGACAACCACGTATTATTAGGGTCGGCATCATGCTTCAAGGAACTGGCTTCTGCGGATTGTTTGTAGGTTTCAGAGGTGGCAATCAGCCGAAGTAACCGCTTGATATTCCAGTCTTGTTGAAACTCAACAGCCAACCAATCCAATAATTCTGGATGGCTGGGCATTTCCCCCTGTGAACCAAAATCTTCTTCGGTCACGACAAGACCGCGACCAAACATCTTGGCCCAAAAACGATTGACGGCCACACGAGAGGTCAGCGGATTTTCGGAATCAACTAACCAGCGAGCCGCATCAAGGCGGCTTTTCGCTTCCCCCTTAGCAGGATGAAAGTTCTCAGGCAAACCGTGCTCTACTTTATCACCAGGACTCAAAAAGTTCCCACGCAGATGGACGAAAGTTTCACGATGTTTCTCAAGAGATAACTCTTGCATCACGGGAACCGTGGGAATGGCGGGCTTCGATTTTTGCAAAGCGGCAATTTTATTGGATAGCTTGACCGCTTCGGGATCGATGGTGCGATAATATTCTTCGAGTTTCTTTTTCTGGGCATCGTCCCACACGGAACGATCCAACTTGAGAATCGCAACAATCTCTTCGGGAACAGTCACTCGGCTATCGATGGGGTATTCGGCTGAGACTTTGGGGGCCTCTTTAATCTCAGTTTTCCAGACTGTCGAGCGTTCCTTCTGGTCTTTCCCCGTATCTGCCAACAACACGATTCTGAAGTTATTCAGTCGGCTATAAACAGTTCCATCGGTCCGATTCCAGACAACAACCTTTTCGATCGGCAATGAACTTCCCAGATCGACTTCCCACCAGGGATCATTACTAACCTTGGTATGCGTCGTTGACTTGGCATCAAAGAAATGTCCGTCGGTATTGTCGTCATTGGCAAGATTCGCGGGACCATTATAGTCGGTACTCGATTGCGAGGCGGTCCCTTTGAGGGCAACGTTCTCTTCTCCTGAAAACACTTGAACTTCAGCCAGCGACAGCATCTTCCCCTTGCCGGGCAATTCAATCCGCACGTAACGAGCTTTTAATGGTTCTGATTCTGAATTCAGTTGTCCCAGTGTCTTCCCTATCCATTCATTTTGACGATTCTGTCGTGATTCATCGTTCGTGTTGAGTTGTTTTTGCACCTCAGAGATCTGTGTTTCAATCGCAGCAACTTGTGATTCCCATGATTTTGTGGGAGCGTTCATCGTCGGTGATTCATTCGGTTGATCATTATCGGAAGTCTGATTGAACAAACTGTAGAAACTGTAATATTCCTGATGAGAGATGGGATCGTATTTATGGGTGTGACATTTCGCGCACCCCATCGTCAGCCCCATCCAGACCTGAATCGTGGTATCGACTCGATCCTTAACCGCAGCCACTCGAAACTCTTCATCGTCGGTCCCCCCTTCTGTATTCGTCATCGTATTACGATGAAAAGCGGTGGCCACTTTCTGTTCGAGAGTCGCATCGGGTAATAAATCGCCTGCCAATTGTTCTATCGTGAATTGATCGTAGGGCAGATTGCGATTAAATGCATCAATGACCCAATCGCGATACCGCCAAATATTGGGACGTAACGGATCGGAGCCATACCCGCGAGAGTCGGCATATCGGGCGAGATCAAGCCAGACGCGTGCCCAGCGTTCTCCATACGCACTGTCTTTCAAAAAACGATCCACCATTTTTTTGTAGGCGTCGGCACTTTTGTCATTGAGGTACTGATCGACTTCTTCAGGTGATGGGGGGAGCCCGCGAAGATCAAAACTGAGTCGTCGAATTAAAGTATGACGATCTGCTTGGGAGTTGGGCGTAAATTCTCTCAGCCTCATCTGTTGGAGGACGAAAGCGTCAATCGGATTCTCAGTCCAACCTTTGAAATCAACAGCCGGAACATCGGGACGTACCGGTTTCACAAACGACCAATGCCGAGAATACTTCGCCCCTTCCCGAATCCATTTCGTCAGAGTTTCAATTTCCTCCGGCGTCAATTCATGTCCAGAGTCGGCAGGTGGCATCACTGAAAACTCATCATCGCTGGTGATTCTTGCCACGAGTTCACTCTCTGCGGGCTTGCCCGGAACAATAGCCGTTTTACCACTGTCGAGTTGAGAAGTCGCGTTTTGCGCATCGGTCAGATGCAGTCCGCTTTCCCGGTGCTCGGGATCAGGACCATGACAGGCGAGACAGTTCTTGGACAAGATCGGTCGGACATAGCGATTGAATTCGATGTCGTCCGCATGCAATGTTGGTCCGCATAAACAAATGGTGCCAACAATGAGAAGAATTCGTTGCATGATGTTCAGTATTTATCAGAAGGAAGGTCACTCGTAGGCAGGAGTTTGATTATAACAGGAAATTAATGGGATGGCAGATCTCATTTTCGGAGTTATTACGGAATCGCTTGAGATCCCCTCAGAACTCTGTTGTGATACACATTGACACTCAGACGCACATTCCGGGAATAATCTTTCATGGTAAATTTTATTTATTCACTCAATTCCAGCACCATCAAAACGACTCCCATCTTGGATAAAATTCGCATCGCGGCCAAAGTCGGCTACAAAGCTATTGAACTTTGGCATGACGACATGGACACCTACATCGAGTCAGGTGGTCAGATTCAGGACATTCGCAATGCCGTCGATGACTCGGGACTGCTTGTTCCAACGACAATTTTCCTCAAAGGCTGGTGGGATACAGAAGGGGAAGAATATGTCGAGAAGATAGACGAAATCAAACGGCGATTGGATCAGGCGGAAATCGTCGGTGCGACTCATTCCATTGCCGGGCCACCGCATGGCCCTGTCGATCTTGCTCACGGTGCCCGTCAATACGCCAATCTACTCGATGTCGGCAAAGAGTTCGGCGTGAAGCCGGTCTTCGAATATCTGGGATTCGCCCAAGAAGTCCATACGATTGAAATCGCGAAGCAAATTCTGAAAGAGTGCGGTCACCCCGATGCCACGATGGTCGTGGATCCCTTTCACTGCCATGTGGGTGGAGGAGGCATTGATGCCATCAAGGATCTCAAGCCCGAACAAATTGCCATCTCGCATTTTAACGACGCCCCCGCAGAGCCGGAGGCTTCGACTCAACGCGACCCGGACCGCGTCATGCCCGGAGATGGCATCATCAAATTGAAGAACTACTGTCGCTATCTGAAGCAGATCGGTTACGACCGCTGCCTGTCATTGGAACTGTTCCGTCCCGATTTGTGGGAACAGGACCCCGAAGAAGTCGCCGCCATTGGCTTGGAGAAGATGATGTCGATTGCTGAGGGGTAACGATCATAATATCGAGAAATAGTCATCGAGCTAACAACTGAACAATTCGGGTGGAAAATGGGAAATCACCGATACGCACTCATTGTCTGTCTTAATCAAATACTCTTCGAGTATGTCTGAATCCATGACAATGTTTCCATGAGATATTTCTATATCCAACCAACCACCGTCTGAAACATGAAAGACATACTGATTTGCAACATTCAACTTATCCCACGGAAAGTTGAGCATTTCTCCCTCATCCAATGCTCTGAAACCTATCGGGGTACGAAAGAGGACTTGTGAAATTCCGACCACACTTTCGTCTACACTTGAGTACATCCTTACCGCGACAGTCAGAAGCCATTGATCTTAATGCACAGACGCAATTTCAACGTGTGATACGTGATCCGGTATCTCAAAGACGGTGAGATTGGTAGACTTACTCACTTCTTCACCCATTGCACGGCGTCGGCGATGACGTACCCATCGGCCCCCTCATTGGAAATCACCACGACGGCAGGCTGGCCTTTCGCGAACGTGAATGTTCCCACGGAAACAAACAAGTCGTCAATCGGTGGTTTCTTTTTCTGATTGACGCGGACTTCTTTTTGACTACCCTCCGATTCAATCAGCACTAACACATTGCTGGCACGATTGCCGTGTGGCGAATAAGAAACGCGGACTTCGTATTCTCCATCTGCGGGTAGCTTGGTCTCATACCGGACCGACATCTTGCCCTGATTGTTTTTGCCATCATGCAAGTAAGAACGACCGACCCAAGGGCCGACCGTGTGTCCCGGCCCCCAATGTCCGTCCGCTTTTGCGCTGACATCATCAACCACAATGCCTTTCAGTGATTTTGTACTGACACTTTTCCCGGCTGCGTAAGAGGGAAGAAAGTCACCTTCGAGAACTTGGCCATCTTTGACCAGGCGTTCCTTCAATGTCTCATATTTCACATCTTGCACTGCAATGCCAGCATCCATGGCCATCACGCCGACCGTCGTTGCAGACTGGCCCAGAATCATGAAGACCGGTTCCATGCGAATGCTGCCGAACGCAATGTGCGAACTCGACACGCAAACAGGGACAACCAAATTCGTACACTCTTCTTTCTTTGGCAGGACACTCCCCAATGCAATCGAATACGGTCCGCGTGTCGAAACGCCGATATCTCCTTCATTTTGGACATAACCTTCCGGCGTGATGTAGCGCTGAATATTGTGCGAATCCATCGTGTACGACCCCATGCCGATTGATTCGGGCGTTGGTCGCTTTTTGAGTAACTCATTTTCTGTCATCACATAATCACCGATCATGCGACGTGCTTCTCGGATGTAAAGCTGATGCGGCCAGCTGCCGTTATCGGTGAACTCATCTTTGGCCAATCCCCAAGCGTTGAACTTCTCTCGTACATCTTGGGGCACTCGTGGATCATTGGCGAGGAAGTACATCAACCCCTGCTGATAGACTTCGTGCTCTTTGATGATTTCTTGACGACGTTTGTAAGTCCCTTCGGGATAATCGTAGTTGTAGCCGATGTTATCGGTACTGAACGGACCATGATTGTTGGTGTCTGTTTTGAAATTCGGAATTGGATCGAATTTGCGGAACCCTTCACGCCAACCGGCATTGAGAACTCTCAGCAGCAATTCATACTGCGAAGCATCGTACCCTTTGGGTTTGGGAAACGGGACACGATTTTCGTCGTGATTCGTCAGACACATGCGGAAGCAATACGCCTGAACTTTATTGTCCCCTGCCCCGTATTCTCCAGGATGTTCGGTGCTGATCCGAGGAAGCACTCCGCTACTGGCATCTCCCGGCACTTTGTAAGGTGAAATCGGATCTTTCAGGACACCAAAGTGATGCCCATGATGTAGAACTCCCGTCTGCACGCCGTTCCAATCCTCACCATAAACATCCTTAGCCTCTCTCCCTACATGATAAGAGACCCCGGCGACAGCCATCAGATCTCCTTCGTAGGTTGTATCAATAAACAATTTTCCTTTGTAGGTTTTCCCGCTGATAGTCGTGATGGAGACGATCTTGTTCCCCTCCATTTTGACGCCGTTCTTTCGATCCAGCCATTCATTACGATGCACGGGGATCTCATAGTCTTTCACAAAGCTATCGAAGACTTGCTCGGCCACATGTGGCTCGAAAATCCACATGGTACGTTCGTCACCGTCAATCGCCGCTGTCCCCTGCCCTTTGTTGCCGTAAGACTCGCGATTCTGCTGCTTCCACGAACCGTCTTTCTGATATTCCTTCCAGACACGATGATAGAATTCACGCGAGAGTCCACCGATCACCTGCTTATTTCCTGTGTCTGTCCAACCGAGACCGCCTGATGAGAGACCCCCCAAATGAGTGTCAGGGGAGACAATCACGACAGACTTCCCCATCTTCTTCGCTTGGACGGCAGAGGTGACCGCAGCAGAGGTTCCGCCGTAAACAACGACGTCGTACTCGGCGGAGTGAAGAGTAGAAAATTGTCCTGCCAGCAGAGTTGCAAAGATCGCTAATACAAAGCAGCGCATAGGTCTGTTCCTGAAAATAGAAAACGGGATGAGCATCCTGATGACACACATCCCGTAGAATTCAATGTTCGTTCATCAATGGAGTTCTTTGATTGACAGACCACGGAACTTGACCGGGTCATTATGCCCGGCGAAACCGAAATAGCCTTTTTCCAGAGTCTTACCTGGATGCGGAGAGTTGGCCATGTATTCCGAAATCGTGCTGAGATCGGCATCGAGAATCGTATATCCATTGAGTTCCACTTTAATGGTCGATCCTTTGACCGTCACTTCCTGATAATTCCACTCCCCGAGAGGACGGAAATACCCACGATGAGCGGCAGCCATTCCGTATGCAGAGCCGTGATACTGACGCGCATCGAGCTTGGCATATTTTGGATGTTCGCTGTCCAGTACCTGCAATTCTGTCATCCCAGCGTACGCCGGGTTACCGCTACCTGGGTAACGAATGGCCAAACCATTGTTGCCGCCGGGAGGAAGCTGGAACTCGAGGCGAACGACAAAGTCGGCATACTCTTTCTCGGTATGGATGTGACCACCCTTTCCCTTTTGGCACATGATGGCACCATCTTCAATTTGATAATTATCGACCGGCCCTTCCCAGCCGGTAAAATCTTTTCCATTGAAGATGCTCTTAAATTGTGCCTGTTTGTGTTGAGAGTGCGCCTGCAGAATCTGATTCGCTTCACTGTTAGGTATCTCACGAACAAAGATATTCCGCCAGCGAATTTCTCCGCCATGTGTTTGCAACTGAATCACCCCATCAGCGAATAAAGGACGAGAACGATCCCAATAGTTTTCCATGACGGCATGATCGACGACCAATTTATCATTGTAGTACACGGTCGTTTTGTCGCCGACCTGGATGATTCGGAAGCTGTTCCATTCACCGAACGCTTTGTCGGCATTCACCAAGGGAAGTTGCCCCGGTTGTTCTTTGGAATTGTTAAACAACCCGCCGGAACCTTTGTCGGCATTACGGTCCCATTTGCCCCCTGCTTCGGTGGTGTCCCAGATTTGAACCTGTGGTGTGCCACGTAGATAGATGCCGCTATCGGCCTTTGCGACGGTTTTGTATTCAATGTGAAACTCAATATCACCGTATGCTTTGTCGGTTGTGAGATAGGCACCTTTCCCATCATTCACTAGCTCTCCCTGATCAACAGACCAATGCATTTTCGCATCTTCCGTCCACTTGGAGATTTGCTCCGATTGTTCGGCCTCAGTAATCGATTCGAGTTTGCGAGGATCAAAATGCGGCATACCGTGCCAACCATCCAGATTTTTGCCGTTAAAAAGTGCCGTAAAACCTTTTGGCGGGGTATTTTGTTCGGCAGCCAATCCAGTGATTGTGACAAAAGCGATCAAACAGAGGGAAATTAAACTACGAAGCATCAGAAAACTCCTGCTAATGGGTAGGTTTGGAGATCGGGAGAGATCACTTTTGTACCAGAACCCATACGCATTATTCCACTTATTTTCGTTAGGATTCTTCGCGAGAATTCGTTTATTTTTAAGCGGACTGATCGATGCCAATGCCCTGTCGGCATTCCCGGTATTTCCTCACGACGATAATTCCCTTTGATATGACTGCCACCGACCAGCAATGTTTGATCAAGCATTTTCGAGAAGAGGAACTTTGGAAATACCG
Organism: Planctomycetaceae bacterium; assembly: GCA_029243145.1. Classification (GTDB taxonomy): domain Bacteria; phylum Planctomycetota; class Planctomycetia; order Planctomycetales; family Planctomycetaceae; genus JABURQ01. The sequence goes on along the minus strand of JAQWSQ010000224.1, from coordinate 22,710 downwards.
TTTTCTCTCTGGTAAAGTTCAATGTAAGCTATTCACTCGAAGACAATATTGCGATGAGCGCATCACTTGAGACTCAATTCCACAGGAAAATAGACATGCTTAACCGACTCCGTTCCTTTTTAATTCTATCATGTGTGTTGCTGGTCTCGGCCACGGCATATTCACAAGACCTTGCAAAGCCTGTTTCCAAAGTCACACTCGCTGATGGTGATTCCATCGTCTTTTTGGGTGACAGTATTACTCATCAGTGTCTCTATACCCAATATGTAGAAGATTTTCTCTACACACGATTCCCGACAAATCGATTCAAAATCCACAACGCGGGTGTTGGTGGTGCGCGTGCCTGGGATGCTCTCGCTCGCTTTGATGCCGACGTGGCCGCGTACAAACCCAAATATGTCACCATTCTGCTAGGAATGAACGATGGCAGTTACCAACCGTTCAATCAGGATATTTTTGACACCTACAAACAAGATATGACGGAACTATTAAGTCGTCTTGATTCCATCGGAGCAATTTCGATCCCCATGACGCCAACGATGTTTGATTCGCGTGCCTCGGTAATCGGGAAACGCGAACGCGACCCAGCAATGTTACGCGAATACAATTCCGTCCTCACCTATTACGGCACTTGGCTACGCGAACTTGCCACGGATGAAGGACGAGGCTTCGTCGATATGTGGGGCCCGCTGAACAACATCACGTTTGAACAACGCAAACAAGACGCGAACTTCACGCTGATCAAGGATGCCGTTCATCCCGATGCACCGGGACAAGTCGTGATGGCGGCCGCCATTATCACCGATCTTGGTTTTCCCCGTCAGGTCTCCAATATCCGTGTTTCAGCAGATTTGAACGGAGATGTAAATGCGACCGCTACGGGAGGCAAGGTAACCAACATTCTGATCACCGATGATACTGTTTCATTTAGCTGGAAGGCCAATAGCCTACCATGGGTCGTTCCCGCTGAAGCCCAACCGGGGGCTGTTTTGACGAAGCTCGGTCATAAGCTGAGCAAAGAATCTCTCGAAGTCCACGGATTAGCACCGGGAAAATATCAATTGAAAATTGATGACAAAGTGGTAGGCGTTTACACAAATGTTCAACTCGCTCGTCACATCGAACTTCAGGAAAATGCGAAAACTCCCCAACATCAGCAGGCCACCTATGTCGCCGAGTTGAACAAGCAAAGAAATGCCGGACCGGTTCGCAGCATGCGGGGACAATGGTCACAATTCCAACGCTACGCACGTTCCAAGAGGGCTGCAGAAGCGGACCTCAAGAATGAAGCGGCAGTCGCAGAGTTGGAAAAATGGACCGAGCAGATCAAAGGCATGGATAATCGTGTCGCCGAGTTCAACGCCGCTGCAAAACTGATTGAAGATGAGATTTACAAAACTAACCAACCGATCTCGCGTAAATATGTCATCAAGAAAGTGAAATAGTCGCATCGCTATTGATCAACCATAAAGAAACCCCCGTGCTGGTTTTGACCAACACAGGGGTTTTTCGTTTGAGATTCAACTTCTTCCTGCAAGCTGTTCACTCAGCTTTCTTCTTTTTCTCACCATCCGTTTTTGGCTTGGGAGCACGGACATGGAAACCGGCTTCATTCAAAGACTTCACGACGTCGAGCCCATCAAAGTTTCCCGTGAGAATCACACCTTTTTTCGTCTTGGTGTATTTGTGACTTTCGACTCCTTCAATTTTGGCGATGGCCGCATCAACTGATTTAGAACATCCGGGACAGCAATTGTGGACGCCGACAAGAGTCAGCTTTTCGACTTTCCCCGCTTCGACACCAACATTTTTTTCGTTGTAGTTGACATTCTTTCCACCAGCCACTTTCCCGTGGAAACCGGCAAAGCCAAGTTTGTTGACCGCTTTGCGTGCTGTCTTATCATCGGGGGCGGTAAAACTGATCTCAGTCGTTTTCGGCTTGGCAGTGATGTCGGTCACGCCTTCAACACCTGACAACGCTTCGGTGATTGCTTTTGAACATGCACCACAGCAGTTGTGAGCACCAGTCACTTTGTATTCACCAGCAGAAGTGATGCCCGCCATACAAAGAGTCATCAGAGCAGCAGTTGTCAATTTAAAGATTTTCATAGTCAGTACCTTATTGGGTCTCTCTGGTTTAATGATCTGATTTACACACTCACTCCATTTCAATCAGTCTACGAAGTAGAGTCAATCTAATTCCTCGGCAACAAAAAAGCGACTGCCTCTCTGCAGAGAAACAGTCGCTTTGAAAATAATCACCATGTTACAATTTACCTGGATCTTGGCCGTTGATCCACGGTCCTGCGAGTTTCATGTAGTCGGGTTCTTCAAGAGTCGAGCCGTAATCGCCAGCTTTCCAACCGGGAATATGTTGTGGTTTTTCCCGGTTTTCCGAACGGGTTTCCCACTGTTTGGCCCAAGCCGATGAACCATCGTGAACGGTCATCGTCTCGGAATCAAAGTGATAGACCTTTCCTTCCCGGTAGCTCATGGCTCCCAGAATCACATTGACGATGGCTGCCGTTCCCAAGTCGGTCGGGTTGTTGCACATCTGTGGATCTCGGGCAATCATCGCTTCCACCCAGTTTTTGAAGTGGGCATAAGTCGTATTTTTGACTTTCTCAGTTGGGATAGTCTCCTCCTTCAGCTTACTGTTCAAGGTGACTTGCGGCCGTTCGGGAATAAAGTTGAAGTTCTCAAATCCTTCTCCGTTACCAAAAGTGAACGATCCAAAGTGCCCCCGAATTAACTGCTGTATGGGAGTGTTCTGATTACACATCGTGGCTGTCACTAACCCTTGAACTCCTTCCGGGAATTCCGAGACAACCGTTGCCACATCGGGAACACCACGACCATCATATTCCATGTACAAGCCCCCAGAACCGACAACTCGTCCGGGAAATCGCAAACCTGTTGCTTTCAGCATGGCAGTCGTTCGATGGACGAACAAGTCGGTGTACATTCCCGATCCGAACGGCCAGAAACGACGCCATTGCTTATAAACAGCACGATCAAAGGGGCGTTTTTCAGTCAAACCTTCTTCGACCCCGAGCCATAAATTCCAATTGATATTTTTTGGATTCATCGACTCCGTCAACTTGTAGGCACGCCATTGACCTTGTGCCGAGTTGCGAAAATACTCGGTTTGATATTGAAGGACTTTTCCGAGTTTTCCTGATTTCAGTAACTGATTAACGGTATCCCAGACTGGCAATGAGGTCGATTGCACCCCGACCTGCATCACCTGACCGCTCTTTTTCCAGACCTTCAAGACTTCGAGGGCTTCCTCAACAGTCTTGGTCATCGGCTTTTCACAATAAACATCCAAACCCGCATTGAGCGCATCAATGGTTTGCTTAGCATGCCAATGGTCGGGAGTCCCGATACAAACCGCATCCAGATCTTCCAACTCATACATATCGCGGTAGTCTTCATATTTTTTGGGAGCCTTGCCAGTTTCTTTGGCAATGTGATCGGCGGCTTTGTCGCGGTGTTCGCTGAACACATCACAAACGGCGACAAGCTCGATAGGCTGTCCTTCCCCTGCCAATGTGGTCAAGCTTTTGACATGAGCACCGAAACCCCGTCCACCAGGTCCAACAAAGCCGATTCGAATCTTGCCGTTGGAGTCGGCTCCGCGAAGATTCTTTTGAGTGCCTGGATTAACGAGCACTCCCGCCGCGATGGTGCCTGCGGTCGATGTCTTGATGAAATTTCGTCGTGTGACGTCAATGTGTGTGTTGGATTCCATATGAGCTTCTCCTATCTGTGTCTGTCTATTAAGTGCGTGTCCAGTAGTAGATACGTGATCAATGATCGATCCGTGAGTATAACCTGCGAAATGACTTTTTTGGAGCATAATACGTCCAAGAACCGATACACCGAATGGATGTCGGTTATTGCGACAAAGCGTGTCTACCCATCCGCGGTAGGCGGTTCGGTGTCGAAGTCCTGCCATTTCATGCCGCGATCCATTGGTTCAATCCTAAGGACGACCTTGCCGTCCTGAAAAATACGGACAGTTCCCGTTGATTCCGAGACCGCGATAGAAATGCAATTACAGGCTTTGGAAATCGCTGCGGCAGCCCAATGGCGTGCCCCAAGCCCCTTGGAGAGAGTCAACCCTTCAGCCGGAGCATCGAGAATACGCCCGGCAGCATAGGCGATGCCATCTGAGCCAATAATAAACGCACCATCAATTTGCGCAAGCTCTTTCATGGACTCACGGACTTTGGGGGAGCGAATCGATCGCTCGGTCCGACTGTATCCCTTGAATGGGTCATGAATCTGTTCGTGAGACATGCTGAACGCTTTGCGATGATTGCCCACTACAAACAAAGCACCGACCTTCTTTCCTTCGCGTCCTTCTCGTCCAATCTCGACCGCCAGATCGACCATGATCCGTAGAACTTCCAACGGAACCTGTGTTTCCAAACGTTGAAGGTCACGCGATGTCAGCCGAGCAAGATGTTCGGTCAAATTGATAACGCTGACCGAATCCAGGTTGTCGCGTTCAAAGCCAGAATAGACAGCGACAATCCGATCTCCCGCTTGAAGAAAGTCATCGGCAATCGCTTCAAGCAGCGCTTGTGAAATTTGTAATTGGCGGGTTTCCGGCTCGTTGTGCAGTGGTACTACTGTCAAACCTGCGCGTTTGGCCTTATCGAGGACATCTTCTTCATCGCTGCTGATAATGAGCGGTAATCGGCCCAAAGCACGTTTGACTGCATTGAAGTCAATGGAGCGGTCCACCATCATCAAACAGGCCTTCAACTCTAACTCCCGAGCCAATGATTTGGCGTTCTTCAACAGGTTTGTAACCTGGTCAGGAAGTTTTGATGGAGCCGTAATGCAAAACTTTATCTAGATGAACATTCATCCCTACATACAAAACCCACGATATTGTGAGACGACCGGGACATCCAGCATTGACGCACGGTGCTTGCTGGTATGAGTTTACGACATTATCACGGCAGGTCAAGGGGCGAACTTCATCTCAATCAGCGTGAACTGGATTGAGAGACATTCCGGTCCGTTTCAATCAGCGTTTCCTCTTTGCGATTGAGAACTTGCATCGCAGTTTTTGGTCCACCAACACCGACTTCACGGCGATCAATCACCTCTGAACGAGAAATAATCCGTCCCTGGTTCAAATCGAATTGAATTGTGCCGCTGGGAAGGTATCGCATCATTTGCCCACGCAATACCGGATTCGTTAGTCTCGGTTGAACGATTGTTTTCAACTCAATCGTGGCAATGTTGTCGTCCACTTTTTTGAGTTGGTAGATCGTTTGCACGGTGTACTCTTTTTTAAGAACTGGCGTCACGGCAAGATCCACCGTCACTTTATCAGACCAAGATTCCCCCACAGAGACGGGATTCTGGGGAAAAAAAATTGGGAGTCCTTGCCTCTGTTTGGTTTGTTCTTGCTTGCTGGCTGGAGTTTCTTGCACAAATTCCATCTCAAGAATCTCGCCAGCCGCCGTCATTTTCACCGTGGCAAATGGCTTCCCGATGCTGTTTTTGACACTGCGGAATTCCTGAGGAGGGTCGTTATCTGTGGCTGTGTCATAGTCAATTGTCTTTTGCAGTTCATCATTGATGTACATTTTGAAATTGAGCTGAAATCGATCGACGACTACCTCCATTAATGCCGAACCGTCTGCAAATGTTTCGATGATTCGGTAATGCTTCCACAAGGAAGAATTATTTTCTCCCAATGTCTCTGAGGCCTCTGAAATCGACTCCTGAGTCCCCTTTTCTCTGAGTTGGTATCTCCAAACATCCCCTTTTTGGAATTGATAGGCCAGAGTGACTTTGTCTGCACCGTTTTCAGTCTGGTCATTCGGAGCAGGTTTTTGGGCAGAAAGGCTGCCGTATATCACGCAAAGCATGAATGAGAAAATTGAAAATTGAGATATCTGCATGATCGCTCCTACGAAATACAATTCAACGAAACTCTATATCTTCTATTTTTAGCACTTTCAGAAAATTGTGCCGAGAGCAATATTTTTTCAATTTATGATTTCTAACCACAGGTCAGCCCAAGTACGTTAGAACACTCGAAATGGCCTCTCAACTACTGTTGGAGACTACGATTGAGAGTTTAAAGGCAGTCTTGAGACCCTGAACTCTCTTGATCATTTCAACTCATCGAATCTCAGATTGGAAAAAATCATGAAACGACTATTTTACGGCATGATGCTAAGCGTTTTTCTTTTTTCAGGCTTTCAAACATTACAGGCCGCTGATAATTGGACTGTCATCAAGTCACACGTGGGCAACTTTCAAGCGATACTTCCGGGAGAAGTTGATTATTCTGCGAGCAAAGTGGACACCGAAATTGGTCAAATTGACCTGCATTCCTTCTCAGTCGAAGCCAACGAGGGGAATGTCGCATATTTCGTCTTTTATTCTGATTACCCAGAGGGAACGGATGAAGAAACCGATCCCATAGTGCTTCTTCAAAATGCACGCGATGGCGTCGTCGGTGAGGGCTCGCGTCAGACGCGAGAAGAAAAAATCCAAGTGGGAGATCATCCCGGTCTCGAATTTGATTTCGTCCAAGGTACTGGCGCACAAAAGACGTATGGATACTGGCGTCTCTACGTGGTGAAGAATCGCCTGTATCAGATTGGAATCATTTCCATTGATGAACCGGGTGTCGATCACAAGATTAAAACCATCTATGGCTCGTTTGATCTGTTGAATTAGTAACCTGTCTCTTTGACGAATTTAATGAAAAAACGCCCGATTGATTTTAGAATCAATCGGGCGTTTCATATTGGTATTCTCAGAAAGCTGGATCAGCCTTCCCAACGAGATTTCATAAAGGCCAGACCATTCTTCGCCAAGGCTTCCTCTGTGGTAAACATACGACGCCAGATTTTGGTGGCAGCCGCGAGATCGGGAAGCGACAAACCAAACGCTTCAATCATGAACCAACCGTCGTAATCAATCGATTTCAACGCGGCAAACGATTCATCCCAATTGACTCCACCTTCACCCGGAGTGGAACGGTCATTTTCTGAAATGTGAACATGCACCATTTGATCTGCACAACTTTTGACAGCATCAGTAATGCTCTTCTCTTCGATGTTTGCATGGAAAGTGTCGTACATCATCTTCAAATGTGAATGTCCGACTTCTCGTGTGAATCGAGCGGCATCATCTGCACAATTCAGAAAGTAACATTCAAAGCGATTCAGATATTCACACACTAAAGTGACGTCGTTGGCTTTGGCATGATCGGCGGCCTGAGCCAGAATCTCTTGGCCCCACTTCCATTCTTCTTCAGTGCGACCACGACCGGGAAACTCTCCTAAAGCGGAGTGAATCGGTCCCAGTAAATGAGTCACACCTGCAGCGGCACACATATCAATTGCTTTTTGCAGTCGTGACAAACCCGCGGCACGAATCGAAGCGTCATCAGAAATCGGGTTTTCTTCGGGAGTACAAACAGTAACGGCCGTTCGCCCGAGCCCCAATTCAGTCAGTTTGTCACCCACATTTTTGAATTTTGATTCGTCCATATCAAAAACGGGCAGTTCGACACCGTCGTAGCCCCACTCTTTGAGATTTTCGAGGAGTCCGAAATGTTCCTCTGTGACATCTGATGTCCAAAGCAACAGATTCATTCCATATTTCATCAGGAAACCCTTCAATGCGTGTTGTGAAAAAGAATTTCGTCGAACGGGTACTTTTCGGTAGGCAGTAAATCCCAACCTCTATGAACCACAATCTCCCATGCAGAGTTGAGTGTGTGTTCTGCGTCATCAGGAAGAGGTTGTAGTTTGACTCGACGAAGAACCTGATTCAAGCGTCTGAGTAACTGTCGTGAGTCGAGATAGTCGCGTAGAAACTGAATCTCACTGAAAATATTGATGAATTTGGCAAGTTGATCACTTTATTTTGCCGCCATGATGTTTGTGTATTTTTGGATTTCTAACGCCGGTAAGCCTGAAATCACCTGATAATATTGGTCAATCACCTGTGGAAAATGTTCCATCAACATCCTGTCCAAGAGCAGTTCAGTCGTAATATGACCAAGAAAGCCGGGCAAAAAGCCATCATCCTGATTGGGAAGTTTCCGAAAACATTCCGCCACTTCAGAGGTCACCTCATAGAATGCCACAGTTTCGTGGAACCACTGATCGTCGTCGAGATGCTGGAGAACTCCGGCGGCATAGGCCTGTAATCGTTGATCCTCGGAATCGAGGTGCGGACGGACCAATCGTTCTCTCATCCTGACTTTGCGATCAGCGACAGAAAGCCAATCTGGTGTGGCAGTTCCTGCGAGAAACCACGGGTTATCAAGATAACGAATTCCGTGAGCGAGATAATTCATACAATCTACTTTATCCTGATGCCACAAAGAGGGAAACTCCAGTCACCTGTTGAGAATCGAATCGATATCAGAGACAATCATTTACCGGGGAATACTCCTCATTCAATTCAAGTTGGCACTCGTCATGAACTCAAAACAACTTCGCATTTCTGTGTTCACACGCGACTGGTCAGAACGGACGAAAACCGTTTATGCGGAATTGAAGTCGCTGTTGGACAATCAACCAGAGGTCGAGTTACTCGACCCTCCGATCACACCTGAGTCCGTGCCGGAGACCATCGAAGCAGACCTCCTGATCGTACTTGGGGGAGATGGCGCGATTCTTCACTCTTCTCGTATCCTCGGACGCAATCAAATCCCGATTCTAGGAATCAATCTCGGCCGTCTTGGATTTCTCGCCGACTTGCAGCCTGAAGATTTGCATAACAACCTGCAAACGATCTGCCAGCAAGATTTTCACATCGAAGAGCACCTAATGTTCGAGTGTGTTCATCGCAAAGCGGATGGCACGGAAGAAGTCGTTCTCGGGCTGAACGAAGTTGTGGCGGTTTCCGCGGCGTCTCTCAGGCTCATTGATATTGAGCTTCTGATTGATGGTGACAAGGTTGCCACATTTAGCGGTGATGGCCTGATTGTCAGCACGCCCATTGGATCGACGGCACACTCACTCTCTGCGGGTGGCCCAATTTTGCGTCAAGCCCTTGACGCCTTTGTCGTCACACCAATCTGCCCACACACACTGACAAATCGTCCGTTGGTCGATAGTGCTGACTGCGAGTATCTGATGCGGTTTCCAAATGTCCCGGAGGGAGTCATGTCTGTGATTGACGGTCAACTACAACGGCCCATCTCTCCCGGCGACGAACTGGTCGTCCGCAAAGCTCCCGTCACTTTCAAGCTGGCTCGCTTCGGAGGACACAGTTATTACCGCACTTTACATCGCAAACTCGGCTGGGGTGGCCAACCTCGATATCAACCTGAAAACGGTTCTTGACCTACCTTGGCTCTCTTGGCGACACTGAAAGGATCTTCTATCCGTAACACTGAGGTGAGATCTTCCATGTCCTGTCGCATCATTGCCTACCTGTTGATTCTGTCCGTGTTACCCAATCTTGTCTGGGCATCCGACTGGCCTGCTTTTCGAGGGGCCGTCAACTCAGCCGAACGAGGACGCGCTCAAGGCAAAGGATATCCACGAGAGTGGTCTCCGACTGATAATATTGCATGGAGGTATACCCTTCCTGGACCGGGAAACAGCAGCCCCGTGATCGCTGACAACAAAGTTTACGTCACCTATTCCGACCAACAAAACGGAACTCGTCGGAATCTGATTTGCCTTGATCTCGAATCGGGAAAGAAACTCTGGACAAAATCCGTGCTGCACGAAGTTGATGAACCGACTCACAAAACCAATCCTCATTGCGGTTCATCCCCCGCGTCAAGCGGCGAGAGAGTTGTCGTCTGGCACGGTTCCGCAGGCGTGTATTGTTACTCTTCCGATGGTAAAGAGTTGTGGAAGTATGAGACCGGCCCCGTTCATCACATTTGGGGAACAGGTTCCTCTCCCATCATTCATGATGACAAAGTCTTTCTGAATATCGGTCCCGGCAAGAATTCTTACTTACTGGCGCTGTCACTAAAATCTGGTGATCTTCTTTGGAAAGTCGAAGAACCGGGCGGCAACTTCGGAGAAAACCCGAACGGAAAAAAACTGAACTGGATTGGAAGTTGGAGTACACCTCAGATTGCTATGGTCGCTGGGGAGCAGCAAGTTATTTGCGCGATGCCCACCCGAGTTGTGGGATACGCCCCTGATTCGGGAGAGATATTGTGGTGGTGCGATGGTCTGGAGAATTTGCCACGCAGCAATCTCGTCTATACCGATCCCCTTTTGTCGGAGACATTCGCCGTCACCTTGGGAGGCTTCAAAGGACCGGGAATCGGTTTCGCGCTCGGCGAAATGGGAGACATCACTGACTCGTCTCGCGTGTGGCGTGTCACCCGAGATAACCCCCAACGTATCGGAACGGGCATCATTTTCGGAAAGCATATCTATGCTCCCACTGCCGGGATCAACGGAATCCAATGCCTCGATTTGGAGACCGGAGAGACCCTCTGGACAGAGCGAACACCGGCACCTTTCTGGGGATCCATGGTATTGGCAGACGAGCTGATTTATGTGACTGACCAACAAGGCATGACATGGGTCTTTCGTCCAAACTCCGAAAAACTTGACCTGATCGCAAAAAACTCGCTCAAAGAACGAACGAATTCAACTCCGGCATTTACGGATGACTGCATTATTTTACGAACGTACGATGCTGTTTACCGCGTAGCGAAGTAAAATCTCATTCGTTGTCAGAATGCCGGTGCTCTTTCTTCGCAGGATTTTGTGTCTGAGCGTGGCCGTTTCCTTGCTGAGCTTTGAGTCGTTGGAACTCGGCTTCGATGGACCGTTTTTGTTGCTCCAGCTCCCCCTGTGCGACTTTGGAATACGCGGCAATAGACAAGGCATCGCCCATCGCCAAAAGAATCAGCCAGAAAGTCAGCAAAAGGACGACGACCCAATATATGCTGAAGACAAGAGGATGAGCCTCACCATCAATGAACTGCCCTCCAGTGATCAGCACTCCTAAAAGCACAAGCATTCCCGAAGCCTGCATGCGACGACGATACCTCTTGGAAAAATGCTTTTGAGCGAATGGCTCGACTTCGGCCTCACTCTCAGTCCCCCATGCCCGATGATGCGATCTCATCATCAATAGGCCCAGTCCCGAAAGCAGGATCATGGGCAATAACTGGACAATTTGAGTGAGTAGCACCATTCTTCTCCCATGATTCCCTGTTCAGTCATCGGTCAAAACCCTATCCAATCAGCCGTCAGAAACCACAGACTGAACATGGTCGCATATCCAAAAAGACAGGCAATACCCCCTCCACTCAGGTTCCAGATCTGAGTCATTGACCTGAAAACTAATGTTTTACAAAGACAATGTCTCGAATTTATGACCAGTACCAGGTTAAATGCAAACACTTAATTCCTAGCGAATTGGAGGCTTTTCTGTGTCCTTCTGACACATATGTCGTAGCGCTATCATAACGTCACCCTTTTATTTATAGAATTATCAAATATATCTAATTTAATAGTTGCGGATTCTTTGCGTGACGAACAGTTCGTTTGTCTAGGCAATTTAGGAGGGTGTTCTCCTGAATCACGCTTCGGGAATTTGCCGATAAGTTCTGCCTACGGGAAAAGAGGCTGAAAGAAGCAATTTTCTGAAGGTTTTTATTGGAATTCATGTCTGGAGGGGCATCGAAATGAAACGTATAGGACTTTGTGTACTTAGCCTGCTGACTCTGGGTGGAATCGCACTCTCGGCAGGAACAGCCCACGCCGATTTCTTTCAGGGACCATATAGTGGTGCAGCAGGCGAACGTTCCGATGGACAAGCGGCATTTGTTGGATTCCTTGGTCGAGAGGATGCCGATAATTTTAACAATGTGGACTTCAACCCATTGATCGGCGAAACTTTGACCCTAACATGGCATGGTCGTCAGTCCTCAACTGATATTCCCTCTGGATTTCGCTTTGACTTTTATGAACTCAGTGGCTTCTCCGGCACTGTCTCCGAACCGCAACAAACATCTGCATTTTCACACTTTGCTTCCTCTGCAGAATTTTCTGCCACACAATTGGTGTCTCCTGCTGCACCTCGAATTCTATACGAATACAGTTATGATTTTGATAATGCTGGACTCTCAAGTGTTTTGAATTCTGGCTCTGAGTATTGGCTCTCAATTACTGAGACGGATACCACGACAGATCCCGCAATCCTAGCCGAAGCGTGGGAGTGGGCAGATGCAAGCGACACATTGGAAGGCGAAGATTTTTTCCGGGAAGGAACGATCTACGAAGGCGCATGGACTGCGACCGTTGACGATGTCACCGGAAGATCATTTAGTCTGGTCACCAACTCAGCAGCCGTCCCAGAGCCTAGCAGCATGCTGTGCCTGAGCTTGATCGGCGGGATTACCTTGTATCGCAAGCTCAAAGCATCACCTCAATAACGCTGTAACGAAGATAGAACATTCCCTCATTGTCCCCATGAACTAATTTGTTAACTCAAGACGATTGAGTACAAACCATGTATGACTATGAAGGCGACCGCCCAGGGAAATGGGAGGGATACGGCCAAGACTACAGATCACTCTACGTCGGCATTTTGATTCTTGTTCTCGTCGCTGGATTTATATTAGCAGACCTCATCAGGAATCAGTCCCAACAAGCAAGCCAAGAGGAATTGCAGTCAGAGCATCAAACTGCGGGGTTTTGACAGCGACGACAACATCAAGCGACGAGAAAAATTCAAAGAGATTCTTTGATGACCAATTCAAGATCAGACTCGTTGACCGGTTCTCCATCCTCTTTGATAAAGAACGTCTTCAATAACTTTCCCGACTTATCGTAGATTTTGTAATGTGGCAGACCGGTATCACCAATTTCGAAAGACTCAAAACTTTCATCCTCGCTGCCGTGGACCGAACGGTAATTCACTAATCCTTCCGCTTTCTGCTTTGATAAGAACTCGCCGACTTGATGTGCGGCGATCTCATCATCGCAGGCGATTGTCATCACAACCAATCCTTGGTCTTTATATTTTTCAGCCAGTTCGACCGTGTGAGGAAATGATTTTCGGCAAGGGATGCACCACGTCGCCCAGAAATCGACCAACACCACTTTCCCAGACTGACTCTTAATCGCTTGCTGATAACCGGCAAGATCAATCGTGGAAATCTCCACGGCAGCCGTTTGGGGTGATTCTTTGGTCGAATCATCTTCTGGGGTCTCGGAATTCACCCATTCCGGCGTCTCGTTCGAAGCCTGATCGCCAGTTGGGCTGTTCTGCTGCTCCGCAGGAGCTTGGACGGTTTCGGGCTTCTCTCCACAGCCCGTGAGAGTTACGAACACGCTTAAAACAATGATGAGTGGCAGTCGATTCGTGGCATCCATTCCCGGAGTTCCTATCCTTGTACGAGTGACTTCAGTCCTCTCTCATTTAATCGTTTTCTGACTCCAATTAACAAGGGCAGATCGATTCTTCAGTGAAGTTTTGTCGAGAGAGCCCAGAGATTTCGGGATATGTGACGTAATACAGGTCAGAAGCAATGCAGAAAACGACCACATCGAGTGGTCTTGCGATCTCGATACAGATTCTTCAAGATGATTCCTCTGTTGTCATCAACGAAAGATTTGCATGAACCTCAGTCTTAAAAATATCCAGAAATCTTACCGGGAACCCTCCGGCAATCGCTTACCTGTCTTGGACATTGCCAGCTACGAGTTAGAACGTGGTGAACAGGCGGTCTTACTGGGATCCAGCGGAGGCGGAAAAACGACCCTGCTCAATGTCATATCCGGTATCACAGCCCCCGATTCAGGCTCCGTTGTCATCGACGGTATCGACATCACAAAACTTCATGAAGTGGGAAGAGACCGTTTCCGCGCGGCAAAAATCGGATTCGTATTTCAGACGTTCAATCTTCTTCCCGCATTTTCGGCTGTAGAAAATGTTCTTCTTGGTTCGACTTTTGCCAGCCGCGCAATCAATCGTCAAGAAGCAGCGTCTCTGCTGAAAAGCGTTGGTCTCGATCATCGACTCGACCATAAGCCAGGGCAGATGTCGGTCGGAGAACAACAACGTGTGGCCGTTGCGAGAGCTTTGGCAAACCGGCCTGTTCTTCTTCTAGCAGACGAACCAACGGCGAATGTCGATCAATCGAATCAGGACGGAATACTAAAATTGATTCGCGAATCCTGTGTCGAGCATCAGATCTCGTTGATGCTTGTGACCCACTCACAGGAAGTCGCAGACCAATTTGATCGAGTCGATCAGTTGATTGAATTTAATCGGGCAGGAGCCACGACTTCATGAATCTGTTTACCATTGCGTATAAGAGTATTCGGCAACGAGCCCTCGCTTCCTCTTTAACATGCCTGAGCGTTTCGCTGGGTGTCATGTTGATGGTTATTGTGCTCTCAGGATTTGCCATCGTCGAGAAAAACTTCAGCCAAAACTCAATTAATTACGATTTGATCGTTGGCCCCAAAGGAAGCTCTCTCCAACTCATTCTCAATACCGTCTATCGAATCGGTGATCCGGTGGGAAATCTTCCCTACCGGTTTTATCGAGAAATGCAGGACGACCCCAGAATCAAAGTATCCGTCCCGATTGCATTGGGGGATGTCACCGAGAAAGGAAGCTTCAAAATTGTCGGCACGACGACCGAGTATTTCAAAATCGGCTACGCACCGGGGCGCTCATTCAAAGTCGCCGGCAAAAGTTTCGGAACTCCCTTTGACGCCATCATCGGTTCTCAAGTGGCCTATCAAAACGACTGGGAGATCGGACATAAGTTCAAACTGGTGCATGGAGGAGCCGAAAGCGACCACGTTCACGATGAAGAATTTACAGTCATCGGTATCCTTGCCCCAACGGGAACCGCCAACGATAAAACTGTTTTTGTCAATTTGGAAGGCTTCTATCTGATTGCCGGTCACGATAAGCCGGTCCGAGAAGCGGTCAAGCAAGAGATTGAGTTCTTTGGCAACACCTCTCTCACAGACGAACAAATTGCCAAGATTGAAAAAGCAGAAATCGAGGAAGCCGAGGCCCACAGTGCAGAAGGAGGACACGATCACGCCCATCACCATGCTCACGAGACCCGAGAAATCAAAAAAGATTTGACCGCCATCTTTGTGCAAACTCACAAACCAATTCAGGCTGCCTTACTGGAAGGGCAATCCCGACGCGGCTATCGGGCACAATACGTGAATCCCATTCGCCCGATCAGTCGGCTGATGAATAACATTGTGGGCAACATTCGCACGGTCATGTTTATGATGACCTCGCTGATCATCGTCGTCAGCGGAGTCGGGATTTTTGTCAGCATTTACAATTCGATGTCTGATCGCAAAAAAGAAATCGCCGTCATGCGAGCCTTGGGAGCTCGTCGGCAAACGGTGTTCTCGATCATCCTGGCAGAGTCAGTGCTGCTGTGTGTCACGGGTGGGATTCTAGGAATTCTAATGGGACATGGTTTAATCTATGCTTCGGCCCCCTATATCGAGCGATCTGCTGGCATTCTCGTCGATCCGCTCACCATCGAACCGCTGGAATTTATCCTGTTTCCCGTGTTGATGGTCCTGGCGACGCTGGTGGGCTTTATTCCCGGCATGACCGCCTATCGCACCGATGTCGCAGACGCCTTAGCCGGATAACGACTCCAATTTGCCCAGAAACGGCCAACAGAGCCAGTTTTACGGTCGTAACAGACATTAGGGCAATAACCTGCGCCAAATCGTCATAATTCGAGACTTGAACGACCAGTTGGCAGAGATTCATCCGCTTTTCATCGAGTTTCTCTGGAGAGTTCGCTTCTGGAGGTTACTATAGAAGAGTTCTCTTTTGGTTCTCGCGATTGCCAGACACCTTACACCGTATCACCTTAAAACAGGATGAAAGTCGTATGTCACAATCGACTCTCCCCAACAATTCTTCGGAAACGACCGCTTCAATCGAGCCTGAAACCGAGGCCGTTGAAGAAACACTCGAACAGAGTGAAATCGTCTCTGAGCGACCCGTGCCTCAAGATTTGAGCATGGATAACGAGTTTCATTACAAACCGATCCCGGTATTGGCTCCGGTCACGCTTGTTCTGGGCGTTGCCTCACTGTTGGTCTTTGTCACGGCCTTCGGAATTATTGTCGGTGCGATTGGTGCAATTCTCGGCGTGATCTGTCTTCTGGGAATTCTTCGTAACCGTAGTGAAATTGGCGGTTTTCGCATGACCAGCGTGGGTCTGCTACTCTGCTTATGCACGGCGACATACGGTTCAAGCAAGCTGATTTACGACTATCAAACAGAAGTTCCTGCCGGGTTCGAGAGAATCAGTTTCTCAAATGATATTGCAGAGAAAGGCTTTTCCTACGAAAAAGGGAAAGGCTCATGGGCCATTCACGCTGATGTTGAGAAGTTGGATGGTCAACAAATCTTCCTGAAAGGGTTTATGTACCCCACTCGATTGAAGGAAGGCATTACAGAATTCATTCTTGCCAAAGACAATGGAGAGTGCTGTTTTGGTGGCGAACCAAAAGTGACAGACATGATCCTGATCAAACTCGACAAACCACTTAAAGTGGATTTCACCGACAAACGTGTCTCCATCGCGGGTGAGTTCCAAACGAATCGAAACCAGTCTGAGGGGCTGACTCAGGTGTATGAGATGAAAGCCTCTTACTTCGAGATTTCAAAAACGGCGTTTTGAACATGAATCGATATCAGAGTTTCGCAAGTTTGTTTCTCTGCTCCACTCTCTGCGCAATGACAGGATGCGAACAGCAAACCTCCCGAGACTATCAAGAGTTCTCCTCGCTGACGGTCGAAGAAACAGACGCCGAATCGTTGTCCAACGACAAGCCTGAGCAAAAGAGCGAATCTCCCCAGGCCAATGACTCTGCGAATGATGGGCAGATCTTCGAACCGCTGGTTGCCGTCAAACCCGTCTACGGCCAAAACACTGCGGAACTGAAAACGAATATCGATAACAAAACCGCTCTCTCCACAGAGACCCGAGAAATCAAACTGCTGGTCGAGAACCCCGGTTTTCGTCAGGAGCAAGGAGCCTCGCGAGTCTCCTATGATGATCTCGATCTCTTGAAGGTTCTCAACATGGAACCTGTCCCGACAGATGCCGCATCACACTTCCCCGACTGGATGACGGCACTCGATGGAGAAAAGGTCAGGATTCGCGGTTTTATGTATCCCCCTTTTCGAGAAACGGGCATCGAGTTTTTTGTCCTGGCTCGCGATAATCAAATCTGTTGTTTCGGTCGTAATCCCAAAGTCTACGACCTGATCAGTGTCGAAATGCGAGAGGGTGTTACGACAAACTTTATCCTGAATCGTCCTTTTGACGTGGTCGGCACGTTTCGCATACGCCCAGAAGCCGACGGGGATGAACTTTATGGTCTCTACGAAATCACCGATGCCAAGGTGATTGATCAATAGTAGTGATTGACCAGTAAAGGACTTCTCGCATTGCCATGCGGCGAGTGGTATGCTGAATTATCGGTTATACAGACATCATCATTGCTGAAAAACCTCATTGCTGAAAAACCACGTTCAACGCTGACAGGAGTCATTTCTGATGAAACTTACAAGACCAGTAAAAGTGATCGCGTGCCTTCTAGCGTTGGCCCTGCTGTTCTTCACGCAGAACCCCACACAAGCCTGTCCATTTTGCTCGGCTCCTTCGCTGACCCTGAGCGAACAAATGCAGCAAGCCGATGCGGTTCTCCAGATCGCCTATGTGAGTGCTAAAAAAGGAGAGACCGGCGAGGCCGGCAGCACCACGTACAAATTCACCAAAATCGTCAAGGCTCCCGAAGGATTGCTGAAGCAGGGAGACTCACTGGTCCTCCCCGCCTATCGATCAGCCAGTAAAGGCGAACTCTTCCTGCTCACAGGAACACAAACCGCCTCAATGGAGTGGGCAGCACCGCTTGATGTTTCCCAGCAAGCCTTCGACTACATTGTGAACGCACCTGGCCCTGATGCCTCTTATGAGAAGCGATTGCCGTATTTCCTTGAGTATCTCGAAAATCAGGACGAAGTGATTTCTAACGATGCTTACGGCGAATTTGCCAATGCTCCCTACGAAGAGATTGCAAAAGTCTCTGATAAAATCTCCACCGTAAAAGTGCGACAATGGGTAGCCGACAAAAAAACGGTCCCCACTCGACTCGGTCTCTACGGCTTATTGCTCGGACTGGCCGGAAATGAAACGGACGCCAAAGTGATGCTGGCGAAGATCAACGAACCGACTCAAGATTTTCGGCTCGGAATTGACGGCATCATGTCGGGATATCTGATGATTGCGAAGTCGGACGGTTTGAAAGAGATGGAAAAGTCCAAGCTCAAATCAAAAGACGTCCCCTTCTCCGAAACTTATGCCGCCATGCAGGCTCTGCGGTTTATGTGGAAATACGAGCCGGGAACAATCCCGAAAGAAGATTTGCGAGCCGCCATGCGTGTTCTTTTAGAACGCCCTGAGCTTGCGGATTTGGTCATCGCCGATTTGTCGCGTTGGGAAGACTGGGAAGTCACCGACCGCCTGATTGCCATGTATGACGAAGAAGACTTCAGCATCCCCTCCATCAAACGCGCCATTATTCGGTTCCTACTGGTTTGTTCCTCAGAGACCACAGTGTCGGCTGGCGAGTCGCCCGAAGAAGCCACCAAAGCGGCCAAGGCATTGGAGGAAATTCAGGAGAAAGACCCGAAGATCTACCGAGATGCTAAACGTTTCTTCCGGCTGAGGTAAGGAGAATCATTTCTCATGCTCAAGGCGTCTGTCTACATTTGGGTTACTGCGCTCTTATTGTCGACCAATGTCGTGCAGGCGCAAATGTGTATTTGGAGTCGATATGTTTCCTACTCCGAACAAATCTCCTCCAGCGACGCAGTGATTCTCTGCCAAGTCACGGCTCCCGCAGTACCGTTCAATGTACGGCATAAGCAGCGGATGAAAATTGAAGATATTATGGTCGATAAGCTCAATTCTTTTGAGCAAAGCCAAATTTTTGAATATGAATGCGAGGAGCGGTACAAACCGGGAAACTTAATTCTGCTGATGGGGTCGAAATCCGATGATGACAAAAACCAGATCAAATGGATTTCTGAGTCATTAATGACCACCGATCAATACCGATATCTCGCGAATCTCCCTCCAGCAGCGGAACCCACGAATCAACGCATCCTCTATTACTTGTCCCATCTCTGTTCCGATAATCCCAAAATCGCTCGTGACGCCTATATCATTTTACAGGATTTCCCACTGCTTCGGGTCGCCGAAGTTTCTCTTCGACTCTCGGCCGAATCAGTTCGCCATCACCTAAAAGATCACAAAACTCATGTTTATCATTACCACTGGTATCCCCTACGACTCCACAAAGATGGAACAATAGATGATACCGCGCTGCTTCAAAAACTGATTCAAGAAAAAATTGATGTGCATACTGATGAGTCTCACGGCCTGATCGCGGGATATCTTCTCCTCTCTGTGGAAAACGCCGGAAATTGGCTCGACACGACTTATATTAATCAGCCAGCCCCTAATTTTGTTCACTCATATCATGTTCTCAATTCTTTTGACCTCGTACTCTCGCTGACCGACGATTCTTCAACCAGAAATCGAGTTTTAGACTCTGCCCACCAAATGCTGTCGGATGAAAATCTTGCCCAATTAGTAATCACAAAGTTGGCGCATTGGCAAGATTGGTCAATTGCTGAGAACCTGTGTACGGTCTACGATGATGTCGATAAAAAAGACGTTGCACTTCGTGGCTCCATCATGACATATTTGCTGGCTTACCAAGCTGATCATCACGAAGAAGTGTCTCTGTCGAAGACAGATCGTCTTGTCAACGAGAAGCTTCACGAAATCCGCCGCAAGCACCCTAATCTCTATCGACTACGAGCAAAGAGCCATGAGATCATGATTAAATCAGAGCAAAATCCATGAGCATCCGCTGTCACATTATTTTCTGCATCATCATAGCTTTATCGTCCACTGACATTTCAGCAAACTGGTGTTGTCCCGGTTGCGTGCCCACAGCCAGTGAGACACGTGCCGAAACAGTCGCTCGTTCGGATGTGGTCTTGTTGGTTCAATGGGTCTCCTCGACCGCCAGAGATGGCGAGAATGCGGCCAACACTGTCTATCAAGTGACTCTGGTTGGTAAGGACAGCACAGAACTCTACCAACCCAAACAACTCGTCGCCCTCGATAATTATCGGGAAGCCGAGCCCGGTGATCTGTTCTTTCTCAACGGCCTCAAAAACAGCGAAGAGACCATCGATTGGGAAGCTCCCGTCGAAATCAGCGAAACGGGTTACCATTATGTAATGCAGGCACCCTCCCCCGAACTACCGCGTCACGAACGACTGCCCTACTTCGTGAAGTTTCTGGAGTTCCCGGATGATTTCATTGCCGACGATGCGTACAACGAATTCGCATTTGCCCCTTTCGAAGATGTTGTCACACTTGCCGACAAACTACCCATCGAGAAATTACGCACTTGGCTGAATAATAAAGAGACACCGCAATCGCGCATCGGACTCTATGGGATTTTACTGGGACTCTGTGGACAACCATCGGATGCCGATTTGTTGGGAGAGAAATTCTTTGAAAAGGCCGACCAATACGTTTTTGGCATGGAGGGGATTGTGACCGGGTATCTCTTCCTGACACGCGATGAGGGGCTATTGAAAATTCGTGAGAAAATTCTGGCCACCCAAGAGAAAAGTGTCGACTTTCTCTATCCCCTGATGCGTGCTTTTCGCATTGTCTGGACTTATGGAGGAGACCGCGTTCCCAAATCGGCTTTGATTTCTGCCATGCGGACATTCCTCGAACACGAACGCCTCGATGAACTGGTCATTCCCGACTTGGCACGCTGGAAAGATTGGCAACCCATCGACCTGCTCATTGAAAAATACGAAACGCATCCCGAAAAGAAACATGAATCACTGAAACGTGCCATCATCATCTACATGATGGAATGCGCCAATCAGGAAACTGACGAAACCGGCACACCATCTCCCACCGCCGACAAAGCACAGGCATTTTTGGACAAGGTCGAGCAGGAAGATCCGATCCTGATGAAAAAAGTACGCCGCATCTATCGCGTTGAACCTCGCAAAACGCCAGAATCGGAAGAGTCACCCGCCGAATAACGACTCGTACGAGGATTCCGATGTTTTCGCTCTCAAAGATTCAAGACGCACTTCAACAATTCGAAATCGACGTTTGGCTATTGTACGACTTTCGCGGCAGCAACGTCCTCGCTCGCCGTGTTCTCAATCTCCCCGACGACCAAATGGGTTCGCGACGCTGTTGTTACGCAATCCCTGCTGAGGGTGAGCCTATCAAACTCGTCCATCGGATCGAATCAGGAGCTTTGGATCATCTACCTGGCCGTAAAGTTGTGTATCTCAAATGGCAAGAACTGGAGGCAGGGTTCGCGGAATTGGTAGAAGGGCACAAAACGGTAGCCATGGAGTACTCGCCACGAAATGCCAACCCCTACATCTCCAAGGTTGACGCGGGTACCGTCGAGCTGATCAAAAGCCTCGGAGTCGAAGTGGTTGATTCCGGGAACTTGATCCAACTGTTCGAAGCCGTCTGGACTGAACAGCAATGGCTACAACATCTTTCCGCTGGAAAACTGTGCGATGAAGCGTTCAACGTGGCGTGGACATTCATCGCGGAAGAAGTCCGCAACAATGGCTCTGTGGAAGAATCGGCGGTCTGCGATCAGATCATGAACCATTTCCACAGTCACAATATGACCACCTATCACCCCCCCATCGTGGGGGTCGGTCCGCATAGTGGAGATTGTCATTATGAAACTGGATCGGGCGAGAACACGTTAATCAAAGAAGGAGATTTTGTCCTCATTGACCTTTGGGCAAAACTCGATGAGCCGAATAGCGTGTATGCCGACATGACTCGCACCGGGTTCGTCGGTGAGAGCGTCCCTGAGAAATACACCGAGATTTTCAACATCGTGGCCGCGGCACGAGACGCTGCCATCGATTATGCCAAAGTGGCTTTCGCCGAAGATCGACCGTTACAGGGATGGGAAATCGACGATGCCTGCCGAAAGGTCATTGAAGAGGCTGGTTACGGCCAATACTACGTGCATCGCACTGGCCATAACATCGGGCAGGAAGTTCACGGCAATGGCGCTCATATGGACAACTTGGAGACTCGCGAAGAACGCCTCGTCTTGCCGATGACCTGCTTTTCTGTCGAACCGGGAATCTATCAGGAAGAATTCGGGGTTCGCAGCGAAGTGGATGTTTTTGTCGATGCTGAAAAGAATGTCCATGTGACGTACGGTGAATTGCAAACCGAAGTCGTTCCGATTCTCAAAGACTTTTGAGCAATCATAAAAAAAAAAGGGGACATCACATGGATGCCCCCTGACGTTTATGGACGAACATCAATAATCGAAACTACTCACCAGCATCGGCCTTCGCTTTTTCTTCCTGCTGTTGAGAAACTTTCGGGTTCGGTTTGGCCGGAGCATCAATCAAACCGGCAGACCACAGAATCCCCTGCTTAGTGGATTCCAGAAATGTAGGATTCGTCCAGGTACCTTCGTTATGGCCCAGGTTTGTGTAATAGACACGACCTTGTTCCCACTCTTTGGCCCAAGCGACCGCCACCTGATAGGGCTTGCTCGGTTTGCACTTCGCCATGTTCAAACTCATCAGGACATGTACTTTTTCCGG
>JAQWSQ010000223.1 GCA_029243145.1 Planctomycetaceae bacterium | reverse complement strand
GAGCGTATCGATTCGATCGTCGATGATCTCCCAGGGAACCCCGAGAAATCGGCGACCTAGCGTGAGAAAACCCATCGCAGCCTGATCGCTTTGCCGCTTCTCATCCACCTGATCGGCAGCGATCTGCAACCGTAGAAACTGATCGTAGGGCATGTCTTCGTTCAAGGCGCGCACGACCCAGTCGCGATACGACCAAGCATGCACCCAGAATCGCTCTTCGCGTGCGTAAACGTAACCCTTGGTATCCGAGTACCGAGCGACATCCAGCCAGTGTCGCGCCCAGTGCTCTCCGTACTGTGGTGACTCGAGCAGTTCGTCGATCAGTTTCTCGTAAGCATACTCATCATTGCTGGTGACGAATTGAGCGACCTGCTCGGGAGACGGAGGAAGCCCTGTCAGCGTGTAGCACACCCGGCGGATCAGCGTTCGTTTGTCGGCCTCGGGCGCTGGTGATAATTCCGCGTGTTCCAAACGCGACAGAACAAACGCATCGATGGGATTTCGGACCTGCAAATCGTCCGGGATTTCGGGACGTTGCACCGGCTGAAACGCCCAGTGCGTACGCGCCCGCTCAGCCGCGGGAGAGAGGACCTTGCCGCTGGATGCGGGCCAGGGAGCTTTCAATTTAATCCAGGATTCGAGGGCAGCGATTTCGCGTTTGTTCAATGAATCTTCGGGAGGCATTTCTAACTCACCCATTCGCCGAACAGCGGTGAGTAGCAGACTTTTTTCGGGATGCTCCAGATCGATAGCTTTCCCCGAATCACCCCCCTTGAGCAGATCGGCCCGGGATTCAATCCGCAATCCCCCGGACGTCTGCGCGCCCGTATGACACTCGCCACATTTCGCGATCAGCAGAGGGCGAATTTGCTTCTCAAACAGTTCGTCAGAGGCCTCGTCCGCTGTAAGTGCTCTGCCAGTCAGACAGACAGCGAACGCAAAGAGGAATGGGGTGAATCTTAACCGGCGACTTAGCACATTGGGCTCCAGAAGACATTCAATTCCAAACCATCAATGGTCACAGATCTGATTCCAAAGTGCAAGATGGAGTTTGGTTTGCAGTGCTCTCTCGATTCCTGGAGTCCTGTATTCGCTGTACATCATTCAGCTTGGGGAAACATAAGGTAATGTCGATCTGAAGCTGATATAGTAGACAGACTGTAAATCGGGATTTCCCATTTGTATTAAGTCTGAAACAGTTCCAGGTCTTCGGTTCCGTAGATGGACAATTCGTTTGACGGAAATGGTCTTGATTTGTGATCAATAAAGGGATTACGAGAATTGAGAACTTTTGAAAATCGTCATTTTCCGCAGAATAACATAGTAAATACTCACTGTTATCGCTAAGTTCCTCCGAGAAATTCGTAGAGAAATCAGATTTCTTTTTCTCCCTCGCGCAATCATTTCTAAGCGAATCTGGTCGCTCTGTAACGGTCCTTCCGGCCCTCGAAAACGGCTTCTGAGTGGGCCGGATTTGCCGCTTCACTGGGCTTAGGATTTTCTGAGGCGGCTTCCTTCAAGATGGTCTTATCGAGTTCGGCTTCTGCCAACAACTTCTTCAGGCGAGCGTTTTCTCGTTCGATTTCTTTGAATCATTTGGCCTGATCCATTCGCAGGACACCGTACTCTTTTCGCCACTTGTAGTAAGTTTTATCGGCGATGCTGCACTGACGACACGCTTGGTTGATCGAAGTTCCCTGAGCCACGATGACTTCAATCTCTCTTATCTTGTGAAGATTTGCTCGGTTGTGTAACGCACCTGAGGGATGCTTCTGCTCCTTGTTTCAAAACGATTCCAGTGAAAGTTTATGACAAATAGGTACCGTTATAAGGGGGCAGGTCAGGTTAGACCGTACTACAGACTCATTGGCTCGAACACCACGAGTATGTGCTGCGATCGTCTCTGCAGACGATCAACCGCTACCCGCCGGAACTGCGTGAGTTGGAAACGGTAGAACTCTTCACTGATGAACTAATCGTGGAGTGAACCAACTGCGGGTCGCTCGACCTAAAGCGTATCCGAGTATGCGTTGACAAAACAGCCGTGCTGTCTGTCACGAAGGTCAGACGATTGGCAAATCCTCCAAAAAAGTAGGGCGCTATCACCGAGAATACCTATTCCGAAGTGGAGAATTCGTGGAGCAGAAAGATAAGCGGTCAGGAAAACAGGAATTGATGGATTGAAGTCAGACCCAAAAGATGCCCATTTGTTAGTTGACGGTGAAAACGCTATCAAAGAGCTGAAGCCCTTATTAGCTTAGAAACTGTTTGATGGGACCTTGCTGATCTCGTGTTAAGGCGACATCCAACGCACCATAATGATCGATTGAATGACCGTAAGCATTTAGAATTGTGGTGTACC
Organism: Planctomycetaceae bacterium; assembly: GCA_029243145.1. Classification (GTDB taxonomy): domain Bacteria; phylum Planctomycetota; class Planctomycetia; order Planctomycetales; family Planctomycetaceae; genus JABURQ01. The sequence continues at coordinate 4,774 of JAQWSQ010000223.1, read as the reverse complement.
AGTTACCGAGAGTTTTGTGCCCTTCTTTGTTGTAGCCAGGTAAGCGAATGTATCGACGACCGAGATTGAGTTTAGTATTATCTCCCGCCAATACGATGAATGGCCATTCCGTGCCTTTGCTATGATGTGTCTCGCCATTATCAGAAAAGTAGAACAGCATTGTGTTGTCAAACATCGTACCGTCACCTTCGGGAACATTTTTCAGTCGGGTCACGATAAGATCGACCAGCGTCATATGTTGGTTTCGAACTTTATTGCGAATCTCCAACGCCTCATATCCACCGATCGATTTGTTGTGCCCCACGTCGTGCAAATTGATATTCTCACCTTCCAGATCTGGCAGGCCTGTGTAGCGTGTACCGAGTTCGTCGATTGTGAACGTGACGACGTTGGTCATTCCGGAAATCAAAGTTGAGAGCAGAATTTCGGTCAAACCAAACTGACGATCAACAGTCGAAAGGTCCTCGGCCAAATACTTCGTATCGAGTTTTGGTACATACTTTTGAAGAATATTGCTCATTCCATCAATACGTAGATTGCGTCCACGAACGCCCTGGATCGCGTCGGCGTAATTTGCGACTTTTGTGCGTTCAATGCCACCGAGATCACTAGCGAGATCTGATTCAGTGGCCGCGAGAAACTGCAGTGTCCTCCGTTGGAGTTCATAGCGTTTGCGTGCTGTTTCATTGGTTGAAACGGATTTAAACAGTTCCTGCAAAGCAACCTTCGGAGATCCAAAAGCATAATTCGGTTGCATTGGCCCACTTGCAGAGAATCCTTTTTCAATGCCATTTATATTTCCTCGGGCGTTGCCGCCTCCGTCAGGAAAACAGGCCAGCTCGATGTGCTCAAATGGCGAGGGAAACAGTTTTGCCAACTCAAAGTCAACTGTCGCCCATTTGATGGAGTTCAATCGCTCGTTTGCCTTGAAAGCCCCTAATGACGAACACCATGTGTGGTGCCCTGTCGTACACATTTTACCGGACAGTCCCTGCAAGAGAGTCAGGTTGTCCCGATGCGCCGCAATCGGATTCATCCAGTTTGGCAGATCGTGGCCATCGAGATCAACGTCGCATGCGTCTTTGCGATTTTCACCCTCCAGTTGCTGCTTGTCGAAGGATGGTGGAACAAGGGATTCCGGCAGCAAGCCATTGCCCTTGTGGACGAAGATAAATCGAGTGGGTGGTTGACTGCCTGTGGGTTGAGCTGAGAACAACGCAGCCGGGGAAACACTAAGTGCGCTGGTGGCAAGAAGGGAATGTGTGAGAAATTCACGTCGATCGATCATGGCTATCTCTTTTTCTGGGTGGACTCAAACCACACGATTGTTCTACTGGTTCTCTCAGATATTTCTTAAAGCAAAATCGCTCATGGATTAAGCAGCGATGCAGAATTTTCTTTTCGGTACATAAACGAATCCGAGGTGAGCATTGAAATGACCACTGCTCGAAAACTCCCTCCGCTCTCAAGATAGGCTTTATCGGCATCAATCAATGTTTGTGAATCCGACAGCCTCTCATTTCGACCCATGAAGTAACGAAACGCATGTCGAATAATTGACTGACGAACGCGTGGCGACTGGACGAGTCGGTCGATCAGTTCAAATGCGTTCGCAACCTCACCATCCAGAGTCAACTCACCGGTACCAGTGAGTTGACCAATCGCGTTTACAGGCTTAGTTTTATAGACGTTTGCTGTATGTTTACGGCTAGCTTTCTGGATGATGTTTTCTGGATGTTCGAGACTCTCGTGCGTTCGATAGCGTCCAAAGTCATCGAACACTTCAAACGTCAGTCCCAATGGATTCATCTGTTGATGACACTTCCAGCATTCCGATGTGCGCGTGACCGAATCGAGACGCTCTCGTAGAGTTCGCTTGTGGTCCTCCGGAATTTGTGCATCAACGGTAATCGGAACATCGGGGACACGTCCAGCTAACAACTTCTCACGAATCCACCGGCCGCGTCGCACGGGATCGGTTTCAGTGTTCTGCGAATGGGCCAGCAACCACGCCGGATGTGTCAGCAGGCCTTTACGATGCGGGATACGAAACGGCTGCTCAACAGGAAAATCCCACGTTTTTTCCTCACCATACTCCCCGCGAGACCAGCGCCCTTGATAATGCAAAGGACCGGCCCCAGCAGGCGGCGGAAGATTGTAGGTTTCTGAGTAACGGAACTTTTGCCCGCCGTGAAAAAACCAGGGGAACGTAACCGGCGTGATCCCTTTTCCAAACGTATTATCGAAAAACAACATATATCTTCCGAAATCTCGAATCTGCTGCTTCCGCCTCTCCTCATTCAGATTAGTAATTCGCAATTCCACAAACAGCTCTTTATGTTTCTCGAAGTTATCCAACAAGGTGTCCTCTGGATTCTCTCGCCAGTCGGTCTCTTTCAGTCCTTCATAGGCTCGTCGCCAGCCTGCGACAATTTTTCGGCCCTGTTCAGTACTGTGTGTGTGCAAAACGAAATTTAAGTCGGTCGTGAGTAATTCCTCAAAGACGTGACTGTCTTTCGCTAAAATGTAATCGACCAGTCGATCAGCTTCGTTCGTCACGCTGCCCGCTGTCCCCGTATATCCTCGAGCCGCATTGTCAAAGAACCCACCGCTTCGCAATTCATCTTTAAATAATTTGACACTGGTTGGATATCCAAAAAACTCACGGAAAAAACGCACGATTTTGGGATGAGTTGATTTATGAGAACGAAGATGAATGCCGTTCAGAGTGGAGTCGACTTCGTCAAAATACGCCTCTTTGTCATTTAGTAGGCGGATTACTTCACGGCGATAATCTTCTTTCGTTTTCAGACGACCTTCCAGTGCAGCCTGCTTTAGTTGAGCATCTGGTAATCGATCAGAAATGGCATAGGCAATCGCATAGCTAGCTTCGCGGGGCGATAGTTTCTTTCTGTGATACAGGTCCGGTTTCCCTGACCCGAATTCTTGACGATACAAAAACTCGGACTTAAGAAGCACGCTAACCAGCATCTGTCGCAATCCATCTTGGTTACCAGCCAGATTAATGCCTGAGTGAAACAGTTCAAAGTGTCTTGTTAACTCGTCCTCAGTCGCCATTCGTTGTAAGACACAATCAAATTGAGCATGGATGGCGGCGACGAGTTCATCGTCAGTCGGCGTTGACGGATGATTGGCAATTGCAACGAATGCTTCCGGCGAGGTCGATGGATACCAACGGTCATTACGGTTGATAAATGTGAGTTCCCGGCGATCCTCGCCTCGATGAATGGCCGCAAACACCTGCTTCTCAGCGATCCATCGCGCATTGTTAAGCATGATTAAAAGATGGCCACCATCCAACGCAGTTGTATCGTAGTAGCGTACACCCGAATGTTCCGGTAACACAATGGGGTTGGTCACACCATAAAATGAACGTTGACGCGAGCTTCCTTCAAGCTTGAAAACTGCGTTCACTCGTTCATGAAATATCTGCGGACTGACCAGCCAACGCCGCTCGGGCGAAAATGGATATTCTTTGACCGAACCATCAAACAGTTTTTCGTGATCGACGTAGTTGCCGTACTCCGGATACTTCATTTTTTCGTCCAAAGTAGACGCATGATGAAGGCGAAGCTCTCGTCGTAGCCACTCAGCAAGCGACTTCCCTTCTTGCTCACTTAACTGATCTGCCTCCTCGGGTGGCATTAAACCGAAGAAAAGCTGATCCTGCACTCGATTGAGTAATTCCAGCTTTGCGTTGAGTTTCAGGACCGAGAAATTATCAAAGCGAACGCTTCTCTCCGCAGCATCGCCACTGTGGCACTTAACGCATCGATTAGTGATGACGGATTTCAATTCTTCGGGAATGACGATATCTGACTCGTCCAGAGCAAACACGTTAGTCACAAATAATGTGCTTAAAAGTACCCAGCCGAGGATAAGAGTCCTATTCCATCGATGCTGGTTCTGTTGAACGACTCTAATCGCCAAGCATCTGTCGGGGTTAAAAATGTTCATCCGAATTAATCATTCCCGCAGAGTGGAATCCAACCCAATGTAGTCTCACCCAAATTATATGGAAACAGATTGGCATGACATCGATGATAACAACTACGACTAACGAATTTATGATAAATACCAGCGAATTTCGTGGGAATAACTGTTTCTACAATCTGGAGTTGCTCTGATTATCCTGCTTTTCTAGCTCTACAAAACGGATCGCATATCACATTACCTCGCGGGTCTAAATAAATCGAACGGCGGACCTCCCTAGTTGGTATCTGTGGACATTTTCTTTGGACATCATCTACTGACTTTACTGAAGATTCTCTACACACTGCCGACCGTTGTAAGCTTCCTTCCACATCGCCCTCTGCCTCCCCCAATCCACCTCGGTCCCAATCCACCTCGGCTGCAATCGTCCTCAAATCCCAGGTCATTGGACCTCGACCCGAATCCACACGCGGCAGAAGCGTGACCGTTGATTTTGCAGTGCTGTTCGCATTCGCGGCGAAATACATACGCCGGCGAGCAACGACTTGAGGGATGGAGCGAAAGATCGAATTCAACGAACCGGGTGCCGTCCTCGATATTCGCGATCCAGCTTCTCCTCACCGCATCTGGTCAGTCGCGGGCTACATCGGAGCGTTCATACTGAGAGCGTCCCATTTCATCGGAACACTCAACGGTCAGCAGAATATCAGCCAACCAAGTAACTCGGTATGAATAGGTTCGATCTTCATGTGACAATAGGATTTTGTCATCTGCAAGCCGCCAGTTCCCCTGCATAACAATATCGTCATCGTCCTCAAGA
>JAQWSQ010000213.1 GCA_029243145.1 Planctomycetaceae bacterium | reverse complement strand
TGAACTCGTCAGAGAAGGTGCGTCTGGGGCGTTTTGGCTTCTCGGATGAGTGGGAATGGTTGGCAGAATTGTTTGACATAGGTTTCCTCCAAATGGATGATAAAGGTTCCATTTGTTCTCCGCCATTGTTGGTCTACCGCAAGTCGATCATAGACGCACTAACCTGATGGTGATGACTTAGGTAATTAGGTAATCAGGAAATCAGGAAATAACTGTTCTCTGAGACGAGTCCCATCTGCTGACGGGCTTAATCTTCACAAATTGGAAATCGAGAGTGATAGGAATCGTAAACCACAATATTGGTTTGCTACACTTGGATTACTAAATTACGGCACATTCACCCAACTTTCGTTTCTGGGCCTGCTTCGAGTTTCCTGAAACTCCCTCTATCAAAGACATGAACCTCTCGATTCTTAAAGCTTTTATCACCGATCAACGCCAAGCTAAGTCTATAGTCAATGCGAAGCTAAATATCCCCGAAGATATTACCGCAATGGATTGGGCAGAGAGTTATTGCAATATCCGAGATGCCTACAATTCAGCACCGTTCGCTGAGATTTTTATGCCTCACGGATATGGATTAGAGATCAAAATTGGCGATCTCTACATAGACTATGACTACTCTAAAACTGGCCGTGCGGACGGATTTGATGATTGGCGTATTTTTGTCTTTATGATGGCAGGACAGTTCGACAACAATGGCCCAGATAAACACATCGCGGATCGTGTCTATGAGTGGTTTCGGGAATTGGTTGAATCCAAATATCTCGTTAAAAAAGACAATTTATATTACATCAATTCGTGAGTTCCATACGAAGAACAAATCTAATTCTTTGCCCACATTTACGGTTTCAGATTGATGTGAACACCCTCTTCTACTACCACGCTGTCTTCAACCCCTTCCACCTGTATCCGGCGACCGTGCTTCAACACTTCGGTGAGATGCACTTGCATCTGTTCCGTCAGGTCGGTGAAGAAATTGACCTCGCCTCCTTGAAACGCAGCCAATGGCACGCCATCCACATAGGCGACTTTATTCGACGCGATGCTCGGCACGCGAGGATGATCGGTCAGTATGCCGACCAGATTGACGGGATCGGCTCCCGAGACAACCAACAGTTCACGGTTCGGTCCTTCATCTCGGAGCTTTCTCACTTTGCCGACGGCATCTTGCAAGGCGAATTGTTCACCAGCGACTCCCGAGACAAACCGTCCACCGCGAATTTCGCCGCGGGCTTCCAATTTTCGGTAGACCTGCAATAGATCGAACCACGATGGAGCCGACGACTCTCGTTGCAACAGGTCTTTGAAAACAATGCCCCAACGCCGGAGAAGTTGCCACGCCCATTGTTCGACGTGGTCGCGATGCGTGTCACGGTCCAACAGAACTTGAGTACGAGGAATCAACGACCATCGGCCTGCACCGGCGATTGTTCGTCTAGCTCGCATTAAGCGGGAGGCATTTCTCCGAGAGCCGCGTGCCGTGGTATTGCGGTTAGCAATCAACTGTCTCAAACCGGAGAAACCATCGGCCGTCAACCAGCTTCGCGTCACTAATTCACTGATGGTCGCTTCCAGCATGGCAGGAACCAAACTGAATTCGTGTAACAGATCGGTCGAGAAGCTTGCTCCACGCTGCTGAATGAATTCGAGAATGTCTTGTGCTTGGCCACTTAATGTCTCGGAAGCGGGTAAGTTCGCATAACTCCGCAGCCACGGCAGGTCTTCCCGCAACCAGAGCGAAAGCGGTGCCAAGCGGGAGATACCGCGAGAAGGAGCCGGATTGTCTGCGTCTTGCTTGGGAGGAGATAATCGTCCCCACCCGACTTCACCGGTGAGGCAGAGTTCATCCAGCCAGCCGGGATTGTAATCTTTCACCCGCAACGACAAGACCGATTCTTCCCAGGCGGCCGCCGAAAGATCGAGTCCTTGTAACATCGAGACAATTTCAAAGAGTCCGTTGGCCGAGGATCGTTTCGCAGAAGGATCGACTCCCTGATGCCGCGCGAGAAAGCGAATGTAAGTTGAAACATCCACGGGAGAAATTTGCTTGCGCAGGCCGTCCAATGTCAAACGATGAATACGAGCCAGCAAGCGACGATGACACCACTCAACCGGTCGATTATTTTGGTCGGACGGAGTGAATTGCCCCCGCAGAACGACCCCCTCCCCTTCGAGCGCTTCGAGCGTTGCGTTCACTTGCGAGACCGTCATGCCGAGATGATCGGCGAGATACTCCGAAGTGACGGGACCGCTGGTTTCCAGCCAGCCACGAAGAATTGTGATTTGTGCTTCGACAGAGGTATGTTCGGTTTGCAATTCTTCAGGAATTTCCAGAGCAGGATCGGGAGTCGCGTCTGGATAGGCAGCCAAAGCCAGAGTTAGACGTTCTGTGGCCACCCAAGCAACACGACTATCGCCAATGGAAATGGAGGTGCTGCGCCCTTGAGACACTAAATGTTTGTAGAACTTGTTCCATTGCCGACCATCATCGGCTGGCAGAACGATTCGCCCCAACAATAAATCATGCAACTCGTCGGGATCGCGAACCAACGGAGCCACTTCGTCGCAGACTTGCTGAATCGCACTTCCATCCAGCTTGCCGAGATCGCGGACCGACTCCACATCAAACGAGCGTCTGGTGGCGACCGCTCGCGCTCGCCGTTCCTGCGCTTCGCCTCCATCGAGAAACGCATAAGGATTGGAATTCAACAACTCATAACTGAACGGAGACGGTTCTCGTGTGTCACGGGCAATCAATTCAATCTCGCCACGTTGGATGCGGCCAAGAATCAGTTTCAGATTTTCAATGTCCATCAATTCCGTGAGACAATCATGCATTGTCTGATTGACGAGTGGATGGTCGGGAAGCTCAATGTCGCCCGTATGCTCTTCTTGGCAGCCGGTGAGTCGCGGAAACACGGCTGTCAACAAATCGTCGGCGCGAAACCGTTGTAATGGCGGAGGCACCTTCTTGCCGTTATTCATGCGATGGACGAGCAAAGCGCGGGTCACATTCCATCTCCAGCGAACCTGAAATGCGGGAACCGTCAGCACGGCCTGTTCGAGGAGACCCTTCACATTTTCAGGAGTCAGAAACGGAAAGAGACTTTCGATGGGAAAACTGTGTTGCGGCCCGAGTGAGAGAATGAATCCATCATCGTCGGCAGTCGCTTGTAGTTCAAAATCGAATGAGCGACAGAATCGCTTCCGCATCGCAAAGCCCCAAGCCTTGGTCACCGCCATACCGAAAGGAGCATGCACAACAAGTTGCATACCGCCCGTTTCGTCAAAGAATCGCTCGAAGACAATTCGGTTCCCCGAAGGAATCAAGCCCAACGCAGATTTCTGCGCATGGAAATAATGAGCAATCTGCGCGGCCGCTTCGGGAGAGGCTCCGGTTTCCTCGATAAGCCAGTCTTCCGCGACCGCCGTCCCGTCGGTCAACTTGGCATCCATATCGTCGCGAAGTCGAGTCACTTCGAGAGAAAGTTCGAGCGACCGGCCGGGAGCTTCTCCCTGCCAGAAGGGAACTGAGGGAGGAGCCCCATGAGCATCGACGACCGTAACATTGCCACCGCGAACATGCTGAATCATCCACGATGTATTGCCGAGCAGAAAGACATCTCCCCGCATCGACTCGACCGCAAACTCTTCATCGAGACTACCGACCACCGTCTGTTCGGGTTCCACGACAACACGATAATTGGCCACTTCAGGGATCGCACCACCGTTGGAGGCTGCCGCGATGCGTGCTCCCTTTCGAGAGCGTAACCGCCCCTGGATGCGGTCGTGATAAATGTAGACACGGCTGCGTCCCATGTTATGAGAGATGCCTTCGCTCAAATATTCGAGCGTCCGATTGAAATCGTCCCGTTTGAGATTCCGAAACGGATACGCCTGACACATCAGTCGATACAGTTCGTCGGTTTCCCATTCTTCTCCTGCAAGTTCGGCGACAATCTGTTGAGCGAGGATATCGAGCGGTGCTTCCGGCATACGAATGATGTCGAGCACACCATCTTTGACGGCTCGCATGAGTGCCAGCGACTCGACCAACTCATCGCGTGTGAGTGCGAATAGTCGCCCTTTGGGAGTTAGGCCGAGAGAGTGCCCCGAACGACCGATGCGTTGCAGAAAGGTGGAGATGGATCGGGGTGATCCGATCTGAATCACCAGGTCGATATAACCGATATCGAGCCCAAGTTCGAGAGAGGCAGTGGCGACAACCGCCTTCAACTGTCCGTTTTTGAGACGTTGCTCGGTTTTCAAGCGAATCTCAGCAGCGAGCGAACCGTGATGACTGCTGACCGCATCTTCCCCCAGCATTTCCGTGAGTTGATGCGAGACCCGTTCCGCCATGCGGCGTGTGTTGACGAAAATGAGCGTGCTGCGGTGCGAATTGATGAGCTCAATGATCTGGCCGTAGATTTCGGCCCATTGCTCGTGACTGCAAACGGCTTGAAGTTCCGATTCGGGGACTTCAATCGCGAGATCGAGTTCTCGACCATGCCCGATATTGACGATCTCGCAGACCGGCTTTCCTTCAGTCGTAGAACAGACTTCTACCTGCCGGTCAACTGTTTCAAACAACAATTGTTGCGGATCTTCGGGAGCTTCTTTCTGGCTGATTGACCTCGGTAACGGCACCGTTCCTTCACCAATGAGAAACTTTGCCACCAAATCGAGTGGTTTCTGAGTGGCCGACAGACCGATGCGTTGCAGTTTCCGTCCACAGAGCGCTTCGAGGCGTTCGAGTGTGAGTGAAAGATGCGAGCCACGTTTATCCCGAATCAGTGCATGAATTTCATCGACGATAACGGTTTCGACATTCTTCAGTTTCAACCGACTCTTCGGACCGGTCAGCATCAGGTATAACGATTCGGGAGTCGTCACCAAAATATGAGGAGGATGTTTGACAATGGCCGCTCGTTTTGAGGCGGGCGTATCACCGGTGCGCAGACCGACATTGATGGGCGGGACATTCATTCCGTGCTCGTGAGCGAAATCGTAGATTTCGGCCAACGGCTCTTCGAGATTACGGTGCATATCGTTGGAGAGCGCCCGCAACGGCGAGAGATAAACAATACGAATTTCTTCGGGCAGAGGTGCTGATTTGATCAATCGGTCGATGCAGGCGAGAAACGCCGTGAGCGTTTTCCCCGAACCGGTGGGAGCGGCAATCAGAGTGTTCTTACCTTCGGCAATATGCGGCCAGCCAGCAGTTTGCGGTTCGGTCGGTCCGGCAAAGCGGTTGTGAAACCACTCTTTGATGACCGGGTGAAATCCAAAAAACGACATCCGTTTCGTCTCGCTATCAAGAGAGCCTGTGAATGCACTATCCTATGTATTCACATTATAACGTGAGTGAGCCGAATGTGTTGGATAAATTCGCGGTTGTACTCAACATGAGACATTTCAGTCAAACGTCAGTTGACTGCGTTTCAGAACAGATGATTCTTTAATTTCGCCATCAATCGTAATGCATTGAAACTCGACTTGGGGATCATCTGTTGTCGTATCAAACTTCATAAAGGCAAACGAACACTTCTCGTTGTAGCCCCACACCATCCCTTCCGTTTTTACCACGCCGTGCGTGTGATGGTTGGTCAAACGAGAGCTTTCCAATTCGTACAAATCATAACCGTTCGGTCGCGTGTTGACTCGCAAATCGGTCCGATGCCGGTCTGCTGCAATCAAAAAAACACCTTCGATTTTATTGGATTCAATGAACGAGAAGATCTCTTCCCGTTCGGCGGGATACCCGTCCCAGGGATCGCGACTGCCCGGTTTAACACCAGAGGTAAACGGGACCGGAGAAGCGAGTACCTTAAACGTCGCCTGAGACTTCTTGAGAGTCTCCAAAACCCATTTCTTTTGGACAGGGCCGAGCATCGTCCCGCCCTTCAGATCCCGGTAATAACGACCATCAAGCATGATGAAGTGGACATCACCCATGTGAAATTCGTACCAACATCCAGGTTGGTCTTTTCCACCGCCATACGCGGGGTTCACCCAATTTTGGGTGAAGGTCTCCCAGACTTTGGGCTTCCAGGCGGGCTTGCCGATCTTCGGGCCGGGTACGCAGTCGTTGGTCCCAAAATCATGATCGTCCCAAATCGAATAAATGGGAGTATTAGAAACGAATCGCTTCCATTCCGGTCGCGATTGTCGGCGATAGTAACAGTACTTCTGTGTCAGTTGGCTTTCGGGCTGATCGATGTAGACATTATCGCCCATCATCAGAAAGGCGTTCGGCTGGACTTTCAGTATTGTGTCCCACATCCGCTCCCATTCCACGACATACCCGGCTCCGCCACCAAATCCGACGGAAAACTGACTCCCTGTTCCTGATTTGGCAAATGTTTTGAAGTGCCCTTCCGCGACCGAATCACCGTCAATCAACAACCGATAGTGATAGGAGGTTTCCGGGAGCAAACCGTCCACTTGTAAGACGGCTGTAAAGTCAGTCTCTTGACGAGTCATCTGCTCATCGGAAACGGCCGTACCCTCTCCGACAGTCAAGCGAACTTTGACCTCACCGTCAGTCCGCACCCAAAATGAAGCCGAAGAGCCGGTCACTTTTCCGAGCATCGGCCCATGAATCATTTTCGAGGGTTTCAACTCCGATTTCCATTTCTGAAAGCGCGGAAATTGATGCAGTTTCGAAAGTTCTTCACGAGGCCCGACGAGCAGTCGCTCAAAGGGTAAACCAAGTTCAATGGCTTCTAAAGCTTTGTCGAATGCAGGTTTCGTTTCGTTTTGTTTCAGGAGACTCAACATTTCAACGTAAGTAATTTCAGCTTGACCGCCATATGGTTTCTTGCCTTTCAATGTTTTTGCGATCTGACCGTATTTTTCATCGGAGATGTGCCGAACCGCGTCGCGAGAATTGTCGTGCTGTGCAGACAATACTGAGCAACGTAAGACAACAATCAGCACAAATGCTGCAGAGAGAAGAATCTTGACCATGAGAGCATCTTTTGCTGAAACAATTTCGTGATTACAAAACTTCGGCAATGGGTTCGCCCGCATGGCCGAAAAAGACAGGCCTGTTAGCGGGGGTGTAGATGGGACGATCCCGATCGATTCCCAGTTTTTCGTAGATCGTTGAAGCATACTCCTCCGGCGTGTGTGGATTTGCTTCGACGTATCCTCCTTCATGATCACTTTTACCGATGACCTGCCCACCGGGGACGCCCGCTCCTGCCATGGCAATGGAATAAGCATGAGTCCAGTGATCGCGTCCTTGGGCTTTGTTCAGTTTGGGCGTGCGTCCGAATTCTGTGACAAAACAAACGAGAGTTTCTTCCAACAAGCCGCGTTGCTCCATGTCGGTAATTAAAGCTGAAAACGCATGATCGACACTCCCCATCATTGGCCAGGTGCCGATTCCATACCGACCACGACCACCGCCACCTGCACCGGGTAGATTACACGTCCCCGAAGCATAGATAAAATCGTGATGATCCCAATTCAAATTTGTTCCCATCGGGTATTCATCATTCCGTGGCCAGCGCACATCGACCGTCACAAATCGCACTCCGGCCTCAATCAATTTCCGGCCAACAAGGTAACAAGCACCACGATGCCCGGAACCATATTGAGCCTTTATCGATTCAGGTTCAGACCTCCATTCGAACGCAGCCGACACTCTTGGATTTCCGAGTGTTTCAAACGCCTGTTCGTAAAACGAATCCATTCCGCCAAACGGTGAAGACTGATCATCACTCGCCGTGAATTTATGTTCCAGTTGACCGAGCAACTTCTGTCGAGCTGCAAATCGGCCATCGCTATTTTCTTGCCGCGCCAACAAACCGTCCACCGTCCAATTTTCGTCCGAGACATCTCGACCGCCCGTTTTAAAAACCCGCGTTGAACCGGGAAGAAATCCAGTTCGCGACTCTTTGGCCTGCTCGTGATTTCCGGGAACCATGATCGCTGGTGGAAGATATCCACATTCGCTCCCCATCAGATGCGTGACCACCGAACTAATATCGGGACGCTCCGGTACACTGGCGGGATGGGCGCCCGATAATGTGTATTGCGTTCCTTGCGGATGACCATTGGCTCCAGCCTTTGGATGATACATCGACCGAATCACCGAAAGTTTGTCCGCAATTTGGGCTGTTTTTGAAAGCAACTCAGTAAACTGCATTCCCGGCACGACCGTCGAAATCGGCTTGTGCGAACTGCGATGATCCACGGGCATTTCTGGTTTGGGATCCCAAGTATCAATATGAGACATGCCCCCTTGCTCGAGAACCACTAATACATTTTTGGCCACAGCCGGTTTTGAGCCACCAGAGGCGTGAGTTTTTAACGCCAGTAACTCAGGCAAGGAGAGACCAAGAACACCGGCAGAACCAAGTTGCAATAGCTTGCGACGATTGATTTCAAAGGGGGATTGGTTCGTCATCGGGTAGGCTTAAAAAAGTTGGGCAAATGTGGTGGGACTAAATATCTTATCGAATCAGGGCCACTGAGAACAGATTCATCTTGCGCGAAAACACCGGAATGCGATCTGAAATTTCTGCATTTCTTTGCGAGGAAAAGGATGTTCGAGAGAAACTCTCTATTTATAGTGTATGTAACTGCCAGCGCCGTAAAACACATGAGTGACAAAGGATTTTATAGTGATGAAACATACGATCTGCTCTCTGATAACTCTCGCAACACCCCTTTTGCTGCTTCACACGACACAAACACATGCCGAATTCCGAGCCGGTGCCGCGATTGTTGATGTCACTCCTGCAAAGTTTCCGGTGTTCGTGAATGGGGGCATGACAAGCCGAAACGCCGATCAAGTAACAACTCCCGTGAATGCAAGAGCCATTGTCGTCGATGATGGGAATGAACGTGTAGCCATAGTCGTCGTAGATAGCTGCATGATGCCGCGTCCACTTCTTGATGATGCCAAAGCCCTTGCTGCCACACGCACCAGCATCTCAGCCGACCATATGTTGATCTCGGCCACACATACCCACTCTGCACCAGCAAGCATGGGGTGCCTGGGAACCGACGCCGATCCGAATTACGTCCCCTACTTACGTGAGAAACTCGCGGAAGCCATCGCCACTGCAGAAGCGAATCTCGAACCGGCAGAAATTGGTTGGGCCAGCATTGATGCTCCTGATTACACCGCTCTGCGACGCTGGATCTTACGCCCCGATAAACTTCGTGATGACCCCTTCGGCAATCCGACGGTTCGCGCTAACATGCACGCCGGTCGCAATTGGGATGACGTAGTGGGTGAATCGGGACCGGAAGACCCTCAACTTGCGATGATCTCTATCCGTGCCAAAGGAGGCGGGAGACCCCTGGCATTACTCTCCAACTTCTCGATGCATTATTTTAGTGGCCCAAAACCACTCAGTGCCGACTACTTCGGCGAATTCTGCAATGAAATACAGACTCGCATTGCCGGCAAACCGGGAGACGGGCAAGCACCGTTTGTCGCCATCATGTCTCACGGCTGCAGCGGTGACATCTGGCGAAAGGATTACAAGAACCCTGACCCCATCGAAGTCGAAGAAATGAAGATGGAACAATACGCTACTGGACTCGCCAATTTTGCCATGAAGGCCTACGACGAAATCGAATATCAATCCGATGTGCCGGTCAACATGGCCGAATCACGAATGGAGTTAAAATATCGCGTCCCCAACCAACAACTCTTGGAATGGTCACAGAAAATCGTCGCCGAGACAGGAGACCGCCTCCCCAAAACACAGCAAGAAATTTACGCTCGCGAGCAAGTCATGCTTCACGAACGGCAATCAACCGAGATTGTTGTTCAAGGACTACGATTGGGAGACATCGGCATCGCCACCACTCCTAACGAGACTTACGCACTGACAGGTCTCAAGATCAAACTGCAATCTCCCCTCCAGCAGACAATGGTGATTGAACTCGCCAATGGAGGAGATGGTTACATCCCGCCTCCCGAACAGCACATGCTGGGTGGCTATAACACCTGGGCCGCACGTTCTGCCGGTCTCGAAGAAACCGCCGAACCAAAGATTGTCGAAACAGCCCTGGAGTTACTCGAAAAGGTCACGGGAGAAAGCCGTCAGCCTTTTATCCAATCTCGCGGCAGTGCAGTCGAGAACATCCTGGCTGGAAAACCACAAGCCTTTTGGCGTCTCGATGAAATGCAGGGACTGCGTGCGAAAGACAGTTCCCCTAATCATTCTGATGCGATTCTCGAACCACCGGTCGCATTCTTCCTCTCTGGCCCCGCCTCAGACAAGTTCTGCCAAAATGATGAATTCAATCGTTCGGCCCACTTTGCAGGAGGTCGACTATCGGCACGATTGCCGGCGTTGAAAAACGATTACACAGTCGTCTTCTGGTGTTGGAACGGTATGCCGACCGATGCCCGACAGGTTACAGGCTGGATGTTCGGGCGAGGCCAGAACTGGGGCATCGATCAACAGAGTGAATTCCTGGGACTTGGCGGGGCCGAAAATCATCCCGGCAAATTAATATTCGAGTCTGGGGAAGGCGTCAAAGCGGTCGGCAAGTCCGTTCTTGATCGCTGGACTTGGCATCAAATCGCATTCGTCCGCAAAGGAGACACCATCCAAATTTTCTTGAACGGAAACAGCGAACCAGAAATCGCGATCAAAGAAAATGGCAACTTCCCAGCCCGCTACTCCAATCTGTTTTTCGCAGGCCGAAGTGACCAGAAAGACAACTGGGAAGGTCGCTTAGATGAAATCGCCGTATTCTCTCGAGCACTCTCTCTCGAAGAATTAAAACCATTGATGAATCCCTAAAGCCGACCTTCTCACTTTGACATATCCGATCTGATGAATGTATCGACCACACTAGGCAAATCAAAATCAGTGTCTCGACGTAAACGCTGGGGACTAAGACTTGGTGCTATTACCTTCGGTCTGCTGATTGTGTTCGGGCTCGAACTGAGCTGCCGGGCTCTTGAGTGGGGTATTCCGACTCAGGAAGACGACCCTTTTGTCGGTTTCTCAGAAGCCACCCCGTTGTTCACTAAAAGTGGTGACTTTTACGAAATTGCACCCGCTCGATTGAAATTTTTTGCAGCAGAATCTTTTCCCATTCAAAAGCCGGACGACCAGTTCCGAATCTTTGTTCTCGGTGGATCGACCGTCCAGGGGAGACCCTATTCTCTGGAGACAACTTTCGGCACATGGTTACAGCTAGGACTTCAGGCCGACAACCCAGACCGAAGTTGGGATGTCATCAATTGTGGCGGGCTTTCTTATGCCAGCTATCGTTTGGTCCCCATCCTCGAAGAATGCCTCACGTGTCAGCCGGATTTGATTGTTTTGTGTACGGGACACAATGAGTTTCTCGAAGACCGCAGCTATGATCACATCAAACCTGACTCACAATTCGACCGACTGACAATGAATCTGTCAGCCAAGTCTCATCTATTCCACTTATTTCGTGTTCTGGCTTCGTCCGTCGAGACAAAAGACAAAGCATTAAACAAGCCCCAATTGAATGGCGAAGTGGATGCCATTCTCGATTACAACGACAGCCTCAAAGCGTATCACCGAGACGATGAATGGCGAGCGAAGATCGTCGACCACTTTAAATTTAACCTCGAGCGAATGATCGATCTGTGTCGACAGGCAGAAGTCCCCATCATTATGATTCGCCCGCCCGCAAATCTCGCCGACTCCCCCCCTTTCAAATCGGAACTCTCGAATTTTCTATCTGAAGAGGAATCACAGAAAATCCACCGGTTGCTCGATATAGCTCGCGAGAATTATCGAGACAATTTATCAAAATCGATTTCCTCTCTCGAAGCAGCAGTCCAATTGGATCCCCGATTCGCTCTCGCGTGGTATGAACTCGGACAATGCTACCTCACACGAAAAAGAGTCAAGGATGCAAAACACGCATTTCTCAAAGCCCGCGATGAAGACATCTGCTCTTTACGTATGGTCTCTGAATTAGAACAGGCAATGATCGACATCACAAAAAAGAAAAACATCTATCTGATTGATGCCTTTCATCAATTGGAACAGAAGTCACGTAGCGGAATTCTGGATAGTCAGTGGTTGGCAGATCACGTCCACCCGACTGTACCAGGCCATCAATTCATCGCCAATGAAATCCAAATCCAGATGAGTCACATGAGTCTTTGTAAATTCAATTTAGAATCGGAAAGACGTCAACTAGCTTGGAGGCATCATCTCGATTCTCTGGACGACTACTATTTCCTCAAAGGGCAGGAAACATTGAATTCACTCCGAGGATGGGCAGCCGGACGGGCCGATGGGCCTCCCGCAGCAGAACGATTTCCCAAACGTGTCGTAACTCCCAAATCACCCACAGCAAAGGAATTCGACTCACCAGAAGCAATGAATCCATTGGACTCGTCAAGAAAATGATGTTGATCGTTCACAAATCTCGGTATTCTGGGTACATCCTCTATTCGTGTTTCAATCTCTTGAATTGAGAGGTAAATTCTCATGGGCCTGCAAGAAAATCTGCAAGCAGAACAAGTCTGCTCTCTTCCACTCAGAGATCCAGTCACCGTCTCTCCAAACACTTCTATCGCCGAAGTTGTCGAAGCGATGAAAACTCAAAGATTGGGGTGTGCGATTGTGGTGGATGCCGACCGCAGACCGATTGGCATGTTTACAGAAAGCCAACTGGTTCGCATGCAGGCGGAAGAACAATCGAACTATGATGTCCCTGTTTCACAGATCATGTCTCAAGACTGGCCAAGCCTAAAACAAAATGCTCCCATCGTTGATGTTCTCAAATCAATGCGAAAACACAACGTACGATTTATCATTGTGGTCGATGAAGAAGGCGGTCTTGCAGGGCTAACTGGCCAGCGAAGCATGCTGGAATATATTGCCGACCATTTCCCGGGACAAGTGATGGTTCAACGCATTGGCGGACCCCCCCATCTACACAATCAAGAAGGAGCCTGAGATGATCGAAGAATTCCAGGATCCGCTCGCCAATTATGATCCGAAAGGATATTGTGACCCGGTCGAAAGATCACTCGCGGAAGAATTGGTACTGACAATACAACACCGTCCCTACACAACCATTTCTCCTGAGACTCCCGTCCGAGATGCCATCAAAACACTCTCTGCCCTCGATATTTCGTATTTGATGATCGAAGCGGGAGGCTCCCTGGTGGGAGTCTTTTCAGAAAGAGAAGCTCTATTAAAAATCGGAACAAACATCGACACTCTGGGCGACAGTCCCGTCTCCGAATTCATGACTGCCAATCCCATTTATGTTCACGATTCGTCCGCGTCGGCGTCAGCATTGTGTGTGATGGCCGTCAGTGGTTGTCGTCACGTCCCCATCGTTGACCTCGACGCGAGAATTCAGGGAATTGTCAGCCCACAAAGAGTCACTGAATTTCTGACCAATCAACTCTCGCTAAACTGACCTGCGCTGACCAAATAGTTCAAGATTCATCGAGGAGCCGTGAAGACACAACCGCACAGGGTTCGATCGATTTCAATTCACGACTCGGACAAACCCTAATGAAATTCTCATCATCAAGAACCTGAGTACACCAAAAAACTGGCCAAAACTATCCTCATGGGTGAATTGTTTCCAGAAAACCATCCGCATCGATCGTATGAATTACGACGAAGCCGCGAATTCTCCTGATTATCAAATACAATAATCTGATTCTGTCAGTGTTGAATACTTTTGCAGAGATGTCTTTCTGCCGTTATTCTGGTAAACAGCGATTTCTCACATCGACTAGGAAGACGGTCGATGCCAAAACTAATCTTACGAAATGAGAACAAGCCACACACAATCCTTCCCGAATTGAATCGACCGATTCAATAACAACCAACGAGGAGCCACTTCCGTGATTCAGCCGAATGATTCTCAAATTTCCCGCCGTGACCTCATGAAAACAACCGGCCAGGTCGCTGCCGCTGCAACGCTGAGTAGTTTAATTGTCCCTGGTGCCTACGCCGCTCAAAAATCGGCCGTCCAAGTTGCTCTCGTGGGCTGTGGCGGACGAGGCACGGGTGCTGCCGAGCAAGCCCTTCAGAATGCGAGTGGACCAACTCGATTGGTGGCAATGGCCGATGTCTTTGAAGGTAAGATGGACATCAGCTACAAAACACTAAAAAGTCGAAACGAAGAAATTGTAGACGTTCCCGAAGATCGAAAATTCATCGGATTCGATGCTTATAAGCATGCGATGGACGCGTTGAATCCTGGCGATGTGGTGATCCTCACAACTCCACCCGCATTTCGTTGGGTTCAGTTCACTTATGCCATCGAAAAGGGCCTCAATGTCTTTATGGAGAAACCAGTCTGCACGGATGGCCCTGCCGCTCGACGCATGCTGGAACTGAACGAGAAAGCCAAAGCGAAAAACCTTAAAGTGGGCGTCGGCCTTATGTGTCGTCACTCCTTGGCACGTGGTGAATTATTCGACCGTATCCAAAATGGGGAATTAGGCGACATCAACCTGTTGCGTGCTTATCGTTGTGCTGGGCCAACCGCTTCTGCCTTCTCCAACAAGAATCCTGGAGATATGAGCGATCTGATGTATCAAATCAGTCGTTTCCATTCATTCCTATGGCTCAGTGGCGGTGGTTTCAGCGATTTCCTGATCCACAACATCGATGAATGTTGTTGGATGAAGAACGATTTCCCGGTCGAGGCCAAAGGGTTTGGTGGACGACATTACCGCGGGGATTTCATCGATCAAAACTTCGATTCCTACTCCACCGAATATACCTTTGCTGATGGTTCGAAGATGATCATGGAAGGCCGCACGATGAGCGGTTGTCACAATGAGTTCTCCACTTATGTGCACGGAAGCAAGAATTCTGCGATCTGTTCAGCTTCGGGTCACTTGAATCCCAAAACGGCCATTTACAAAGGGCAAAAGATTGGTGACCGCGATTCGATTGTCTGGAAATACCCAGATGCTGAACCCAACCCTTATCAAGTCGAGTGGGACCGATTGATTGCCGCGATCATGAACGACACTCCTCACAATGAAGTAGAACGAGGAGTCAAGTCATCACTGGTCACTGCGATGGGGCGAATGGCATGCCACACAGGAAAGGTAGTCACCTACGACCAAGCCCTGAATCATCAGTTCCCTCTTGCCGAAGGACTCACAGAATTGACTCTCGAGTCAGAGTCTCCCGTCCCTGCCTACGCGGATGGAACATACCCGGTTCCCGAGCCAGGTATCGTCACCGACCGAGAGTACAAATACCGCGAAGTGTAATCAGCTAAGATGTTCAACCAACCTGATCACCGGTCGGAGGAGTCTCCTTCGTGCCGGTTTTTTCGTGCAACAACAAACGAAGCTCGGCAAAGTTTTCTTCCAAGGTCACTCGGGTCAGTTTCGCGTTAATCTTGTCTGACAGGGCATGACACATCTCCAGAAAACAATCGACCGAGCGATCTTCATTAAGTTCGTGAGCGGTAAAGTCCTTTAGGCATTCCTGCCGCAGGTTGGTGACATGATCGAGTAAAACCTGCAATTCACGACCATCTTGTGTCAAGCTGTCGGGAGACTCTCCCAACTCAACCTGGCTCCGCTCGATTTCCAACAACCGGCGTATATAGCGATCCAATCGATGCTCTGCCTGCCGAATGCTTCTTTTCACCCACCACCTCCACCCGAGATACCCGGCGATTAACAGGGACACAAGAAAAGATCGCATCCCTTCCATCGCCTCGACAAAGTCGCTGTTCAGAATCGGTTTCAACCGGGGATCAAAATAATGTGCCGCCCCAAAATGAACAGCAAACTCCGGCTTGGCGCTGGCGAACTCAACACCTTGCGAAAAAAGTTCCCCCAATTTCATCTCTTTCATGAAGTCTTCACTCAGAGCAATCTCTGTTATCTGTTCGACCAATGCATCGGGGAGTTCATCTCGACAAAGAAGCTGAGACTTGAGTGCGACTGTATGAACATCAGCCAAAGGAGCCACTCGCCCCGTAGTCTGATAAAGTCCTTTGGGAATGGTATAAGGTGTTAGAGAAATATGATTGAGGACTAAGGCGTCAATATTCTCCAGAGATCGAAATTCGACCTTTCCTTCCTCACACAACCGTCGAAACACATCGGCTTGAACACCCACGGTAATAAAAGCCACATCGAGGGTGTCATCGAGAAACTGTGCTCGAACTTGATCATAGTCAAGATAAGCGATTTCATAATCATTATCAGAAAGCCCGAAATGTTCGGCCAACACGAGACTCATCGCTGAGTCTCCTGAATCATGTTGGCCGACCGCAATTCTCTTCCCTCTAAGATCATCGGAATCTCCAATATTGGAATCTCGATTGATAGCCCAGTGTGCAACTTCGGAGTAAAGATTGCTGACAAAACGAACCTGAGTTGTCTCGGAGTGCTGAGTCGCATCGGCGATCATGCGCCTCGCACCAGACTGATAGAGTCCAAAATCGATCTCACCCGCTTCCAACATACGCAAATTGCGTAACGAACCTTCGGATTCTTTCAATTCGACATCGACACTCAACTGCTCGCGAATCTCGCCTGCTAAAGCTTCCATAATCATCCGATGGCGTCCACCGACCGGACCGGTCGCCATTGTGATCGACTTCGGCCACATCGTCACCCACAAGTACAACCAGTGAATGAGAAACGGCAACAATATCACCACAACCAACAACAGCAGCTTTAACAATCGCTGACGCATCACGAGCATATCCTTACCCAGGTACGCAAGAGTCAAATACAGATAGGACTACTCCACAGGGGCAGGTTCGAAATCGCTCGGGCTCACCCAGCCAGCCTTCACCTTCTCACCCTTCATAAAGCGTTCGTAGAAATTGCGTGTTCCTTCACTCGTGTAGATGTAGTCATCGAAGATTTTCCCCTTGCCAAAGATTCGGGGATCCCCTTGCTCTTTCAGTTTTTTGACCATTCGACGAGACAGAACTTCACGCTCTTCGCGGAATTCCGAACTTTCCGCCAGATTGTTGACACAATCAGCATCATGGGCAAGATCATAGAACTCCACCGGCGCCCGTTTCCCAAAACAAAGGTTCCAGAAAGCCTGATCTTCTCCTGAGCGACGCAAATTCAAAATGTCTGTCTTTGTAGGACTGGCATCGCAGTTGAGGTATCCCGTCTCGGGATTTCCTGCCGGCCAACGATCGACCTCATAGTTTTGAAGGTACAGCAGTTGCTCTTGAATGATTCCGCGAATCGGGTAACCCCAATCATGAGGTCGCCCGATGTCATGACGTTCCTTGCCAATGAGAACGTGATTCCAATCCGCATGGGTCCGCCCATCAATGCCCGACTCAAAAATTGATCGCAGGCTTCGCCCCGATGACGACTGCATTCCGGCAGATTCAGTATTCATTCCAGCGACATCCAAAAACGTCGGCACCAAGTCATTAAAGGCCACATAGTCGGTCACTTTACGACCCGGCTTTTTAATCCCTTGCGGCCAACGAACGGCCAGCGGAATATGGTTGGAATCGTAGTACGCCTGCCCTTTGACGCGTGGAAAAGGCATCCCGTGATCGGACGTCGCCACAATCAATGTATTGTCGAGTTGCCCAGACTTTTTGAGATGCTCCAATATTTGACCGAGATGCCTGTCGTAATGTTCGACCTCATATCCGTAATCGAGCATATCGTTACGGACGGTTTCATTATCGGACCAGTACGCGGGAACACGGTCGATCATATCGAGTGTCTTACCACCTTTACGAACACCGACTCCATATTCGTAACCACGATGAGGCTCGGTCGTGCCGTACCAGAAACACCACGGCTCATTTTCGTTGGAGTCTTGCAGAAAGTCAGAAAAGTTTCCTGAATAGTCGTTCGCGCTAATCCCTTGTGCAGGAGGAGTCGCTTTACGCCGGGAATAATTTTTGCCAGTAATATCGCGGCGTTTAGCATCCACGTCGTTCGCAACTCCCGGTCCCCACCCTTTGCCGGTGTATCCTACTTGGTAACCGTGATTGCCGAGCGCCTCCATAAAAGAGACAAACTTCGGCGGGAAATAGGACATGTGATTGGCGGCTTGTTCCAGTTCCCAAGAGTTACGACCGGTCAAAATAATTGCACGTGACGGCGCACACTTGGCATTGGGTGTGAAGGCATTCTCAAAAAGCAATCCTTCCCTGGCAATCTGATCGAACGCCGGAGTCTCCACCCAAGGACAGCCATAAGCCCCCGCATGACCGTACGACCAGTCATCGGCAATTGCGAACAGAATATTTGGCCGAGCGGCCTGAAGGGAAACACTTCTGGTCACCAACAGGGCCGTTGTCAGCAACAGCATCTTAAGGATTCGTACGGACATCGGCGGATTTCTTTCACTTTGAGTAGAGCGTTCTCTGATCAGTTCAGAATAACGACTCAAAAGCAAGAAATCGCCCGCTATTTTTCGGGTTCGTGACCGATGCGTAACAGGATCTTCTTATTATTACCCGGCTGCTGAGAAACTTCGATCGCCTTGGCAAACTCTTCCAGTGGAAATTCTTCCGCAGAATCGGTCGATAACGTCCCATCGACGACAAGCTTGGAAATCTGACGTATCAATGACATCTTCGCCCAAATACTCAGGGGCTCCATAAAGCCTCCCAGATGAAACCCTCTGATATCGGCATTCATCGACATCAGGGTTCGGGGGAACAGAGAGACATCCTCTCCCGACATTGTGCCGAAAAGCACAAACATGCCGTTTTTGCCCAGACACTTCACCATCAATGAACCCAATTGTCCTCCGATGGGGTCCATCATATAGCGAGCCCCACCCCCCGTTATCTCTTTGACCCGTTCCATCAATTGCTCGTGCGAATCCTCATTCACATCAAACCTGATGACTTCATGCGCCCCGAGAAACTTGAGTTTCTCAATGTCTTCTTCACGTCGCACAATGTTTAACGTCTTGAACTCATGGTGTAATCCGAGCTTGACCACCATCTTCCCGAGAGAAGAGTTGGCTGCCGACTGCACCAACCATTCTCCTCTGGGAACTTGTAATACTTTTTGAGTGATAATGAACGCAGTCGCGGGATTCACAAAAAATGAAGCCGCTTGATCATCGTGCAACTGTTTGGGTATCGGAATCACTTGCTTGGCTGATGTCACCGTTTGCTCGCACCAGTTCCCGTGATCGCGATTCAGGACGGCAACTCGCTTCCCAATCATCATCTTACCGAGCATCCCTCCACCTGATGATTCCACAATCCCTACTCCCTCAAATCCGGGAGTGGCCGGCAAATTGGGTGTGTAGGTATAACCTCCACGAATGCTCATCAAATCGGAGGGGTTAATGGGGCTCACCAGCATCTTGACACGCACTTGCCCTGGCCCTGGTTCGGGAACTTCTTTTTCCCCCAGCTTGAGAACCTGCACAGGATCGCCGAACTGCTCGTAACTGACTGCTTTCATTGGCATGGGGAGTCGTTTCCTGAGAATTGATTTGATTGAGTCTGCAAACTATCCCGATTGTGCATCAATCCGACAAGCCTTTTCTGTTCGGAAAATCTGTTTTCATCCCTGAAATATCGTTTTTCTCATCTTGCAGCACTTTTCGTAAAGGACTATCGTCTTGTTCCCATCAAGGACGTTTCCTCGTCCGAACACATCCCATTTCACAAATTCACCTGCGTAATCCACTTTCCAGCAATGTGTAATCACATTTTGGAGAGAGTTTACCCCCCCCAATCATCATTTTATTCCATTTCGACTGAGCCCCATCGCTCTACGGAATATCACCCTAGCACAATGGAGTGTCACAGATGCGTTTGTGTCACCTGAGTCTAATTTTATTTCTAATGCCCTTAGCAGTCGTCCCTGCTCTCAGCGCACAGGACATGAAAATACGCACACATATTTACCATGTTACACCCTCTAAAAATGGCGAACTCCAATCTCAAGAGCGTGCCGTCAGTCTGACAATCTTTCATGCGGGACGTGCTTACGATTACATCGACAGTGTGCAAGAAATTATCATCTTTGAACCGAAACAGAACCGGTTCACCATCATCAACTCCTCCCGATCACTGATGACAACCGTTGACTTCGATGAACTTCGACAGATCCTCAAAGTTGCGCGTCATGAAACCGAACAATATCTCGAACAAATCGCAGAAATAAATGGAGGGGAACTCCCCTCTTCAGCTCACGCAGTTCATGCTCAACTTGAACCTCACTTTGAAGAGAACTGGCAACCGGAGAGTCAAACTCTCAATCTACAAAACAGTTCAATTCGATACTCGGCCACGTGCGTACCTTCAGACGATCCTTCCATTCACGAAGCCTACATGCTTTATGCAGACTGGATGGCCCGCTTGAATTTCGTGCTGCATCCACAATCAATGTATCCCAGTGCACGATTGAGCCTGAATGAGTCACTTCGTAAACGTAATATGTATCCGACCGAAGTTCGCCTTTTTCAAGATACTAACGACAAATCTCATCTGCGAGCCGAACATCGCATCAGTCGTTCTCTTGATAGCACCGACCGCTTGATGCTGACACAGTGGGAGAGCAAGATCAGTTCCGGGAAACTCAAAGAAGTGACCTTCCGCGAATATCAAGAAGCGATTCTCATTACGAATAGGTAGTCAGGATTTCCCGGTATGATCGATCAGGCAGCACCCCTGTTTCGGGTCTTGGATCGCGAACTCTGGGTCATTAGCGCTTGTGCGGGTGACCATTACGGCGGTCTCATTTCCACATCCGTCTCACAAGCCTCCATTAACGATCAACTTCCCCGTTTGATCGTCGGACTTGCCACCCATCATCAGACAGAATCGCTGGTCAAACAATCAAAGTCATTCGTCGCACATTTAATTGCCTCTGATCAATCAGATTGGGTTCAACATTTCGGTACCCAATCTGGCCGAGACATCGATAAATTTTCAGACCTTGAATTCACAACATCTGTGACGCAAGCCCCCATACTAAAGGATGCACACGCTTGGTTGGAATGCCGTGTTGAGAACGTGATGGAAAGCGGTGATCGCCATTGGTACTTAGCAGAAATTGTCGATGCGAAGTGGTCAACAGATTTTGTACCGCTCACATTTCAGGCGTTTTTATCCCAGGCGGACGATGATCTGAAAGCCCTCTTGAAGAAGCAGTTGGGGGAGGATAGTCTGACTGATCGCCAATTGGTTGAGGAATGGCGTCGCTCGTACGATTCTACCGATTACTGACAGGTATCACTCTTTTGTGACAGGATTACTGCTTTGGATTCGCCTCTCGTCTACCTGACCACAGTTCTGGTGGTTGGAGTTGCTTCGCAATGGTTATCTTGGCGTCTTAAATTCCCAGCCTTGATTGTGCTATTGGTTTTTGGCTTCAGTTTGGGTCGTTTAGTCGATACAAATTCGATTATCCCGCAAACATTGCTGTTTCCCGCTATCTCACTCGCTGTAGCAGTCATTCTCTTTGAAGGTGGTCTCACTCTCAAAATCCGCGACCTTGTTCAGTCGCGCTCCGCCATTATTCGACTTTGCTCGTTTGGTGTCTTTCTCACTTGGGTTCCAACCGCGATTGCCGCCAAGCTCATCTTTGAAACCTGGGAGATGTCAATTCTTGTAGGTGCGTTGTTCGTCGTGACAGGCCCGACTGTCATCATTCCTCTGCTCAGACACATCCGCCCCAAATCTCGCATCGGTGCCATCGCCAAATGGGAAGGCATCGTGAACGATCCTATCGGAGCGGTACTCGCAGTCCTGGTTTTTGAAACAATCATCGTGGCCCAAAGTGAGTCTGCCATGCAAAGCGTTGCCATTGGCTTTGCCACGATGACGTTGATTGCGGTCAGCATTGCGGGCGTCACTGCCTTGATCATTGTTCAAACTCTCAAACGGCATCTCATCCCCGACTATCTCGAAAACCCCGTAATGCTGGGATTCATTTTTTTGACATTCACTTCCTCAAACCTGATTCAATCCGAGTCGGGACTCGCCACAGTGACTTTGCTGGGAATTTTTCTGATCAACCAGAAAACCGTTCGCATCCAACATGTGGTCGAATTCAAAGAGAATCTGGTTGTGTTACTCATTTCTGTACTCTTCATTGTATTGGCCTCGCGACTGTCATTCGAAGATCTCGATGGACTGGGATGGAAAGCAGTCGTGTTTCTCGCGATCTTGATTCTGCTCATTCGTCCGTTCTCAATATTTGTCTCGACCATCGGCACCAAATTTTCTTGGCAAGAAAAGACTTTTCTTTCGGTCCTCGCACCACGGGGAATCGTCGCTGCGGCGGTCGCCTCGGTTTTTGCTCTTGAAATAGAAGAGTTAAGCCATCTCAGAGAAGTCGATCCGTTACTACTTGCTGATGCCCAGAAGCTGGCACCCATCACGTTTTTGGTCATTTTTGGAACTGTTACGATCTATGGTCTTGCCGCGGCTCCCATAGCCCGTCGACTGAAAATCTCGGACCCCAATCCTCAAGGAATTCTGTTTGCAGGAGCCGATGCGTTTGTCCGTTCTCTCGCAGAAACCATTTCAAAAGAAGGCTACGGGGTACTTTTGATTGACACGAATCACCAAAACATTTCCGCTGCTCGAATGCTCGGACTGCCGACACAAAACGCCAGTATCATCTCGGAATTTGTAGGCAATGAAGTCGATTTCAGTGGTATTGGTCGGCTGTTGGCAATGACCCCGAACGATGAAGTCAACGCATTGGCTGTTCGACAATTCTCGGATCAGTTTGGAAAAGCCAATCTCTTCCAACTCACTCCTCGTACAGCCGACAAAAACAACCCACGCGGAGAAGTTTCTGATCGACTCACCGGTCGCAAACTTTTTAATCCTTCATCCACCTATCCAAAACTCACGCAACGTTTCTCTAACGGAGCGATCATCAAAAAGACCCCGTTAACCGAAGAATTCAGTTATGAGGATTTTCAGGATCTGTATGGTGAGACAGCCACTCCGCTGATGATGATTGATGAAAACAGGTCTCTCAAGATCTTCACTGCGGAGGAAGAATCACTTCCAAAAAACGGGCAAATATTGATCAGCTTGGTCGATCATGTCCCAGAACAAGATGAGACGGCCTGATCCCTCCCCCCTGCCCGGATAAATTTCATGACCTTTCCCATTGAATCTGTCCGAGAACATTTCCCGGCCTTACAAAGACAACTCAACGGACGTACTGTCTGCCATTTCGATGGACCTGCTGGAAGTCAAGTTCCTCAAATGGTCGCCTGTTCAATGAGCGATTATTTGCTGAACACGAATTCCAACCGTTCCGCTCCCTTTGTTGTCAGCCAGGAAAGTGACGAACGAGTTGAGGCCGGTCACTCTGCCTTAGCGGATTTTCTCGGAACCACCGACACTGGCGAAATTGTATTTGGACAGAATATGACCTCGCTGACGTTTACTCTCAGTCGGGCAATCTCGCAAACCTGGCAACCTGGTGACGAGATTATTGTTTCGCAACTTGACCACGATGCCAATGTCTCCCCTTGGGTTCAGGCTGCCAAAGACGCCGGAGTCACCGTTCATCACATCCCCGTTAATCTGGAAGATTGCACACTCGATCAAACCGCCTATCGCGACCTTCTCTCGGAACGAACAAAACTTGTTGCGGTTGGATACGCTTCGAATGCAACGGGAACCGTCAATCCCGTCAAAAAGATGATTGCTGCCGCACGTGAAGTTGGAGCGATCACATTCATTGATGCCGTCCACATGGCCCCTCACCGTCGAATCAATGTCACCGATCTTGATTGTGATTTTCTTTGCTGTTCCGCCTACAAATTCTTCGGGCCACATATAGGTATCATGTTCGGAAAACGAAGACTGTTGGAATCATTACCGGTCTACAAGTTACGCCCCAGCCCAAACTCTTTGCCGGGACGTTGGATGTCGGGTACGCAATCACACGAATCGACTTGTGGAGCCGCTGCCGCGGTCGACTACCTGGCCAATCTGGGAAAAACAATTTCCAGCGAAGCGACCGATCGAACTTCCCAACTTGATGTTGCCATGCAGGCCATTTCTGAATACGAAACCGAGTTAAGTGAACATTTCCTCGAACGGATGACAAAAATTGATTCTCTAAAACTCTGGGGAATCAACGATCCTAATCGCTGGGGAGAGCGAGTTCCCACGTTCTCTTTCACGCACGATTCTATCTCCCCACAAGAGATAGCCACACAACTAGGCGAGCGTGGCCTGTTTGCCTGGCCGGGAAATCATTATGCGTTGCCATTCACGGAAGCTGCAGGACTCGAACCTGAAGGAACCTTACGTGTTGGTTTTCTACACTACAACACGGTGGAAGAAATCGACCGCCTGGTGGATTCTTTGCAGGATGTTCTGCAACAATAAGATTCGATGTATCAATCCCCGATGAGAGCTTTTTCGAATAGCAATTCTGAGTTATGAACCAACACCCACGACGCAACGGGAAGATTTCAAGCCGACATCTACAAGTGATTCAAACTGAAACCAATCGTCGATCAAAGCGAAACAGGTCTGTCCAACAAGGATATTCTCTTATGGGTTTTCTGCGTAATCTTTTTTTGGGCCCGAACATTGACCACGAACTTCGCAAATTTTACGGCACGAGTGCCAAAGTTTCCGTCGCCACTCGCATGATGCCCATGTATCGATTTCCCGATGTGTATCGCGCGGCGAATGCCTTGGATGAAAACTTTGAACTGCTGCATCAGATCACGTCTCGCCATGAAGAACCACTCGACTCGATTCTGTCGACTGCGGGAAGCGTCCATTATCGTCGAGGCATCAATGTTGCCCCCTCCAATCCTCGTCAGGTTGGCCACGAAGAAACAGAATATTTCGCCGAAGAAAGTTTCTGGATCCTCGAGGAACGTCAATCCGGGAACCGACATATCCTGCGTGTTCGTAACGTTTACCAAATGACTTTCATTGAGGTCGCCTCTCAAACCAATGAGCTGGCTCAAGCCTTTCTCGAAGAAATCATCAAACTTTCGAACGAGCATAGCGTTTACAAAAATAAAGTCTTCGAAATCCGCTTCGAACCATCGGGGCAAGAATACGGCACCGATCACGAGCAAGCTTTTCAGGTTCACTTTCTTCCTCGACACGAAATCAATCCTGATGAGATCATTCTTGAAGACGACGTCCGATCACTGATTGACCGGAATGTGATTGATTTCCATCAGCGACGCGAACAGCTCGTCGCGTTAGGTGTCCCGCGTAAACGCGGACTCTTGCTGTATGGTCCTCCCGGAAATGGAAAAACCTATACCTGTAAATACTTGGCTGGTTGTCTCAAAGATGCGACCACTGTTTTTGCGGCAGGAACGGCACTCGTCCATATTCGGACAATTTTCAATGTTGCTCGTTTATTTCAACCATCAATAATCGTCTTGGAAGATATCGATCTCGTTTACAGTGATCGACAAATCAATCCCTACTCACCTCAACTGGGATCGTTGATGGACGAATTAGACGGAGCTGCCGACGCCGATAACTTGATCGTCATGCTGACCACGAACTCAATCGAGCGTGTCGAATCTGCGATTAAAGATCGTCCTGGACGGGTGAGCCAATGCATTGAAGTACCCAACCCCGGATCCAAGCTCAGAGAACTCTATCTCAAGTCTCTCTTGAAAGATTTTCAGGACCAAGAACTGGATTACGAAGAACTGGTCAAATTGACTGACGGGGCCAGCCACGCATTCATCAAAGAATTTGTTTATCGTTCGATACAAATTGGCAGCTTGCGTGGCGATGTGGACGGCATGTTTACTCTGAAAAACGAAGATTTCCGCACGTCCCAAAACGAGATGACTCAACAGGGAGGCAAAGCTGGACGCTCAATTATTGGATTTCAAACCACCCCCAACTCGACATGAATTCTTATTTTCTTTAATTTTTACAAAATTATATTCCCCATAATGTCTTCAAACTCTTTCACAAGGCTTGAAACATAAACTTTCATTACGAATCTCAATATGCAATCCGAAAAGGCCGCTAATCTGATCTCTCTGCTTCCCGACGATTGGGAACTTCCTCAAGCCATTCGCCGTCGTCTCGGCCAACAAGCGGGACGCCAGCGATGTATGTCAGCAGAAAACCATCTCTTGCTCGTGTTACACGAACCCCCGACTGGTTCTGAGATTTCGTTTACTGGTCGGTTTTTTTTGGAGGCGACCGGATAACAGTTGGACGTCAAGCACTCTGGGCGACACCATCGATTCTCTCGATCAACATCTTGATGAGTTCGATGATCTGCTGGATGGCCTGGAAGAAAAAGAACTCATCGCAAGAACGGCGGATGAATATTTCAGCGTGATCGAAGAGTTAATCCCTTTACATCGTTCTGCCGAAAATCTGTATTTGGCAATCCAGTCAGCACGTGAAAGTCAACCAGAGGACTTTTGGTTGATCGATTGTCGCGACCAAGCTTACGTAATTTCGCGATCATCAGACCTTTTACTGAATGATTGCAAAGCTGCGATGGAATACGCAATTGCCAAACGAACCGAAGAACAAGCGCTCTATAGTTTCGAACTCGCCGCTTCCGCAAATCGCATGAACTCTTTGATCGCAATATTTCTGCCACTTGCCACATTGAGTTCAATCTTCGGCATGAATCTGGAGCATGGATTCGAACACAAATATCAACCTTTTGGCTTTATAGGAGTCATTATCTGTGGACTGGCGTTCGGCCTAGCTTTGAAGTACCTACTACTGAACAGGCCAGTCGAAGTCCCCAAAATCGATGCCTTCGACGCTCCCATTCTGAATCGAAAGCCTAACCCGTCAGAAGATCGCTAAGCCGGTTGAACTCGCGATTACTGGGCAAGCAACTCAAACTCATTAGCACAAGACCTCAGCGCAATACCTGAGCACCGGTTTTGCTTTGTCGACCGGGGGGAGTTCCGTTCGCCGGCAATTGCACGGTTCCTTCTTGAGCGTTTGACGATTCCGGTGGAACGAGATGTGCCAGGCGGGGTCGAAAGACAACCAACAGCAGCAACGGTAAATACCAAAGGATGTAGA
The DNA here is from genome assembly GCA_029243145.1 of Planctomycetaceae bacterium. GTDB lineage: Bacteria > Planctomycetota > Planctomycetia > Planctomycetales > Planctomycetaceae > JABURQ01. The sequence goes on along the minus strand of JAQWSQ010000213.1, from coordinate 5,073 downwards.
CACCACCACGCGACGTGTACCAGAATTGAATCCCGACCACGATGGCAGCCGAGTCGGCGACGAGAGATTCCAACGTCTGCTTTGATCGAAGACACATCGCGACAATCATGATGACGAAGCAAACGAACACAGGAATTCGAATCGCGTATTGCTGCGAATTATAAAACCAGAATCCACTTAAACTCTCGGGACCAAATTTGAGAAGTTCCCAGTCAATAGTTCCCATCAGTTGATTTCTGAATGAAACAACATCGGAACTCGTAATGAACAATGTCGAGATCAGAAGAATTCCCGTAACTGCCAAAGAACCTGTAAATCGAACTGCCCCACGTTTCCAATAAAACATGATCCAGATCGGCAATAAAAAGATGGGAAAGAAGACAGACCCACACGCCAAGCCAAGAAGAGCGCCTGCCATTGCCGGTCTTCGATATGCGGCAATCGCCCAGACGATCAACGCCGCCGGAATCACCATGTGCGCTAAGTGAATATCAAATGCAGTACAGGGTAGAATGAGATACAAGAGAGACATCGCGACACCAAGCTGAATATCTCCAAACTGACGATAACCGACAAAAAGCAGTCCCGAAATCACTGCCAAATGGGCAAGAATCGACATAATTCGGACGGCAATCGTTTGTAAATGAAACTTGTCATCACCGGAAACGACTGCATCCGACAAGACACTTGAGACACTCGCCACAGCAGCCGTTGTCGGCCCTGGTAACTCTAACTTCGTTTGTGAATACTCGCCGGCCGTCTTGTCAACTCGATCCAGTAACTGTTGACCACGTTCGATGGTCGTCATTGTCACATGGGGAGGAGGCTCAGTCGCCGCTTTTGCCATCAGAAATGTAATCGCAGAAACTGCCAGAAATAACATCCCTGATATATTCAAATTCTGTTCGAGCCGTGGTCGGCGTTTGAATCGACTGTCGGAGAGCAAACGTATCAAGACGATGATCGAAACAAAAAACAGCCACCAATATCCAAGATAGGCCGTATGGAACTGTTGTCCTTCAGGCACATAGCCAGAGACTTCCCCGTGCTTGACGAGTAACAAGCCGGGAGAGATTGCCAAGAGAAGAAATAGGTCAATGTTGCGCAATGACCATAAACGGTTGAACTTGAAGAACACCGCGATGGTCAGCAACCCGGAGTAATACAGCCAAGTGCTGAGATTACTCTGATACCCCGTTAATAATTCTTCCATGCATATAGGTCCCATAGAGCCGGTCGTGAGACCGCTCCATGTGAGTGAGCAGGTATGAATCAAATTCTTCGAAACACTCACGGCTCCCCAGCCGATCATCGTCTTTCGAATTTAGGGAGAGAGGAAACTACGCCCGATTCTCTCACCTTCTCTAGTATCAGAGTATCATTGACCTTTAATTTTTCAATGAATCATTTGCATTCTGCGACGGTTTCTCAGGTCTTGTGAGTCACATCACCGATAGTGATCATCAGATCAAAACAATCTACCCAAATCGTTGTAATCGTCAGTTGCTGATGAAGATGGGGATCGTCAGCCGTTTCAGACTCAGAGAAAACACACAGCAAGCACCCCTTACTATCATCTATATAAGGACTTAGGTAAGATTAACTAAGAGCTGGGTCACATTCTGAAATCATATGGTTGTGGAGGAATTCTGATGTATGGCGAAGAAATTCTCGTTTCAGCAAGCTCGGAGAAATCCACCATTTCCATTGATGACTTTTTCATTTCTCACGACGAAGCACTAAACTCCGACACCGAATATCTCTGGTTTTCGACAAAAGCGACACTCCCAGTCATCAATTCAGCACGGCAACAGCTTTCTGAGTCTGACAAAGTTGTTCAGTTTTGTTCCACCGATGTGATCTACCGATTCCTGTTATTGGCACCTTGTGCTGTACAAGCTGCGGTCGGGTTTACGGGTGTGACTGCCATTAAAACAGAATCGGTCCGGCAAGCGTTTTCAGACGCTCAACCAAAATCCGGAGTCGAACTTCTCTCAGCCGTGGCACAACAAATCGTCGCCCAACAAAACAAGGGATGGCGTGTAACCGAACACTCCGAAAGTAGTTTCACTCTAAAATCTCCAATACCAATATCTAATTCATCAAGCAGCGGCCAACTTCTTTCAGTCCTGAAAAACCTTCCCGAAAACATGCTCGTTTCTAATTCCTCAGAATCAGTGACCGAAATACTCGCCGGATTGTTACTGATTCACGATTTTTTGGATGCAAGTCACGAATATTCCCAGTCTATTGAGGGAATGGGTGTTGATAGAAACGGCGATTATTGGCACGGAATCATGCATCGACGAGAACCTGACTTTGGGAACGCCAAGTATTGGTTCCGACGTGTGGGAGATCATCCTTGTTTTGTGAAGTTGGCCGAAACCGCTCATCAACTTGTGGAGCGATACAAAGACAAAGAGCTTCACGAAACCGTGCAAATGCTGACAGCTTCTGGGTGGGATAGCATCGTTGCGGTCGACTTTTTTCAGAAAGCTCATTCCCCCTCTCAGCAGGGAAGTGAATGGCACGCCTTTGCGGAAGAACTTCAATTGTCTGAAATGCTCATACTGTTAACTCATTGTTGCTCATAGAACATCTCTATGAACATTTTCACCTGAAATCGGAGATGACACTCAAAATCAATTTGACCGATTGGCTCCTGTTACCATAGCATGATAAGTCGCCAGGCCTATTGACTATTCGAATCGGGGAATCTCTCCACACTGCGTGAATCATTCGCGAATGCCCACTCAACAACACCCACCTGAAACGCGGATCGCACCGCCAGAACTGAAAGTCACCCGTTTCGATCTGGCGACTGCGGGGATCATCGCGGGCACAATTGCACTCGCTGCGTTTCTCATCTGGCTGACCGCTGTCTGGTTAACCAACCGTCCTCCCGAACCCGAATCTTTTGTTCCGGTAGAACTGGTCGATCTTGCGGGTGGCCGTGACGACGGCATTCCCGATGAGACCTTAATGGTCGAATCTCCCGAGGATATCTCGGATGATCCCTCTTTGGCTGAGATCGAGTCCGAAGAAGCCGAAGTGGCTGAAATGCTCGATAACGTTCTTGAACTCGCCGACACCGCCAACAATCAAGCTCAGGAACAATACGAGACCGACTTGAGAAATGCGGGCAAGATGGGTTCCGCGACGGGAACGGGGCGAAGTCCGCTGGGAGTCGGTGAAGGAGAAGGTGGCCTTCCACGGGAACAACGCTGGTTTATTACTTTCAAAGAAGGCGCCACTCTGACGGAATACGCCCAACAACTCGAGCACTTCAAAATACAACTTGGGGCATTACTTCCCTCTGGAAAACTGGTCTATCTTTCCGATCTCTCAGGGGGTCGCCCTACCACTCGCGAAGTGACAGACGGTTCTCTCGAAAAACGACTTTACATGACTTGGCAAGGTGGCAACTTACGAGGTGCTGACCAAGGCCTGTTTGAGAAAGCTGGAATTAATGTGACTGGTGGAATCCTGTTTCACTTTTACGACCCGGAAACAGAAAACCGCTTAGCAGTGTTGGAACATGAAAAGTCAACACGCGATGTTGATGAAATTCGACGTACCTATTTTGTGGTCCGTCGTACAGGCTCCGACTACCAATTCACGGTCACTCGAATCATCTATTTTGATTAACACGTCAGGAATTCAGTTTTTATCAACCAAGAGAAGATCGTCTCGCAGTATCGTAGAAGTCCTCTAGTTTTTGATGCCAGTCGCTGCATCGCGACATTCATTTTCAAGACAAGCACTTAGATATGCTGAACTACACCCAAATTCTCAATATTGCCGGAAACCTGATTTACCTCGTTCTGGGGCTCTCGGCTTTGGCTGGAATGTTTCTGGTCATCCTGTTACTGATTCGAGTGAAACAGAAACGGTTTTCCAGTTTGGAAGCCGAGCAGGAATTTATTGGTTCAGTTCGAGAGCATCTGACGAACCGAGACCTCGAAGGTCTCGCCACCTACTGTGACCATCCAACATTATGGGACAAAGCGGCTCCACAACTCGTGCTGACAGCCATTGCCGACCCTCAACCGCCTCAACGCATGCGACAAGTTCTTAGTGAAAAATTTGAGCGAGAAATTTTGGCAGACATCGATTATCGAAGCCAATGGGTTTCCACAATAGTTAAAAGTGCCCCCATGCTGGGACTTTTGGGAACCGTCATCGGAATGATCAATGCGTTCGCAAAGATTGCGACTATGAAACAGACAGGCATGGATCCAACAGTTCTGGCGAGCGACATTTCGTTTGCTTTGTTTACTACCGCGATGGGGCTTTCTGTTGCGATTCCTCTGGTCATGGCGGGAGCCGCGATCAACATTCGAGTTGGTAAACTGCAAGATTCCGTCCAGCAGACTATTGGCGACTTCTTGGCGACTTGGGAGTCTCTCTTGAAACAACAGGAGCCCCGTGCATGAACCGTCGCCCTCTCTCATTCGGAGACGCCCTGACAACAGCCACTTGGGGAAAAAAACGCCGCAAGGAAGCTGCTGGTGAACTCGACATCACCCCCATGATCGATGTCACTTTTTTGTTGCTGATCTTTTTTATGGTCACCTCGACAATGAGCTCTCAACAACAGGTCGATGTTCCTCCGGCTCGAAACGGAGTCAACGTCGATCAATCCTCCGCAATCTTAATTGTCATTCATTCTCCACGAGTCTCGGGGGGAGAACCCATCATTATCCTGGAAGGTGAAGAACGTCGTCTCACCGACATTGCCGGTTTTATTCGCGAACAAAATGCGGCCGGTAAAACGAACGTGGTCGTTCGAGCAGGGCGAGAAGTCCCACACGGCTTTGTCCGCCGTGTGATTCAGGAAGCCAATCTCATTGATGAACTCGAATTTTCCTTTGGAGTTGAAGATCAACGCGGTTCTTAAGTCACGGAATCCTCCATGCCGGTTCAATATTATTGTCAACATTGCCAGAAAAGGTTGAGTATCTCGCGCCAAAAAATTGGCGAGCGGGTTGCCTGCCCGATTTGCGCTGAATTGACGGAAATCCCCACCGAAGATCAACTCCAACCGCCACCATCAATCGAACCATCTTCCGC
>JAQWSQ010000212.1 GCA_029243145.1 Planctomycetaceae bacterium | reverse complement strand
CACATTGAGACATTTTACAATACCGAACGAATCCACCAGACGTTAAACTACCAGACGCCGGAGGAGTTCGAGAGAAACTACGCAGCCAGGCTGGCTGCGTGAATGAAAGATTTGTTCTCCGCCATTGTTGGTCTACCGCACTCGACACACTGCGCCGTCATATCTATCACACATTAGTCGCATCTTTGCTCCGTACGAAATGCGATAAATACGTCGTAAGTGACTTATTTCCAATGGGATATATTGTTTCCGCCTGCGCGCCGTGAGTTTTGGCACTGGGACTGCTTTCTCTCTGGGTAGCCCTCCATGAATCAAGACGATTCATTCATCAGCCCTCCAAGACCGGGAGACTCATCATGAAAATCTCATTCACCACCGCCGCTTTGACCATCCTCACACTTTCCGTCATGCCGGCCGCTTACGCCGACCACGATCATGATCTAGGTGGAAGTCCTGAGAAGCTGGCCATTGCGTTGGCGAATCAGTCCCGCGAGATCGTCCAAGAGTTCAATCACCACTTCCCACACAAACAAGGTCTCAATCAACGAGCATATATCATCTGCCGACTGGCAGAATCGTCGCAATACGATGTTCTGCATAGACGCGATCTACACAGCACGATTCGTCAGGTGGAAAAATTGGAAGACCTGCTCGATGATTTAGAAGACGACATTGATGACCTCTGCGATGACCGTAAATATCGAAAAGACCGTCACGTAGTTGGTACTGTGAAGAAGGCTGAGAGTTTGGCGAAGTTGTTACAAAAAGCATTAAAAAACGTAGATCGTCACGCCCACCATGCTCCTCCCCGTCCTGTTCGCCATGAACATGATCGTGTGGGACATCGACTTTCTGGACACGACCATCGTCATCAAGTCGTAAATCGTCCCGGATATATTTCTTTCAGTCGAGGAGGGTTCTCGTTCGGAATACAACTACGTTGAGCGAAAATCACAGCCTCTTCCATCTACCCTGTGCCCACGCTTTCACGTGGGCTTTTTCATGCGCGGACAAGTTTTGATTTCGACTCGGGGAGTCACTCCAAGAGCGGAATTGAGACTTTCGACGTAAATCGGGACATCTTGAGGAGTTTGGGTAGTCAATGTGACATATGCTGCTCATTTGACTCTCACATCCCGGCATGTCAAAATATCTCGCTTCTCTTAAACTACGGAAGAATCATGGTTTCCGAAGCAATCAAGAAAGCCGATGTCCTGATCGAAGCTCTGAACTGGATTCAGCGTTTTCGGGGAAAATATGTCGTCATCAAATTTGGCGGTTCGGCTCTCGAAGAAACTGAAGCCGTTAAAGCGTTTCTGACCGATGTGATTTTCATGTCGAGTGTCGGCATGAAGCCGATCCTGATCCACGGCGGTGGTAAGGCGATCAGTAAAGCGATGACCGACGCGGGCATCGAACCCCGGTTTGTTCAGGGGCGGCGATATACTGATGATAAAGCCATCGATATTGTTGCCAATGTTCTCGCCGGAGACATTTGTAACTCTTTGGTTGCCGAGATCAATAATCGTCAGGGACAGGCAATCGCTCTGAACTACCAAACTCAAAATTGCCTCGTGGCTCGTCAACTGGATTTGACCGACGATCAAGGTGAACCCGTAGACCTTGGACGTGTCGGAGAGGTTTACGATATCAATCGGGAGTTACTCAAGCGGACTTGTGATAACGGCGTGATCCCAGTCATTCCGTCAGTGGCCGTTGATCGAGGAGGACGCCTTCTCAACGTGAATGCGGATACCGCAGCCGCAGCCGTTGCGGGCATTTTGGGAGCGGAAAAACTGATGTTCCTTAGCGACGTGCCTGGTATCTGTCGAGACAAAGATGATTTGAACACTTTGATTCGTCATGTCGATGGTGCCGAATGCCGAAAACTGATTGCAGAAGGAGTCGTGGCGGCGGGCATGGTTCCCAAAGTGGAAGCCGCTTTGGAAGCATTGGCGGCGGGAGTTGGGAAAGTCCACATTGTGGATGGCAGGACTCCGCATAGTATTTTGTTGGAGATTTATTCAGACACCGGCATCGGGACCGAACTCGTGTTACACGATTCCCCATAATCAATTTGTGAGACATCGACTCGAATCAGAGAAGTCATTGCGACTTTGACATTCTGTCTTCCCTGTTCAGAACAAGGCCCCGTTCAAAATAAGAACAGTTCAGAAAGCGAACATTATGACAACGACATCCACCAGTCAGGAAACCATCGAACTGTTCGATCAGTACGTGATCCCGAACTATCGACGATACCCGGTGACACTGGTTCGCGGAGAAGGGTCGTATGTCTGGAGCGCGGAAGGTCAGCGTTATCTCGATCTGTTTCCTGGTTGGGGCTGTAATATTTTGGGTTACTGTCCCCCGAAAGTGGTGGAGGCTGTCCAAAAACAGGCGAGCGATTTGATTCACGTCCCCAATACGTGGTACATCGAGTCGCAAGGAAAATTCGCCGAAGCGATCTGCACACGAGGATTTGGCAAAGCATTCTTCTGTAACAGTGGAGCGGAAGCGATTGAAGGAGCCATCAAACTCGCCCGCTTGCACACGTCCGAAAAACGACACAAGATCATTACTTTTGAAAACGGCTTTCACGGTCGAACCTATGCCGCAGTGACGGCAACCGCTCAGCCGAAGTATCACGAAGGGATCGGCCCGATGGTGGCCGGTTTTCGCTACGCCCCGCATAACGATCTCGATGCAGTCGCCTCGATGATTGATGACGAAACTGCCGCGATTCTGATCGAACCTGTGCAAGGCGAAGGCGGCGTCAATCTCCCCGAAGAAGGATTCTTGGAGGGATTAAGAGAGCTGTGTAACGAAAATGATTTATTACTGATCTTCGATGAAGTCCAGACTGGCATGGGACGACTGGGGACTTGGTTCGGATACCAAACTTGGAACGTCCAGCCCGATATCATGACACTCGCCAAAGGACTGGCCGGTGGAGTCGCCGTCGGTGCCATTATTGCCACCGATGAAGTGGCCCCGAGTTTACGACCCGGTATGCACGCCAGCACATTCGGCGGAAATCCGCTTGCCATGTCGGCTGGCTTGGCGACTGTTGCCACTATCGAAGAAGAGAATCTGTTAAGTAATGTCTCCGCTCGATCCGAACAGTTCCGCAAATTCTTTCTCGATCTCCAAGCAGAGCTATCGATCATTCGTGAAGTACGCGTGAAAGGCATGATGGTCGGCATCGATCTCACGATCCCCTCCACTCCCGCAGTCGGAAAGTGTATGGAACGTGGACTGCTCATGAATGCCACTCATGAAACCGTTGTCAGATTGTTGCCAGCTTTGAATGTCTCGGCAGAACAAGTCGATGAAGGTTGTTCGATCCTGAAGGAAGTCCTGCAGGAGATGGCCGAGGATGCGGAGTGATCAAAAGTATTCAGATTACAGTGTTCAGTTTTCAGAAAGATTGAATGTTCGTAGCCAATCGATTGCAGGTGATGAGTGAGGAGTCCATATTCATGTTTCAATCTTTCGAAGACTTGGAAGTTTGGAAGCGAAGTTGCCAACTGGCAGTTAAGATCTACGAGGTCATGCGGGACAGCAGAGATTATGGTCTGAGAGATCAAATGCAGCGAGCAGCAGTTTCCATAGCCTCGAATATCGCGGAAGGATCTGAAGGGTCAAACAAGGAGTTTGCACGTTATTTGAAAATCGCAAGTGGTTCAGCAGCGGAATTACGAACTCAAACTTACATCGCATCGAGAGTGGGGTTGATAGAACTGGAGCAGATGCGAGAAATTATCGATGAATGTCAACAGATCTCAAAGATGATCTATGGGCTTCGAAAGTCGCTGAACACCGAAAACTGAATACTAAAAACTAACAATCCATTCGACGAACGATATTTCCTGTGCTCGGGAGGTATCGTTCGTCATTTATTTTTTCAGGAGAGGGGTCTTTACATGACACATCTCATATCACTACAGGATTTTGATCGAAAACAGGTCAAAAGCATCCTTGAGACATCGGCGATCCTCAAACAAAAGTTTCGGGATGATGATCGCCCTCAGCCACTCGCGGGATATTTTTTGACGCAGATTTTTGACAAACCCTCTCTGCGAACCCGCACCAGTTTTGAAGCCGCCATGGTGAATTTGGGCGGCAACGGGATATTCATGACATCTGAGGAAGCGGGACTCAACGGACGGGAGTCACTCGAAGACGTGGCGCGAGTCCTCAGCAGTTTCACAGACGTGATCACGATTCGGACATTTTCGCATCAATTCATCATCGATTTCTCCAAGTATTCCAGCGTACCGGTGATCAATGCGTTATCGGATGAACTACATCCTTGCCAAGCACTGGCCGATATTTTGACGGTACGAGAAGCATTCGGTGAAGACCCTAAAGATCGACGACTTGTGTACATCGGAGACGGTAATAATGTCGCCGCTTCGCTATGTAACATTACGGCGATTCTTGAAATTCCCATGACGGTTTGTACGCCGGATAATTACACACTTTCGGGGTCATTTCTAGAGAGCTGCCAACAGCATTACCCTGATGCTGACCTCGTACAGACGACCGATCTCAAATCGGCTGTCAAGGACGCCTGTGTTCTCTACACGGATGTCTGGGCGAGTATGGGGCAAGAAAAAGAAGCCGCGCAACGTAAGAAAGACTTTGCACCTTACCAGATCAATGAAGAAGTTCTCTTGGCAGCCCCCAAAGATTGCAAGTTCCTACATTGTCTACCCGCAAAACGCGGCTTGGAAGTCACCGACGGCGTCATGGAATCGTCGCAAAGCATGGTTTTCCAACAAGCAGAAAACCGGATGCACATTGCTCGCGGATTGTTCCATTGGCTGCTTGTGAAGTGAAGAATCGCTAGAGGCTCGCTTCACTAATTTCTAGTTTCTATCTCCTAATGACTGAATAACATGCGACACGACAATCGAAAACCAGATCAGTTACGCCCTATTTCTATTCAACGCGACTTCACCGGTTCGGCTTCGGGAAGTGTGTTGATTAAGGCCGGTCGTACAACCGTTCTTTGTACGGCATCGTTGGAGGAGTCCGTTCCTCCCTGGAAAAAATATGGGCTTGCACAGGGAGAGGAGCCAAGTGGTTGGGTGACGGGTGAGTACAGTATGTTGCCGGGAAGTACTTCTCCACGAAAACGCCGTGAGCGAAGCAAGATCGATGGACGTACCACAGAGATTCAGCGACTGATTGGACGAAGCTTGCGTGCCGTGGTCGATTTCAAAGCATTGGGAGCGCGAACAATTACGATCGATTGTGATGTCCTGGAAGCCGATGGCGGGACTCGTACGCTGAGTATCACCGGAGGCTTTATTGCACTTTGTGATGCGGTGGCTCGTAACGAGAATCTGGATCCCTCTGCTGTCATCACCGATGCTTTGGCGGCGGTCAGTATTGGAGTCTATCAGGACGAACTGCTACTGGATCTGGATTACTCCGAAGATAGCCAGGCAGATGTCGACATGAATGTCGTGATGGTTGGAAATGGTGAGTTTGTCGAAGTACAGGGAACCGCCGAAGGGCGAACTTTCAGTCGAGATCTCCTCAATCGTCAACTGGAACTCGCTGAAAGTGGAATTCGGGAGTTAATGAATCTCCAAGCCGCAGCACTCGGTGATCATTGGCCTCTGGACAAAAAAATGGAAAAGAACTAAAGTTTGCGACAGTTTTAGCCGAAAGGCCACGGATTGGCCTCACATTATAGATCGTAACGTCAATTATCAATTGATGTTACGATTTCGCCATCAGAAGGAGTCTGTCGTGCGAAAACTTGTCCGAACGCTGTTTCTTATTCCCGTTTGCCTGTTTGCCGTGCTGATTGCGTCAACAGCATCAGCCGTGAGCGCTGCCGGCATTGAATCCGTCAAAGGGAAAGAATATACGATCACAAAACAGCATGGTCCTTGGATGATCATGGCTGCTTCATTCTCTGAAGTTCTGGATGAGAACTTTCGCAAAGAGGGGTTTACTGCTCGTCAGGCAGCCGTCGAGTTGGTGCATGAGCTGCGTAAAAAAGGGATTCCTGCCTATGTCTTCGAGCAGGATGCCAAGCTGGGAAAAATTGAAACCAGTAACCGGATGCAGCGACGCGAAAAACGCGTCTATACGGCACAACGAAATATGATCTCTGTTCTGGCAGGGAATTACTCCAGTATTGAAGATAAAAAAGGTCAACAAACGCTGACCTGGATTAAGAATTACAAAGCCGATTTCTTGCTAAAGAACGGCGGTCGCTTCAAACCGACTCCCGGACAGCCAACACCTCTGAGCGGTGCATTCTTCACGGTCAATCCGCTACTGACACCCGAAGAAGTGAAAGACGCCACTGCCGATCCTCTGCTGATTCGTCTGAATACAAACCACAACTATTCGTTGTTTGAAAATCCGCATCAGTACACTTTAATCATTGCCACCTTCTCGGGAACCGGTACGAAAATCATGCTGGGTGGAGATGAAAAAAAACAGAATTCGTTATTCGATCAAATCAAACCCTCGAATGCACTCGATAAAGCCGCACAGGATGCTTTGGAATTAGCCACCTCAATGAGAAATGCTCAAAAGGCAGGTTACGGCCAGGATTACGAGGTTTTCGTTTGGCACGATGAGAATAAATCGGTTGTCACGATCGGTGGTTTTGATTCGATGGACGACCCTCGCATTAAAACCATGATGCAAACCTATGCGGCCAAGCAAAAGTCATTACCGAATAATCCTGCTAAGCGTGTCACAGTGGCAGAATTCTTCACCGTCCCCAAGACGATTGATTTCACGCAGGCTCAAAAAAGCTGGATATTCGACCCAGTGCCGCGAGTGATGAAAATTCCTCGCTATCATCGATAAATCGCATCAAACCTCAAACGAATCAAACCGTTGAGGGATGATTGGTTCGCTGTCGCAGAGGTTGTCTATCAAACCGGCGAGCGACTTGGCCGGGTCTTCTTCTCCATGGACAAGAAAGACCTGCCCTGCTCCACCAACTTCGCACAGTTTCTCGAACCACCATTGAAAATCATGAGCATCGGCATGTGCCGATAACCCGTTTAAGACCTCGACTCGTGCGCGAAGTTTGAGTTCTTTATCGAAGATTTTGACGCGTGGTTGACGTTCGACAATGCGACGACCGAGTGTGTGTTGTGCTTGGTAGCCAATAATCACAATGGTATTGTTCTCATCTTCCACAGCATGTTTCAGATGATGGCGAATTCGTCCATTCTCACACATACCCGATGAGGCGATCACCACAAAAGATCCTTTGCGTCGATTCAGAGCAATGCTTTCTTCTTGGGATCGCGTGTAGTGCAGTTTTTCAAAACCGAAGATGTCACCATCCTCATCATCGCGTAACGTTTGAGCGACATCTTCATCCATCTCTGCTTGATAATATCGAAACACGTTGGTGAGTTTGGTGGAAAGTGGTGAATCGACATAGACGGGGATATTGGGCAAATCTCCGGAATTGTAGAGATCGTTCAGAAAATAGACGATTTGCTGAGTTCGACCGAGGCTAAACGCGGGAATAATCACCTTACCGTTTTTTGCTGCGGTTTCTTGGATGATTTTGCGAAGTGCTTCTTTCAAATCTCCCGGGGGGACATGGACTCGGTTGCCGTAAGTCGATTCACAGATGACAACGTCAGCACGATCAATCGGTTGGGGGTCGTGTAGAAGAGGTAACCCGCGGCGTCCCAGATCTCCGGTAAATACCACGCGACGAATTTCGCCTTTCTCGGTAATATTCATTTCGGTAATCGCAGAACCAAGAATATGTCCCGCACGACGAAAGCGAAGCGAAAAATCGGGAGAAAGTTCGTGCCATTCGTCATAGCTGAGAGGCTCGAATTGCTTGCGCATTTTTTTGACATCATCGACTGTATAAAGCGGTTCGACGGGAGGATGATCGCCTTTAAGACGCTTGGTGAGATAGCGTGCATCTTCTTCTTGAATTTTTGCCGAGTCCTCCAGCATGATTTCTGCAATGTCGGCAGTGGCTTCTGTGCAAAAAATGGGGCCTTTGTAACCGGCGCGATACAGTCCCGGCAAATTACCACAATGATCGATATGAGCATGCGAAAGAACGACACCATCCAGCTTGCGAGGCTCACAGTGAAACTCCTCGTTTTTCTTTCGAGACTCGGCGCGTCGGCCTTGGAAGAATCCACAATCGAGCAGTAACCGCAGGCGATCAGTTTCGAGAAGATGTTGGCTGCCGGTCACCTCTCCAGCAGCGCCAAGAAAAGTCAATTTCATAAAGATTCCGTTCGCGCAAAAGTTACGATGAATGCCATGTTATCCGAAGGGCGGGCATCAATGCCAGTGGGGCCGAAGTTTGGTGTTCTGTTGCCCCTGTTCACGGCAGTAGAAATCACTATAGTAAAGATATTGCAGCGCTTCGCCGGAGGGAATTCGGCATTCGGTCACAAGGAGGAATACCGCATATGAGTCGTCATCGATTTTCGTATTGGATCTTTCCCTGCTTCATTTTAATCAGTGTGGCGATTCTTCTTTCGCCTTCTGTATCTCCTTCTCTGTTGGCACAGTCGGATGCTGGTCCGGGAAATCTGATTATCCAGGTAGCAACTAAGCCGTCAGCAGACTCAAAGCCCGAAAATTCTACCGCTCCTCAAGAACCTGTCGAGCCTGAAGGCAATGGTCTCAACCTGAAAGCTGTCCAGGATCAGCTCGAGGCTGTGCAAAAGCTCGATCTCCCGGAAGATCAAAAGAAGAAGCTGACAGACCTTTACAACAACGCTGTTTCGCTTTTGCAAGAAGTGCAAAGCTATCAAGCCAGAGCACCGACGCAGACGTTCGATCCTCAAAAGATTGAGCAAGAAGTCTCCGCTCTTAAAAAAATCATGGCGGAAGAGGCATCAAAGCAGGAGGAGTTTCTGAAACCCTTTCAAACAACTTCCAACCCAACTCTCGATGCCATCGATTCCAAGCTGACGGCTGCAAAACAGCAACTGGCTGAGCTTCAACAAAAGTTGATCGAAAAAGAAAATGAGCTGAAGGCCAAAGATACGCGGATTGCGTTTCGTGAAGATCGCATTCCCAAAATTCTCATGGAATTGGCGACGGTCGATCAACGTCTGGAAGCGATTAAAAAACTTCTCCAGGAACCAGCACCCGCCGAAACGCCAATTACAGTCGTCAATGCTCAAAAAACTCTTCTCCGAGCCGAGCAGCAAAAACTTCTGGAGCAACGCAAATATCTCAGCCAAGAGATGCCGTATTATACGGCGACCAAAGAGTGGCGCACTCTGGAGAAACAGGTGCTGCAAAAAGAAGTCAGCCAGTTGCAACGTCAAGTAGAGATGCTTCAAAAACAAGTTGTGTCTCTGGAGAAGAAGAAAGCGGCTGTTCAAGTTGATGAGCTGCAAGTGCTGATTGATCATACCTCTGAGCCACTGAAGCCTCTCGCCAAAGAAATTGCGGAGACCATTCGCGCTCGGAATCAGGAGAGTGGATTTGATCAAATGGCTGGACCATTGGAGATTACCTCCGAGTTACGTGAGAAACTGGAAAAATCGCGGGAAATTCTCCAGTTCCTCCAGAAAGAGCAAAGAGATACGCAAGATCGTTTGGACGAAGATTCACGCGTCGAAACCTTGGCGCCGATTCTCAATTACCAGCGATCAATTATCCCTTCGATCTATCAATATGAAGAAGCAGAAATTACTCATCATCGCATGGCGATTGAGAAACGAAGTAAGAAACTTGAATACGAGTTAGAGGAAGAAGATCTCGTTGCCCCCGAAGATGAAATATTTGAACTGCTCGGGCACTTAACTCTGAATGAGGAAAAGCGGGCCGGTCTGGAGACTGAAGCTCGGAGTTTGTTAAGCAAAAAAAAGGAAGCGCTTGCCACTCTCAAAACCGATTATGACAATCTCCTGACGGTCTTGACGGAGTTAAGTAAGACAGAAGGCGAGTTAGTCGTTCTGATCCTTAGCTATCAGAAGTATCTCGACAAACAGTCGTTGTGGGTGCCTGTGGCGCCCGTCATTCAAATCCGAGATTTGAAAAATGCCCACAATGGTCTGGCACCGCTGGTGAATGTGGCGAATTGGAGAATGTTGGGCAAAGAACTGGGAGAAGAAATCTTATCAAATCCCACCTGGACAGCCACAATAGTGATCGCATTGATTTTATTTATTCTGCTGCAAACACGTCTCAAGAGACGGTTAATGCATTCGTCCAAACAATTCTCTGAGAATTTTATAGCTCCCTTTGAGCTGACTCGAGAAGCCTTTCTAATCACATTGATTTTACCGATCTGGATCCCCAGCCTCATCTGGTTGATCGGTAATCGCTTGTTACGAGTGATACCTCCCACCGATCTTCCCCATGTTAATCCAGCCTTCGTTCCAGGTTTTGGGAGTGCCTTGATCTCGGTGGCATTTGTCTTGTGTGTACTGCGGCTGACTCGTTATCTCGTCCGTCCCAACGGTCTTGGGGAAGTTCATTTTCGGTGGCCTAAACAACAACTGTTCAGAGTTCGCCGAAATCTTCACTGGTTCACTCTTTCTGTAGTGCCGTTGGTTTTCGTGATCACCATGATCTATCAAGTCGGAACGAATGAAGATCGTCGGTCGCTGGGGCGACTTTTGATGCTGGTGCTGATGCTGGCGACTTCCTGGTTTCTCTATCGCGTCTTGATGCCAGCGAAGTCGACCGACGAACGGTCGGTGAAAGTTGAATTGAGCTTGTGGAAGAAGACTTTCACATACGGGCCCTGCTGCGTTCCACTCTTCTTTGCACTCTTATCGGTTTCCGGTTACACCTTCACCGCGAACGTACTGATGGGTCAACTGATTCTCACTTCCGGCGTCTTACTTGTGCTTGTGATGCTCAACGAGCTTGGATATCGCTGGGTCTATATTGCACGTGGGAAACTAGCGCTCGAACAAGCCAAGCAAAGGCAGGAAGCGCGTGCCAAAGCAGAAGCGAGTAAATCAGAAGGAGGAAGCTCTGAGAGTCCTTCTGTTTTCGATCCCAAGTCGGCAGGCGTAGACCTGGCTTCGATCAATGCGCAAACACGACAACTTCTGAGCACAACATTTCGACTGGCAGTATTCGTCTCGATGTGGATGATCTGGGGTGATGTGACACCTCAAATTGATTTTCTCAATTGGACCATCATCGGCCAAACTGAACTGGTCACAGGATTGGGTGGAGAAGGGGAACCTGCCGAACAGATCTATCAAGCATCCAAGGCTGCCGTCACCGTGGGTGATTTGATCCTACTTGTTTTGACGATTGCCGTGACCATCATTGCCTCCAAGAATTTACCCGGGCTTCTTGAAATCACTGTGCTCCAGAATTTACCTCTCGATACGGGAATCCGGTATGCCATCGGGTCTATCGCCCGTTATGTTGTGATGGCCATTGGTATCACCATTGGCTGTGGGATGCTGGGGATCGGGATGACTCAGGTTTCAATTTTGCTCGGCGGCTTGGCGGTGGGTCTCGGTTTCGGTTTGCAGGAAATGTTTGCCAACTTTGTGTCGGGAATAATTCTGCTGTTCGAACAACCATTACGTGTGGGTGATATTGTGACTTTAGGAAATGTCACAGGCACGGTGACCCGAATCCGCATTCGGGCAACCACCATCACAGACTGGGACCGCAAAGAGTTTATCGTCCCGAATAAGGAGTTCATTGTGGGACAGTTCAATAACTGGACACTCAGCGATACGATCAACCGAATCGTCATTCTGGTGGGGGTTGCTTATGGCTCTGATACCGAAAAAGCACGCCATATTTTATTGAAAATCTGTGCCGACCATCCTGAAATTCTGGACGAACCCATCTCATCGGCGGTATTCGACGGTTTTGGTGATTCGACGTTGAACTTTACGGTTCGCTGCTTTTTGCCAAAACTCGAGAATCGATTACAGACCATTCACGAGTTACATACCGCCATTGATCAAGAGTTCCGCAAAGCTGATATCGAAATTGCCTTCCCACAACGGGATCTGCATCTTCGCAGTATCGATCAGATCAACAACGCTCTGCCTTTGACTCAAGAAAAGGTCGCAGGCCACGAAGAACTCGAATAAGCCCGAGAGTTTACTTCCGACCGAACAACCAGAACGATTTCTTACGGCAATAGTCGGGGTCATCGCAATCGTCGCTGGTGGGATCGTGCATGTCACGATAACGGGGGTAATATTGCGGACCGTATTGTGTATCGCTTGGCACGATGGTGTAGGGAGCGTAATCCAGGCGATAAGCACTGCGATGTTGAGGCGTGCCATTTCCCATCGGGCTGAAACGTAACGGCTGATTCCAATGATCTGTCCCCGCGTAACCATTGGGGCGATACCAGATTCCGTGCATGGAGGACCGGTTATCGTAATGAGGGTATCCGGCGGCGGGAGAGCCGTTGCTGCCGTAATGGGGATGTTCGCCGAGTTCTGTGTCGCGAAAATAGGGTGTCTGCGATCCTGCTTGAGGTCCGTTTGACATCCATGGCATTCCGTGCCAACGAGGCGACACCACTTTCGCAGGGCTATCAACCCAGCCACTTCCATTGCCGACCGTATAGTCCACGTAATCGGTAGTCGGTGAGGGTGGTTGAGCTGACAAGGGAGAGAGGCATGTCGCAAACAATGCGATCAATATTCCCAAAGCAACGGCAGATTGTGAAACGCGCATGACTGACTCCAGATCGAAGGAATTCCCCGTCTTCTGTTCATCGGTCGTAAAGCAAAGCAACGTGCAGAATCTCGCTTGTGTACGGAATAATCCGCACAGCTCCTACGACTCTGGACGAATTTGCCCGGCACTTCATCGATAAAAGCAGGAAAACTCGTCGTTCACTGAGGAGTTCCAAATCGATCACCCGGCTGCAATGAATAGCCATTCATCAAATCTTTGGCGAGCATACGTCGTTTCCCTTCAGGTTGAAGTTCCACGATATTCAACACACCTTCGCCCGTCGCTACCAAAACTCCAGATTCCGACACGTTCAAAATTGACCCCGCAGGTTCGGCGGTCTGCTCTGAGAGGACCGTCGTTTGGTGAATCAGGATTCGCTGCGGTTTTCGGTCTGCGTGTTGGAACCATGAGAAAGTTTTAGGCCAGGGATTAAACGCGCGGATGTGATCGTGAATCTGTTGTGCCGACTTTGTCCAGTCGATGATGCCGTCCTCTTTTTTCAATCGAGGTGCGTAAACCGTGTCTGATTCCGCCTGTGTCAACGGTTCGAGCTGACCGGCTTCGATAGTGTCAACGGTCGCAACAATAACTTCGGAGCCAAGTAGTGCAAGCCGATCGTGCAATTCACCGGCGGTTTCGTTGGGACCGATGGCAATTGCATCTTTACGAATGATCGGACCCGCATCGAGTTTCGGTTCGATCTTGAAAATTGTGATCCCGGTTTCGGTTTCACCATGCAGCAGAGCGAATTGAATCGGCGATGCCCCGCGATACTTCGGCAACAATGACCCATGAATATTGAACGCACCGAGAGGAGGCATCTCGAGTAGTTCTTTTTTCAGAATCTGACCGTAGGCCGCCACGATGAATACGTCCGCATTCAAGCCACACAATTCTGCAAGTGACTCGGGCGTGTTAATATTCTCGGGTTGAAACACGGGAACGCCGTGCTCGAGAGCGGCTTCCTTCATCGGATGCGGCTGATTCGAGTGGTGGCCACGACCTGTTCGGTCTGGCTGTGTGTAAAGTCCGACAACGTCATGAGTAGAATCACACAACGCCAAAAACGCAGGGAGAGCGAATTCACCCGTTCCCATCATGACAATTTTTAAGGTCAACTCATTCTTCCTTGATTGAGGGACATGAAGAGTCTTTCAAACTCACCCATAACTCTGAGAACAATCTACTGTAACAAACTCGATGCCGGCAATAAATCGGTATTGTCACGATCAACAACATTCGAGGTCTTGAGGCCTGAATTTAACCGAACTGCGTGCCACCTGAAGAAATTTGTCGGTTGATGCGGTTGGCCGAATATAAACCGTGCAACACAAACTCTCCCACCGAGATCAATAATTCCTCTTTCAATGGACTGTTGAAAATCTCGGGTTCCAGATCCTCGGCAACGGTTTCGATTTGTTGCCGAAACTGGGGAATCATGTCGAAGGCCGCCAAGGTGGTTTCGGTGGGATTGTTGTCGCTCAAGTCCACCGTCTTTCCCATGTCCAGATACTCGACCACATTGCGGAACTGCTTGGGACTCAAACTGGCACCAAAAATGACACTGATCGCTTCGTCCATAATGCGACGGAGGAGTTCGTCTTCTTCTCCCGGCTCCTCGCTCATCGTCAGTTCCATCTTCCCTCGTGCGCTGGCCGTAAGAAACGAAAGATCGGCGGGACGCGCGATGGTGGCCGATTGTCCCAATAAGGCAGCGCGTCGTTCGCCATTGGAAATCATGTTTTCGTAGTTCGCGATAGACATCCTTACGCTGACGCCAGACGCTTGATTGACGTGTGGCGATGTTCGTGCAAGTCGGGCAATTTCTTCGATGACTTCTTGGAGATACTTGGGAACTTGCACGTCGATATCGGCATCTCGGTCCGTCCAGGCATTTTCGTTGGTGATTTTAATTCCCAATTCGCGAGTGAGTGGGTAATGCGTGCGGACCACCGAACCGATCCGGTCTTTCAGCGGCGTCACAATGCGACCACGGTTCGTGTAATCTTCCGGGTTCGCACTGAACACAAGGCAGAGATCGAGTTCGAGACGTATCGGAAAACCGCGAATCTGAATATCGCGTTCTTCCAAAACATTAAACAAACCAACCTGAATTTTCGGACTCAAATCCGGTAACTCGTTCATGCAGAAAATCCCGCGATGGCTCCGAGGGATCAAGCCGAAGTGCATGACATCTTCACTCGCCAAATGTCGTCCTTCGGCATGTTTGATCAGATCCACTTCACCAATCAGGTCGGCGATGGTGACATCGGGAGTTGCCAGCTTTTCCTGATACCGGTCATCTCTGCCGATCCATTCAATCGGTGTGTCGTCGCCTTTTTCGGCAATCAGATCACGGCTGTATTTGGAGAGAGGTTTGAGCGGGTCGTCATGGATTTCTGAACCGGCGACAATCGGCATCCAGTCATCCAATAAATTGACCAGTTGTCGCAACATTCGCGTTTTTCCCTGCCCGCGTAAGCCAAGGAACAGCATGTCGTGTTGAGAGAGGATACCGTTATAGATTTGTGGCAATACCGTCTCTTCGTAGCCAAGAATGCCGTCAAAAGGAGTTTTACCCTCTCGGAGGAATCGTAGCAGATTGGTTCGCATTTCCTGTTTCACGGGGCGGGATTGATAACCGGACTCTTTGAGTTCGCGGAGCGTCTGAGGTTGATTGACGGACATAAACAGGAAAACCTTTGTGAATGCGAGTTATCGGGGTCAGTTAAGCGATTATAGGGGGCGACCCGTTCGGGTCAACGAGTGGAGAAAATAGGTGTTCTAGGGGCAAGAGGGGTCGGGAATCTTTCGATCTGTCTTTTCAAGAGACGCTGTCCTGTTAGAATCGGTGGACGCATCACAAGATGCCTTTTCCTGAGACGTTCCCCGCGAAGCGGTTTTCCCGATATGAAGACAAACTCCACACGACTCGTCGTTCCATTTGTTGCACTCATGCTGGTGTGCGGGATTACGGTCTCGTTGGCACCCTCTATCTCTGCCCAGGAACCCGTTCCCCTCACGGACGCGGAAGCGGAACTGCTCGATGAAGCAGGTCCGACTCCGGCAGAATCGGAGACTCCTGAAACCAACGAAACTAAACCATCGATCCCCCAAAATCCGCAAGAAATTCTAGAAGCACTCGGCTGGCCCTTTGTGGCTCCCTTTCTAGCCGCCTCCTTTATCTCGCTCTGGTTCGGTTTGGAACGTCTCGTCGTCTTGCGTCGTGGTCGTGTGATTCCCAGAGCGTTTGTCGATCGATTCATCAAACATCTCGAACAAGGTAAAATCGAACCGCAGAAGGCACTCGACTTGTGTGAAGATAACGGTAGCCCCACTGCGGTCGTCTTTGCACACGGCGTTCGCAAATGGGGACGACCGAGCGTCGAAGTCGAACAGGCGATCCTTGATGGAGGCGAACGGCAAGTCAGCCTCTTAAGGAAACACCTTCGCGTTTTGAATGGCGTGGCGACCGTCACACCACTGATTGGTCTTTTAGGGACTGTGATCGGGATGATCCGTGCGTTCAATGAAATCGCTGGTGCTGACGCGATGGGCAAAGCCTCACAACTGGCCTCCGGTATCGCACTCGCCCTGCTGACGACTGCCGCCGGTTTGATCATCGCGATTCCTTCATTGATTCTCTACATGTACTTGGCTGGCAAGGTCGATTCGGTCGTCATGGATATGGATCGATATGCCCAACGAGTTGTCGAACTGATTTCGAGTGAGGGCTTGACGGCTCGTGGAAACGACTCACCGTCCGTGAGCAAAAAAGCCTCTTGATCTTTTTTGTCTATTCTGCCGCTTATTTAAACACTCAACTGCGGTTTCAAGAGTATGGAAGATTCGGAATCAAGATTTGGCAACATTCGGGTCAAGATTCGGTCGAGGTGTGTCCCCCATTCTCCGAATCTTGACATCTTAAAACGGCTGTTGAGTGTTCAGGAAAAACGGCGCACTAATCGCCCAGCATGCCCGTTTCTTTCAGCCAATCTGCCGCTCGTTTGGGCCAATGGGTCACTGCATGGTCGGTGGGACGTAATCCGTAGCCGTGTCCACCAGTCGGGTAGATGTGTAGTTCAGCAGGCACACCCGCTTTTTCCAATTCTGCAAACAGAATGGCACTGCTCAGAGGCGTCACGCCATCATTGGCGGCATGAACAAAGAACGTGGGTGGTGTCTTCTCATTCACTTTGTCAAATCCCGCGCGAAGAGTGCCATCTTTATCCGCGATGTAAGCCGGATAAATCAGCATGGTAAAGTTGGGAGCACATGACGCTTTATCGATGTCATCAATGGCCTCGTAAAGCCGATGACCATTCTCTACAGCCGTATGAGCGGCAAGATTTCCTCCCGCGGAAAACCCCAGCACACCGATACGGTCAGGATCGAGATTCCATTCCTTGCTGTGATTTCGCACGAGACTGATCGCTCGTTGCGAGTCCATCACTGGTCCTTGCCACCTGCCTGGATCGCCATACGGTCCGGTCGGTGTTCGATACTTCAAAACAATGCCCGTCACGCCGATGGTGTTGAACCACTCGGCCACTTCGGTTCCTTCCAAATCCCAAGCCAGAATGTTATATCCACCACCGGGGCAGATCACGCACGCCGCGCCCGTCGCTTTCTCTTTGGGTGCCGGATAAATGTGCAACTCGGCATTAGCAATGTTGGCGATTTTCATCACCGTTTTGCCACCGACGAGTCGATCATTGGGCTTCTGAAGATCAACTTCTGGACCGTTCACTTTGGCAGCAGGTCCGGGAGGAGTAGCCGACCATACTTTGACCACTTTGGTTTCACCCGCCTCTATAGAGAGAGCAAACGTAAGTGTGATCAAAGCAAGAAACGCGAAACGTTGAATCATGATGTCGTCTCTCAGGAGTTGGATAAATCTCAATCTCTACAGAGTAACGACAGCCATCGCAGAACGCAAAAAAACTTACCCTACCCTAGAAGCTCCTAACGGGACTCAATCTCAGGGGAGCTTGGGCGAGGGCTGTTCTTTTGGACTCATCGCAGTCTGCTTTTCGAACAGGTAATGCGACACCCACCATTCCTGCCCGTCATTATAACCAAACAGTTCTGCACACGACATATAAAAGACGCGCCAGCGGTTCCACCAACGAACGGCATTCTTTTCGCCGTAAGTTTCTGCAAAGAGAGTCATAATACGGTCGCGATTGGCATCCATATTTTCGAGCCAGTGATTCGATGTCTGCTCGTAATGTCGACCATCCCAGCGCCATTGATCGGTCAATCGCAAGTTGCGGCTGTAATGAGAGAGCAGATCATCGCTGGGCATCATCCCGCCGGTGAAGAAATATTTGGCCATCCAGTCGGCTTCTCCGTCTGTCTCAAACAGGTAGGGAATCTCGCGATGACAAAAAATGTGAACAAACAACTTACCATCCGGTTTTAACCAACCATCGATTCGTCGCATCAATTCTTCATGGTTGCGCATGTGTTCAAACATCTCAACCGAAAGGACACGATCAAACTGGCGATCAATCTGGAACTCATTCATGTCGGCGGTGAGAACCGTCAAGTTGTGAAGTCCTCGTTCCTCGGCACTATTGAGAATGAATTCTCGTTGTGTCCTTGAGTTGGAAACCGCCGTAATCTGACTACGAGGATAAGACTCAGCCATCCACAAGGACAATGATCCCCAGCCACAACCGAGTTCCAAAACGTCCATGCCATCTTCGAGTTCTGCATGCTCGCACGTTTCCGCGAGCGCTGAAATCTCCGCTTGCTCAAGAGATTTGACATCGTCGCCGTAATGGCAGCAAGAATATTTCAGGCGATGGCCCAAAGACAAGAGAAAGAATTCTGTAGGAACTTCGTAGTGCTGTTCGTTGGCGACTTCTGGGACTTCCGCAACGGGACCGCTGCGAGTCATCTCCAGAAAGTGTTCAAACTGCTGTTGCTGTAATTCACAGTTGTCGGCAGTGACACCGTTGAGACGCTGGGTGAGCAAACGACGAATCGCAGGACGTAAAATCCAATCGGGAATGAGACCACGCTCCATCCAATTGATGCCCAGGGAAATGAAACTCATCACTGCTGCTCCGTTTTTGGGGGCCAAGGTACGAACGGACTCGTTGTCCGTTGATACTCGCGATATTTTTCGCCGCGACTTTTGAGACATTGTGCTTCGGTCGGCGGAATACCGGTTACTTTGAACAAAAAGTATAACATACAAAGGGGCGCAAGTAACGTGGTCCACCAGAAGGTGGCACCTATGGAGAAGCAAACATAACCCCACCAGTGAATCCACTCAAAAAAGTAATTTGGGTGGCGACTATATCTCCACAAGCCCTCTCGGCACACTTCGCCTTTGGTTGTAGGGTCATTTCGATAACGTGCCAATTGTCGGTCGGCAACCGATTCACCAGCAATCGCCAAAATCCAGATGGCGAATCCGATGAAATCCCAAACTGTTGGAAATGGCAACGCATTACGACTGGCCATCAACATTGGCAAGGCAAACAAAACGGCCCAGAAAGCCTGCACTTGGAAGAACCAGAAGAGGTTGGTTTGAGCCTTCTCACCCCAGTTTTCCTTGATCGTGATATAGCGTCCGTCTTCAGGAAGCTGAAAGAGTCGGATTAAGATATGTCCAGAGAGCCTGATGGACCAGGCAATCGCTAACGAGGCAACAATGGCTCGACGAGTCGCATCACCATCACTGAAGACCGCGAACACAAGGCTAATCAAGCCGACACCCAATCCCCAAGCAACATCAACAACGCCCGAGTCTCCCTGAACGCGCTGCAATACCCACAGCATCGCCATTACCACAGCAACACCGAACCAGCAGAGCAAGATGAGAAACCAGACGTTCATTGAGAAACTCAACGGATGGTGGAAGGTTCGATACGGCAGTCGGGCTTGACGGCAAATAACTGCACGACACCCGTCAATCGATCACGAAAACCGGCTTCGCAATAACTTAAATAATAATCCCACAGTCGCACAAAGCGTTCGTCGTAGCCCAAGGCGAAAACATCGTCGAGACGCTCGAAGAATCTTGATTTCCAAACCGCCAAGGTCTCCGCGTAGTGTTCAGCGAAATCGGCAATCTCGGCGACCTGAAGGTCGGTCTGTCGTCCAAGAGCGTCATTTATTCGCGTTACGCTGGGTAAGCATCCGCCGGGAAAAATATACTTCTGAATGAAATCGACCGACTTGATGTAGCTGTCATACCGTTGATGAGGAATTGTGATCGCCTGAATCGCCAGCATGCCATCCGGTTTCAGTAGTTGACTACACTTTTCAAAGTAAGTCGCCAGATATTCATGGCCGACCGCTTCGATCATTTCAATAGAAACCAATTTGTCATATTGGCCGGTGAGATCGCGGTAATCTTCCATCAAAATAGTGATCCGATCTTCAAGACCCGCTTCTCGGACACGGTTGGTCGCCATTTCATATTGTTCGCGAGAGATAGTGGTTGTGGTCACTCGACAGCCATATTGACTTGCCGCGTGCAGTGCAAATCCTCCCCACCCGGTTCCAATTTCGATCACATGGTCAGTCGATTGAAGATCAATCTTGCGGCAAATGCGATCCAGTTTCTCGACCGACGCGTCGTGCAATGTCGCATTTTCATCAGCAAATATCCCACTGGAATACATCATCGTTTCATCGAGGAACGTCTGGAAAAAATCGTTCCCCAAATCGTAATGAGCAGAAATATTCTTACGGCTTCCAAGTTTTGTGTTTTTGGCGAACTGATGTCCCACACGGGCAGCCCAGCGACCGAATCGACTGAGTGTTCCATCAACGCGTTTCGATTGATTCATGTTACCTGCGAAAAATTGCAGAACAGCGGTCAGATCATCGGTCGACCACTCACCCTGGAGATATGATTCGGCAAATCCAAGAGCACCACCGAGGACAGTTCGGCGATAGAATCGTGGATTGTGAACGGTCATTTCGACACCATCCCCCGAGGTATTACCTAAGTCTAGCGTACCACGCGAGTCATTGATCGTCAGCGTACGACGGTCGGCGTCTCGGAGGTAGCTGGCGAATCGGTCTCGGCACCAGCCATCGAAGACCGCAATGGGGGCGAGCTCCGTTTTGGAGAGTCTGGCAGGGTAGGTTGTTGTTGATCTTTGGGATGCGGATACGGAGGACATTTTTTCCACCACAACTTCAGTGCTTGCCAGTAAATCGCTGCGAACACCCGCAACGATTGAAACGGATATCGAACGGCCATCCAGGCCATTCGTAAAGTTGTCAGTTCCCGGCGTTTTAAGTTCAGGTCGGCATCAAATATTTGTTTGCCATGTTCGTGATTGGCTAACGTCAGAGACAATGTTTCGTTCGGATTATGGAGAGTCCAGTGATACTTCTGATCCATGCCCATAAACGGGGAAACATGAAATTCTTTCACCCCCGTCAAGTGCGCACCGTTTTGCTCGCCCAAAGAGCCGGAACTTGGGGCATTTGGGTCAAGCACATAACAATGCTGCTCGTTCCAAGGCGTGTTGTTTACTTCGGCGACAATCGCGTCAATAGTCACCCCATCCATCTTGTAACAGTAGTAAAAACAGACGGGATTCATCCAGAAACCGGCATAACGAAGTTGAGTGAGCAACCGCACGGGACCATCAGGCCGCCGTCCAAGTTTCTGATCAACGAGATCACGGACCGCTTCATCAAGTGGAATTTCGGGATTTCCCAAATGATCTTTCCTGATATAGCGCAGCAAGGCGGGTCGCGATGTCGACCATAAAAGTCGACCACGAAACACCTCCTCAAGTTCATCCAGATCCAGCCAAGCCAACCACAAGCGATATGTAAACTCGTGATTCACGGGCGTCATTCGACGATGGCGGACCCGGCCTTCATAGAGGCCGCTGTGCATGTTGCTCCTGATTCATGTTCGGAAGAGTTTAAAACCTGGGTCACGGCCAAGGCACTATTGACGCCATCTTCATGAAATCCATTCCCCCAATATGCTCCACAGTACGAAATACCATCGTGATTGATCAATTCACGATGTCGATTTTGTGCCGACTCTCGCTCCAAAGTAAACAGCGGATGTGCGTAGTTGTACTGTCCGAGGACTTTGTCGGGATCGATCAAATCATCTTCATTGAGAGTCACGCAAAATGTTCTGCGAGAATTGATATTCTGTAGAATATTCATGTTGTAAGTTACGGTCGACGCGCGTGGCTGATCGTTGCGAATATGATAATTCCATGCTGCCCAAGCGGATCGTTTTTTTGGTAGCAATGATTCATCAATATGTAGAACGGCTGAGTTTTTTTCATAGGGGAAACAACTCAGAACTTCGGACTCAACGACAGACGGCTCCTCGAGCATTCGCAAAGCTTGATCGCTATGGCAGGCGAAAATGACATGATCGAAAGTTCGAACGTCGTCTCCACAAATAACGACTTCAATCCCTTCAACCACTCTACGAACCCGTTCGACAGGCGAATTGAGATGAATCCGGTCACTGAACGGGGCTGTGAATTTCTTGACATATTCACGCGAGCCACCACTAATTACATACCACTGCGGCCGGTTGGTAATCGAGAGTAACCCGTGATTTTCAAAGAATTTCGCAATAAACCGAATCGGGAACTCCGCGAACTGATCCTGTGGGCAAGACCAGATAGCGGCTCCCATGGCCAATAAGTAACTCTCACCAAATGAATGGCCGAATCGATTATTTTTCAGATAATCACCAACAGTTTGTTCACTCTCTCTCAATGCCCCGGTGGCCTGTTTATTGAAACGCAGGATATCGCGAATCATTCCCAGGAATTTCGTATTGAATATATTCCGGCGTTGAGCAAACAACCCGTTGAGATTCGAGCCGCAGTATTCCCAACCGTTACGGTCATTCTTGACGCTGAAGCTCATCGGCGAAGGTTGGTAGGCGACCTCATGCTCGTCGAGCAGTTTCTGAAAATTGGGATAAGTTCGGTCATTGAAAACAATAAAGCCGGTATCAATGGCGTAATCTCGATCAGCAAACGAGACATCGACGGTATGCGTGTGACCTCCGAGGTAGTCATTGGCCTCAAAAACGGTAATCTCATGCAGTTCATGGAGTTTGAGCGCAGAGACAATGCCCGAGATTCCTGAACCAATAATGGCGATTCGCATAAACTCTTTCCGTCCTCATTTTGTGAATGAGCGTTCCGACGGTGAAATGAGATAAGATGCGAGATCTTAGTGCTGTTGTCCAATTATCCAAGCAGATTATGCATCAGATTACTGCAAGATGTTAGCCAGAAGTGGGTTACTGCATTCATAACAATGCTCCCAATCATCAGCGGGACTGCGTTTCCAACAGCTGAAGCTTCAGAAAATTGTCGAGTAATTGAGTGCCAGCGTCAGTCAAAAAACTCTCTGGATGAAATTGGACACCGTGCACGGGATGGGCTTTGTGCCGAAGTCCCATGATCTCTTTGTGGCCGTACTCTTCATCTTCACACCAAGCGGTAATGACCAAATCGTCGGGGACCGAATCCTCGAGGACAATCAACGAATGATATCGTGTTGCAATGAAGGGATTTTCCAGACCGGCAAAAACTCCCTCGTTATCGTGATATACGGGAGAGACCTTGCCGTGCATGAGGCGCTCGTGACGAACCACTTTAGCGTTGTAAACTTCTGCGATGGATTGATGCCCCAGACAAACACCCAACACAGGCAGCTTGGAGCCGAAATGAGCGATGACTTCTTTCGACAATCCTGCTTCGGACGGCGTACATGGACCGGGAGAAATCACAATCCGTTCAGGATTTAACTCTTCGATCTCTTCGATCGTGATCTGATCGTTCCGCGCGACACGAATATCGAGCGAATCATCAATCTCGCCGAACCTTTGCACAAGGTTGTAAGTGAATGAATCGTAATTATCGAGAACAAAGATCATTTTAGGCTCAGAAGATTGGAGGAATATTCTCTCGGTCCATTATGCCCGAGAAGGTGAGTCTCTGACAACTCTGATCCCACAGATTCCGTAGGGACGAAAAGGTTCACTTTCGGCCTTTGATCGCCGGGGCCAGAATCGGTCTCGCCGAGAAGGCAACTTCTAATGCCGCAAGAAATTCGGGTAATAGATCGGCATCCGCGGGGACGGTCGATATTTTCTGAAACGACTGGGCGGAAAGACGTTGTTGCAAATCGTGAAGAGTCTCCCGCATCTCATCCAAAAACAGGGTCAATTCGATTTCGTCGAGATCACGTCGATGAAGAATCACTTGATTGTCATCCGACCGATCACGTCTTAATTCAGCCAGCGTTGTTCCCTGTGTCCGGTAGAGCAGTCCGTCTCGATAGGCCCGGCGGAGTTGGCCCAACACGTTAAATTGGTAGACGGGATCAGCACCCCGATAAATCGCGAGTCCTCCATCCCGCTTGAACCCCAGGAACACCGATTCTTCCCGTTCGTCAAACGTAAACTCTGCCCGCCGATTTAACGCAACCGCTTCACGGAGCAACTCTTCCCGATCTGATTCGTCACGTGCCATGAGTCCCATTCAGAAACGAGAGTTGTGAGGATTTTTGCAGAATCTCTCTCAGAGTTACCGCTGATAAATGGGAAGATAGCCATTGTCCATCAACAGGATGGTCACATTCAAAGCCGTGGTATAAACGGGACCAACATGCCCTTCCTTCCAGCTACCATCGGCCGACTGTTTACGAAGAATGTCTTCGCTGACATCCGCATAATATTTCTTGTAGTCATCCTCACCCTGGCGATACATCACCTGGGAGTAGTACAGATGTGTGTAATGCCAATGACCATGCAGAGAATGTCCGGCTGCGGGCCAGACATTGTCCTTGCAATATTTCATCATCTTTTTGGTCATGTCACTTTCATATTCACCGGCGTTATTCATGGCGGCTAATGCGGCCGCCGTGATTGGTGGACGAGAACCTCCACCACTTTTCAAACTGTACTGAATCCCGCCATCGGGAGTCATACACTTCTCGATGTACTCTTTGGCACGCTCAATAATTTCTTTGGGAACAGGGATACCCGCGTTGCGACAGGCCCGCAATCCCTGAACCTGAGTGATACATGTGGAGCCTTCATCAAAATCGTTGCCATCTTTCGCCGAGACATACCCCCAACCTCCTGCCGAAGTTTGCGCACCGGCTGCAAATTTGACCGATTCGGTCAACACACGACGAAGTTCCTTACGGCGACCGATATCCTCCTCTTCTCCATAAACCTGAGAAAGAAAGAGCATCGAAAACCCGTGACCATAGGTGTAATGATAATCTTGCGAATAGCCGATGAGTCCATTGGGCTGAGACATCTCAATCAGATAGTCCACCGCCCGTTCAATATTGTCGGCATACTTACCACGAGTCGTCGTCGAACCTTCGGACAGCATCGCCATTCCGGACAGCGCGGTCATCGCAACTCGATACTGACTGCCATTGGCTTCCCAATACCCGTGCTTTTGCTGTCGCGCGAGCCAATCGAGCGCTCGAGTTGTGGCTTTCGAGACCTTCTCATTTTTCTTGGCTGCTTCAACGGGGGAGTTCATGACTCCAAACAGCAAACTCATTGTGACAATGAAAGGCAGGCATTTCATAAGTTGTGATCCAGCTCGCTTCAAAAAATGTTCCACTCCAGTTTAGGAGCAGCAGGTGACTCTGAACAGACGCATTTTCCCTGCAATTCTCACAGAGAGGCTGTTAGGGCCTGTTTTTGATCAAGAATTGATTATAATGCTCGGTATTCGTTGAAGCGTAGGTTGTCCCGCTTTTCCATTAAATATTTCGTTCATAGCCAGGAGGCGCGAATGTCCGATCCCGCGACAAAAAGTCATCAATCTTCCGAACATTGCGATACCAATGGCGCAGCTCCCGCCTGCCCGGTCTGCGGTGCACCGCTCATGGAAATCAAACACAAACTCCAATGCACCCGCTGTCGCACCATTTGTGAGACGTGCTGTGAAGGTGGCCGGGGTTAGAGCAAATCACTCTTTTTTGTGGCCGCGACGACGCGTTTTGGCCCTTGAAAACAAGACTCCCACGAGCCTGTACGGACCATGAGTTTTCGTAAACTGCTATAGAATTCTGTTGAGAAACCAATTATGGAACTGCGTACTTTTGCCGAACAACTCTTGCTAGAGGGCAGTCTCGATGCGAAGCTGCGCCCTCCTAGCGAACCGCTCACCGACGAAGCTCCCGGCGAATTATTTCGCCCTGTCGAGCCAAGCCGTCATGCTGAACTACAATTCGCGCCACGTCGCACAGCACCCGCGATGCCAGCCGCTCTCGCGATGACCGATCCCGCGAAACGAGCCGTCGCGCATCATATCATGGCGAATCACGAATTGCAGGCGGTTGAGGTGATGGCGTTTGTGTTGTTGGCGTTTCCCGAGGCTCCCCAAGAATTCCGTTTTGGCTTGGTCGAGATCATCCAGGACGAACAACGACACACTCGCATGCACGCGGAACGGGCCTCAATGCTAGGACTTGAATTCGGCGACCTGCCCGTCAATTGTTATATCTGGAAGAAGGCTCAGGACTATCACTCGGTACTCGATTATCTCTCCGGCCTACCTCTCACATTTGAAGCTCGAAATCTCGATCACACCATCGAGTTCGAGCAGGCGTTTCTGGAAGCGGGCGACAAGCGAAGTGCCGCACTGATGCGACGGATTCATGAAGACGAAATTGGACATGTACGATTCGGCATCGAATGGCTGAGAAAGCTCAAACCCGACGCGGACGACGACTGGACGGCATGGACCGATCATCTTCACTGGCCGATGCGCCCCGAAAAGTCAATTGGTAATGACTTCCAGCATGACGCTCGCCTTGCTGCCGGTCTTTCTCCCGATTTTATAGAACGCTTGCGATCCGTTGATCCAGAGTAACTTGCGATCCTCAGTCGTACGGGATGCTCGAGTTCATTTGGGCAGCATGGCCCAAATTCGCGTCGGACCACCAGTTCCGTTTTCAATCTTCATCGGTGCAACCAAGACCTGAAATCCACGTGCAGGTAATTTGTCCAGATCGGCGACATTCTCCAACCCGAATTTCTCGGCTTTGTTGATGATGTGGTGGACGGCAAAATCTGTCGAGATTCCGCGATCTATACTCAAATTATCGACTCCCACGCCGCGAACTTTTCGTTTTTCAACAAGGAAAGTGGCGGCTTCAGCGGAGAATGAGGGAAAATGCAATTGCCCACGGGCATCTCGATTTTGATACCGGACAGTGTTCTTCCAGAAGCGACCCCAGCCGGTCTTTAATACGACAATCGCTCCCTCGGGAATGTGGCCGTGTTTTTTCTCCCATTTTTTGATGTCTTCTGTGGTCAGCATCGTATCGACATCCATTTCGGCACGAAGACTGATATCGATCACGATGCCCGGACCAAAGAGTTGCTCGGGGGTCAGTTGTGAGACATCGGGTCGATTGGGTTCGAAATGATTGGGAGCATCAATGTGTGTTCCCAAATGTTCGGGGAGCGAGAGAGCTTTCGAGAGAACGCCATCTTTTTCGATCGTGGCAATCGTTTTCAATTCAAAACCCGTGTAATCATCGCCGGGCCAATATTGATTAGTCTCGTTCAGCGGATACGCCAGATCCACAAAACGATAACTCTCGAATAAATTCTGTGGAGGCTCCGCCCCCCATGTGAGCGAGCTTGACAGACAGAGCATTAATGTAGACAGCAGCAAGTTTCGATGAATTATGGTTCCCCTCCCATTGGATTCTGAGTTTGAATTGAACTCATGATTCTAACGGAAAGCAGAAGAGAGAAGAAAGGACGCGGGAAGCGATCAAATGCGAACACGTAAATTCAAGACATTTCACTCAACCACGAGGGTGAAATTTTTTGTGAATCGCTTTCAATCGGCTGTGTTCCACATGAGTATAAATCTGCGTGGTGGCAATGCTGGCATGCCCCAGCATTTCCTGGAGGGCGCGAATCTCGGCTCCCCCCGCCAGCATATGCGTGGCAAAACTGTGCCTCAGCGTGTGTGGACTGACTTCTTTAGAACAGCCGATTCGGCCGGCATACTTCTTGACGAGGTTCCAGACCATAATGCGGGACAATCGACCGCCTGAACGAGTGACGAACAACCAATTGGAATCATCCGATCCGGACAGCGTCGGGCGTTCGTGTGACAAATAAGCTTCTAATGCGCTAATGGCAACGGGATTCAAAGAAACCATGCGTTCCTTGTGTCCTTTTCCCGTACAGCGACAGTAACTTTCCGACAAATAAACATCGCGAAGTTTCAAGTCGGAAATCTCTGACGCTCGGCACCCAGTCGCATACAACATGCACAACAAAGCCTGGTCGCGCAACGGGTATTGGTCGTCACTACCGGGAGCTGATAACAAGCGATTGACGGCATCGGGAGAGAGTACCTTCGGCAAGTATTGCCAAAGTTTGGGAGAACTGACCAATTCCGCGATGCTTTCGAGCAGAACTCCTTCGAGAACCAGATATCGAAAGAACATCTTGATGGAAACCAGTTGCCGAGCAATCGAAGTGGCCTTCAGCCCACGATCATAAAGATGCTGCATGTAGCTCGACAGATATTTGAGATCAATGTTTTTGAGAGGCGTCGTTCCCCGTAATTGATCCCAATCGAGAAACTGTTGTAGATCGGATTGATACGATTTGATCGTATTGGAAGACATGCCGCATTCTGCATCGAGATAGTGCAGAAACGGTTCGAAGTGCATGCGAGCAGATGGACCGCGATCAACCTGCTTGGCTTCAAGCAGGGCACCAAGATGTCGTCCTGTGGGTCGTTTGCGGGGAGGCATACTCGACAATCCCTGAGTGATCGAAATCAAAAACCTCGACGTGAGGTTCCTCAGTCATTGTCATCGGTAGCAATTGGGGAATGCGATCAGTCGTCGCGTGGAAAGTTGCGTTATAGGGAAATCGCTAGGCAACTTGACGACGATAGCGATCAAGATTGTCACGCACCGCCTGAAAGACCCGTTCAACCGTTAAATCCTGCATGCACTTATGATGTACGAGCGGGCAAGTGCGTTGTTGGCACGGTCCACAATCAACTGGCAATTGAATATGCGTGCCCTTTTTGTAGTACGTTTCGCTGTAGCCGATGTGGGTCGGTCCGAAGATCGTGATCACCGGCACATCGAAAGGTTGAGCAAAATGACGCGGTCCTGAATCAGTCGTGACCAGCAATTCCGAATGTTTCACGGCTGCCTTCGAGAGCCCAATCGTCAATTCCTGATCGGCCATGCTGACAACATGTTCGCGATCCGCTTTTTGGACAATGGCTTGCGCCATATCTCGTTCCGTAGGTCCGCACAATACGACGACCGTACGGTCGAAGTTATCGACAATCGATTGCCCCAACTCGGCGAACTTCGGCGTCGACCAATGCTTGGCTTCTCCGAACGCGCCTCCCGCATTAAATGTAACAATCGGTTTTTGTTGCAACTCGGCTGGTAATGAATTCTGGAACTGTTGCCAGCGATGTTCGTCTTCGTCGGTGGTGGCAAGCTCGGTCTGTTGGGATTCCACCTCACAGCCTGCGAATTCAACGATCTCAATGTAATAATCGAGTGCCGACTTGACGACCTCGCGATCAAAACCGGGAAGTGCATCGGTCAGCATCCAACCACGACCTTCATTGGCAAAACCGACTCGACGTTTGGCACCGGATAACCAAGCGACCCAGCCCGTTCGCAGCGAGTTTGTGAAGAGGTAGATTTCGTCGAACTGCTCCCGCTTGAGCAATCTGGTAAATCCTAGTCCCCGACGTTCGGGAAGATCGCTTTTGCGATCATGCAGAATCGAACGATGGATCAGATCGGTGCCGTCAAGGACATCGGAAATGTACGGTCGATGAATGCCGACAATTTCAGCCTCGGGATGTTGCTTGTGGAGCGCGCGGAGGGCGGGTGTCGACATGACGACATCGCCAATCCAATTCGGTAAAAACACTCCAATGCGGTTCATCCCGCTTTCCTTTCCTCGGATGGAATAAATGGTTGCAGCGGTGGAGCCGGCTCGCCGCGAATCAATCTCAAGATTTCGGTGGTCGAGATGCCGGGAACTTCTCCCAACGCGCGGACTTCTCCGCCGTAAGCTTCCACGACTTCCTTGCCGACAATCTCTTCAGGGAGGTAGGTTCCTCCTTTGACGAGTAAATCCGGTTTGACCGTTTCGATCACCTGATGAGGTGTCTGCTCATCAAAGACGACGACATAATCAACGGCTTCGAGTGACGCGAGCATCATGGCTCTTTGTTCTTGGGCAAAGATCGGGCGATCATCACCCTTCTCAAGTCCACGGATACTGGAATCGCTGTTCAACGCGACGACCAGGCAATCTCCCTGCTCTCGCGCTTGCTGTAAGTAGGTGACATGGCCGACATGCAACACGTCGAAACAACCATTGGTGAGAACCACTTTCTGACCGAGTCTGCGGCGTGCATCGACTTGACGCCCCAGTTGCGGTAGCTCGAAGACTTTGCCTCCCGTGCCACGATTCCCTGAGAGGAGGTCGCCAATAATTTCATCCCGTTTGATGGTGACCACACCAATTTGTTCGACTTCGAGTCCGCCGGCTACATTGGCCAGTTTGGCGAGATCGTCGGGAGAGTAACCGGCAGCGGCTCCCACACCGATCATCGCGAGCACCATGTCTCCTGCGCCGGTGATATCATAAACTTCACGTTTGCGTGTGGGATGATGAGCCCAACTTCCATCATTTCGGACGGCCACAATTCCGTCCGAATCAATCGTCACAAAGGCGTAATCGAGATTGAGCTTCTCACACAAAACCTCACCGGCTCTGTGAGCGTCTTCAATCGACTCCACTTCGATTTCCGTAGCGAGACTGGTCTCTAATCGGTTGGGAGTGATGGCGGTCGCACCGCTATATATTTTGTAGTCCCCCGAGGATGCCGGGTCGGCAATCACGGGCAGTCCTGCCGCACGTGCCCGCTTAATCACAAGGTCGAGCATACCCGGCGTACAGACTCCCTTAGCGTAATCCGAGATCAATAGAGCCGAACATTCGGGCAAGGCGTCGGTGACGGCTTTCAGAATTTTGACTTCGATTTCTGAACTGATGGCCGTTTTTACTTCACGATCAACTCGCAACATTTGATGCGGATGACGATGATGAGCGCGACCGATGTATCGTTCTTTGACGGTTGTTGGCCGAGTCGGGTCGCTAATCACACCGCTCACATCGACGCCGGCCGCTTCCAGTTCTTTGCGAACGACATCTCCATCGGAATCGTTGCCCACGACTCCCGCCATGACGACGTCGGTATCCAGACCGGCGAGCATATTGGCCACATTGGAGGCGCCGCCCAGCCGGATCTCTTCACGATCTTCGCGCAGAAGGATTACGGGGGCTTCCTGACTGATACGATCAGCGTTTCCCCAGATATAACGGTCGAGAATGATATCGCCGAGGACGAGAATCTTCGGTCGACCCAGATTTTCGACGAGATCAATAAGATGATATGACATAAACGGGTGCAATCCTTTGCCGGGTGGAATTCACAATCCCTGTGATTCTTCGCAAGCGGTTGGCGTGTCAGGTTTTGAATCTTGTCTATTGTCGAACAGCAGCGAAATTTCGTCAATCCCGATTCTGATAAAGAATCTGTGACTTTTTGTCGATTTCATGCCTCAAATTCGCCGTCGAAACCAGTTCTGACGACACGGTAATGAGCGTACATTTGGTCCTCTGATCGAACTTGAATCATCAGATAATTGGTGAATTGAAGGTTAGAGTTCGTTAACGTGGGGCAACTGAATGACTGGATATTTTTCAACGTTTGGGAATTTGATCATGTCGCGCTCGTTACTGATTTGCTTTTCGGCTTTGGTTTTAATGATCTCAGGTCGTCTGCTGACCGCCGCTGAGAGACCCAATATTCTCTTCATTTACACCGACGATCACTCGTATCGCACCACCAGTTGTTATCCCGGTGCGTATGAATTCACGAAAACTCCCCATATCGACGAACTGGCATCCCACGGCGTTCGATTTTCTCACGCCTATATCGGAACATGGTGTATGCCTTCACGGGCAACAATGCTCACCGGACATCAACAGTACGGCATCGAATCGATGCGGATGGAGGGCGATTATCCCGGCAGTGCCTACGATCCCGAAAAGTGTCCGTTCTGGCCAAAAGTCTTTCGTGAAGAAGGTTACACGACCGCCCAGATCGGAAAGTGGCACACCGGTGTCGATACTGGTCCCGGTCGTGACTGGGATTATCAGGTGGTCTGGAACCGGCCTCGTTACCCTGAAAATTCGGGTAACTATTTCGATAATCAATTGATCGAAACTGACGGTGGAAAACCGGTGATGACCAAAGGTTACACCACCGACCGATACACCGACCTCGCAGAGAACTTTATCAAAGGCGATCACCGCACGGCTGAAAAACCGTGGTACTTATGGCTTTGCTTCGGTGCTGTTCACGGACCATTCACACCGGCAGACCGACATCTCGACGCTTATCCGAATATCAGCATCCCGACTCCGGCAGATATCTTTCCTCCTCGTGCCGGTAAACCAGACTGGCAGCAGAAAATTGCATATTGGGTCAAAGACGATCAAGGACGCCCCGCGATGAAGGGCGGCGCGTTCGGAGGTCGTACTGTCGAAGGCGCACGTGGTATTCACGGCAACACGCTCACAGATTGGGCAAGGCAGTATCATCAAGGAGTTTTAGCCCTCGATGACAGTGTGGGTCGTCTCGTCAAAACATTGAAAGAATCAGGACAGCTTGAGAATACCTTGGTCGTCTTCACCTCCGACCAAGGCTTTGCGTGGGGACAACATGGCTTTTGTACGAAACTTGCCCCTTACGATGCCAATATCCGCTCACCGATGATTGTCAGCATGCCCGGCACCATCCCCCAAGGAAAACTTTGCCGCGAGCCGGTGGCCGGTGTTGATTTGCCGCCAACCTTCTTCAGTTTTGCAGGGATCGATTTGCCGTGGAAAATGCACGGTCACGATTTGAAACCCCTGTTGATGGAGCCGGAAAAGAAACAGGATCGTTCTGCGATGCTGGCATTTACCGGAAGAAAATATGGCAGTGACACACATCAACTTCCCACAGACCCCGATGATCTTTATCTGAATGGTGTCCCTTGGTGGATTTTACTCATGGATGGCCGATACAAATACATCCGCGCGTTGCTCGACGATGAGCTGGAAGAGTTATACGACCTCAAAAAAGATCCCGAAGAGTTGCGCAACCTGGCCATTGATCCTAAATACGCTGGCCGAGTCAAAAAAATGCGCAAGGCGATGGTTGCCGAACTGAAGCGGACCGACGCAAAACTGGTCGATCACTTACCGAAACCAAGAGCATTACCGGCAAAGTAAACCTGCCGTTTGATCAGGCTTCAATGGCTTGTTCGATTTCGTCGCTATCATCATCGTCACGATCACTCGCATTGTCGGACTGATAGTATTCAGTCGTGATGTTGGTGCGAATTCCGCCGCGTGGTGTGAAACTGGCTTCAATTTGCATCCACCGAGGTTGCGTGGCGGCGACAAGATCATCAAGAATGCAATTCGTGACATGCTCGTAAAAGGCACCATGATTGCGATATTGCTGCAAGTAGAGTTTGAGCGACTTTAACTCATAGCAAACTTGATCGGCGACATAGGTAATGATGATTTCACCAAAATCAGGCTGACCCGTTTTGGGACACATGCTGGTGAACTCAGGACAAATGGTCTCGCTGATGTAATCTTTCTCGGGGTGTGGATTCGGGAAAGTTTCCAAGATGTCCTTAAAATATGAGGGATGATCCGACATGCTTTCTCCGGTCGCGAAAATGTATTGTGTGAATGCCATCTTATTCTAGGAAGCCAACAGCCCGCGGAAAGCCTGTGGAGAGAAAATCTTTTCAGATCGAGCGATCATTCCAGCTTTGACGAATTTTGATCGCCACTTCCGGGTCAACCATGGCCGCCGAGGCGATCTGCACATGATCGGCTCCCGCCTTCAAATAATCATGAACGTGAGCGGTCTGAGAGACTCCACCCACCCCAACAATGGCAATTGTCAGACCACGATGTGCAATAAGCCGGGAAAACAGTTCTGTTTGTTGGATTGAGGCGGTGCGAGTCGCGTCTCCACAAATACCCCTCGCCTGACCGTCAAAGAGCACACGATCATCCTGTTTCACAGTCGCCGCCACACTGTTGGTCATCGCGATTCCGCTAATATAGGGAGACAACGCTTCCAGTAAAAACGCAGCCGGTATCTCTTCAGAAACATGACCAATTTTTACGACGTACGGAATCTCTTCTCCAATGGCATCTCGGACTCGCTCCGCCACGACGGCGGCCTCATGAGCAGATTGATAGAGTTGACCATCGCTGGTGCAGACGTTGGGGCAAGAAAAATTCGTTTCAATCGCATCGGCTCCACTTTCGACCGCCCACTTGGCACACAGGGCGTAATCGTCAGCCAGGTCATCGAGCGTTCCCCCAGATTGTTCCGTTCCGACCACAGAGACTGAAAGCACTTTTTCTGGGGACAACTGGCTGCGGGTCTCTTCGATGTCTTGACGCCAGAATTCAGGGTCAGCGGAAGGCATGCCAAATGACACGGCCCAACTCCCCAGCATCTCGTTCGTGGTGGCGACTTCCTGTTCTGTTCCCGTCAACTGATCACAGGCAACCGGTTGTAAGTTGGGGAGTGGATAGCATTCGCGGGATTGCGAGCGGACTGTTTTGTAGGTGAGAACATCGAAACCCAACGAAGCATAATACCTGACCCATTGACCATTTAACAAAGGGCCAGCAGGAACTCCAAGCGGAGACGCAATCGGCAATCCACAATAGAACCACTCCCCTGAAATACTGGGAACATCAACTTCCACCGGTTCGGGTGCGTGCTCGTAATTCCAGCGATACGATTCATGAATGTTGTAGCGGGGAAGATGGCTCATCGCTGAAATACTTTCTCCAATCCTCAACCTAAAATTGATTCGATCGCCGCAGTGGAGACAAAATTCATCACCAGCGGTTGTGACTGATCGTTTTGTGATTGCTGCCAAGTCGCATACATGCCGTCTGTCGTTGTGAGCACATCCACATATCGACTGCAACCAGTTCCCTGTGGACTGACAAACATCGGCTGATAGCGTGACAATCGGGTCACTTGCTCGACAGGTTCTGTCGTCACATAGGCCAAACCGCCCAATTCTTCACAAGAATAACCACGGGGACGTTTGACCGCCGAATTGTGCTCTTCCAGATCACGGACACACTCCCCGCCATCGTAAAAGAACAACGACACAGTCTCCTGTGCGAATTCACCAAGTTGGGGAACATCGACGACCGCCGTCCCGCGGGTCATGGCGACATCCCAAGTTGTCCCTCTCGGGAAGAAATCGTAGACGGGCTTACTGTATGTCGATTCTCCCGCTTTCCGAATCACATAGCCGGTATTGGAACTCGACCAGTTAAACGAATGTGTGCAGAAGTAAAGAATCAGATCGCCATTGGGAGTCGTATGAACGAATGGGTCTTTGATATGAAGATACTCCGGGTCGTCCGACTGAACCACCGTTTCCGGCTTGGCTGATTTGAGACCTTCGAGAGAGTCGGCAGCGACTCGTTCGATCGTCCAGACTCCTGTTCCCGGCTTGAGATACTGCTCGAACCCTGCGGGATACCCGAGATGATCTTTCTCGGTTGAGATAAACAGTTCAATGCCACTCTCAGTGACATTCAGTGCGGCACCTTCAATGGAAAGAACTTCCCAGTCACCCACATTGAGTTCTGTCTTGGTCCAACTGACCGCTTTCTCCCACGATTGCCCTTTATCGATTGATTGGAAGATGGCCAATTCAAGACCCCGCTCACCCGCTGCCACTCCGGTGCGAGAATCACCGGCATTGCGGTAACGCCCCACGACACACAGTGAACCATCAGACAATTCCACCATATTTCCTCCGCCAAACCAGAACCCCGACGCCCGATCTTGGGGCTCGACGATGATGCGGGCCTCTTCCTGATTCACCAATACTTGGGCCAGTTTGGTCAGCTTTGCAGTGTCGATGGTCATGTTGCGAGGCTCTTTCTTGGATGGAGTCCTGATCGGGGGGGAGGGAGAGGAAATTATCATGTGGTTCTCGGAATCAGAAATCAACGTGATGACGAAAGCAGATTGGGGCTGTTTTTCCAGCGCGCCAGACTTGTTGCCCGACACAAAGGTCGTCACAATAGTTATTGCAATCGAATTGTAATAAAGAATCTGAATCCAAACCCGAGGAATGCGCGTGTTTCGCTTACCGATGCTGACAATCCTGACAATGACCGCTCTCTGTCTATCAGGAAATAT
Source organism: Planctomycetaceae bacterium (assembly GCA_029243145.1). GTDB lineage: Bacteria > Planctomycetota > Planctomycetia > Planctomycetales > Planctomycetaceae > JABURQ01. Next base: position 35,209 of record JAQWSQ010000212.1, on the reverse strand, counting down.
TGACACTTTGTCTTTCGCCGCAAATGACCACGCCCCTGATGCACACAATCATGAGAGCCACGATCATTCAGATCATGAGACGCATGATGAAGATGCCAAAACTTCCGAGCCCGGCAGCAATAAGCTGACAGTGCTGTTCGCTTATTGTGTTCTCATTATTTTGGGTTCGTTCGCAGGCGGTCATCTGCCTTCTTTAATCCATCTTGATCACAATCGCACACAAACCATCATCAGTTTGGTGGGGGGCTTGATGTTGGGGATTGGTGTGTTTCACATGCTGCCTCATGCACTGCACGAAGTGGGAGACATCAATTTTGTCGCTCGCTGGATGATGTTTGGGCTGTTGTTCATGTTCTTTCTGCTCAGGACATTCCATTTCCACCAACATGATATTGTCGTCGATGAAAACGATGCACTGCCAGCTCAATTACTGGACGACGAACGGGCATTAAACCCCACCCACGATCATGATCACGACAATGGTCACTCTCATGCTCACAGTCATGCTCACAGTCACGGTCACAGTCACGGTCATCAGCACGCTCACGAATTGAGTTGGCTGGGGATTTCTGTGGGATTGTGCCTGCACACGTTGATTGACGGACTTGCGCTGGGTGCCGCCGTCGAAGCCGACGCTCATCACGAAGTCATGTGGTCCCTATTTGGACTGGGGACGTTTCTGGCCATTGTGTTACACAAACCGCTCGATGCCATGTCGATCACCAGTTTAATGAAGGCAGGTGGCTGGTCGCAATTATCGCGGAATCTCGTGAACCTTGGTTTTTCGATGATGTGCCCGTTGGGTGCCTTGGCGTTCGTCTTGGGAGTCAGCCAATTTGAGGGGAATCAAGCCTGGATTATCGGAGGAGCTTTGGCCGCAGCAGCGGGAGTTTTCATCTGTATCTCGCTCAGTGATTTGTTACCCGAAATGGAATTTCATTCCCACAATCGCATTCGCCTTTCGACGGCACTCGTCATAGGAATTCTCCTTGCCTGGGGAATCGGTTTTTTAGAACCGAGTCACTCTCACGAGATGCCTAGTTCGGTAGATCAGGAAGTTTCTGACGACCATCACGGGCATTCTCACTAATCCCCGATAATCTTTAGATCATAGTCTTCCAACCCGTAGAATGCGGAGGAAGCTGATTCTGAGTGGAAAAATGTGAAACCCTGACGGCAAAAGATGTTGCGATTCCGGAAAGTCGGTCGATCTCACTCCGAACGGTTCAAGTTGAACCGTCCGTACCGACGAACTGATCTAGAGGAACAGAACTTTTATTACTCACGAACTGTGGGAATTTTGGGTTCTCTCCTTGCAGCGGGCAGGAGACCGCGAATAGCTTAAATATCATGCCACGGCGCCGGCGTTCCCCGGACGAGAACAGTCAGAGATGCCATGTCCCGAAAGAATTATTCTTCACGTAAAATGCAACCGATCAAACGCCGTCAAAAGACGAAGCGCCACGACTGGGAAGATCTCTCCCCTGAAGAATTACTCGATGTAAAAATTTGCGACTTGGGACTGAAGATTGAAGGCACTTCGCTCGAACCGCGTATCGAACGCCTCTACAACGAACTCGAACTACGCGAACTCGATTTTCGTCCGCACTGCTGGCTCTCCGAAGAATGGTTCTCACCGGATGGAATTCCCGGAATTGCCATCCCGTTCTATCTCGCACATCCTCGATTGATGCGACTCGAACGTCGTATGATGATGGAAGTTGAAGGAGGAACCGAAGACTGGTGCATGAAAATTCTTCGGCACGAATGTGGTCACGCTATCGATAACGCTTATGGCCTTCATCGCAAACGATCGTGGACAAACACGTTCGGTAAGTATTCACAACCCTACCCGGAAAACTACCAGCCGAAACCGTACAGCAAAAGTTACGTGCTGCATCTCGATCCCTTCTACGCTCAAAGCCATCCTGCGGAAGACTTCGCCGAAACATTCGCGGTTTGGCTAAAACCTCGCTCGGCGTGGAGAAAACATTACGCAGGCTGGGCCGCATTGAAGAAGCTCGAATATGTGGAAGAATTAATGGCCGAGGTTCCCTACATGGAAACGGTCTCGCGTACCAAAATGCGAATTGACTCTCTTCCTCGTTTGAAAAAGACACTTCGAGACCATTACGAAGAGCGGCAAGCAAAATATCTGGGAGAATCTCCCATCGATGATGATGCCCTGCTGCAACTCTTTACCGACGACCCGAAACGTCGAACAATGACAGCAGCCGCCTTCTTCATCAAACACAAAGCCGAGATTCGGCAAGTCGTGTCGGAATGGTCGGGGCAATATAAATACACCATCGATCAAGTTTTGAAAGATTTGATCTTCCGCTGCCGAGAACTCGATCTACGACTGAAATTCTCTGAACGAGACACAAAACGAGACGCCTTGGTTTTGCTGGCAGTTCAAACGATGAACTACCTGCACCGTGGATTTAACCGGTACCAGTTATGAAACCCCTCGACATTCAGGTTTTAATGCATGAATCGTTGGTCCCCCCTGATTCGATCGAGGGGGTTTCCGAACGGGAAATGCTGGAATGGAAAACCGAATACGATGTTCTCGCCACGCTGCAAAACATGGGACATCGCGCGGAGTCTCTCGGAGTCAGCGACGATCTTTCAGTCCTGAGAAACGCGCTCGTCGAGAAGCAACCCGACATCGTCTTCAATCTCTTGGAAGAGTTTCATAGCGTTCCCCATTACGATCAGCACATCGTCAGCTATCTGGAATTGATGCAGCAGCCCTACACCGGCTGCAATCCTCGTGGGCTGACTTTGTCGCATGATAAAATTCTGTGTAAAAAAATTCTCACTTATCATCGCATCCCGACGCCGCAATTTTCGTATTTCCCCAAAGACAAAAAAATCCGCGTCCCGAAACGGCTCAAATATCCGTTGATGGTCAAATCCTCTGTTGATGACGCTTCGCTTGGAATTTCTCAAGAGTCCATTGTCGCCAACGAAACCAAACTCAAAGACCGTATTGAATACGTTTGGTCAACACACAAGGCTGATGTTCTTGTCGAAGAATATATCGCCGGTCGAGAGTTTTATGTCGGCGCGGTCGGCAATCAACGCATTCAGGTACTACCCATTTGGGAATTGAAGTTCGATAACCTTCCCAAAAATACTGCCCCCATCGCCACGGCGAAGGTGAAATGGGATCCCGAATATCAAAAGCAGATCGGCATCAAAACCGAACCGGCCGTCGATCTGACTCCCGAGCAGAAAAAATCCATCGAACATCAGACCAAGAGAATCTATAAATCTCTCGACTTGTCCGGGTATGCCCGGATGGATTTTCGCATGGCGGCAGACGGAACCGTGTACGCTTTAGAAGCCAACCCGAATCCCAATCTGTCTTACGGCGAAGACTTTGCAGAATCAGCATCGACCATTGATCTCGATTACGAAAAACTCCTGCAAAAGATCGTCAACCTCGGCATGCGTTACAAACCTGCCTGGCAACAAGTTCTCTAATCAACGTTTCTCCCCATTGCCATAAATGCGAGAAGAGGACACTCTTTAGTTTCTCTTCTCTGGTAAGAGACTGATACGATCACGACCGATGGAATCGATGGATCGAACCTGCTTCCCATCAATTAATATCTGATAGGTGAGCCCCCGTGTTGCTGAAATTTCGACTTCTGTGTCAGATATAAATTTGGTGGGAAATGGCGAAACGATCCGATGTGATCCGTTCATCACAGTTCTCGGACGATCCTGAGTCCCCTCCAGACGCATTCGCAATGTCATCAAAGAACAGGGATTGATATCCGCAGGCAACAGCTTTTGAGACGGCATATTGAGCGAATCTGCCAATGAGCCAATCGTTGGCCCCTCCAGATATTGCTGCTGAATACCACTGATGAGAATCCCGTTCGCAAGGTGGTTCCAATCGAGTGTTTGATCGTGTTGAGAGAGATCGAGAAGTGCGTCGGCGTAAACCAAACCGACCCACTGGACCGGTCGTCCAATCCAGACGGGTGCCTGATAATGAGTCGCGCACAACGTGGCGATGCTCGCATATCGCTGGATTGGCCATTCATTCCAAAGATAGATGTAGGGCACGCCGGTTAACGCCCACTGGACTGCTAGATCCAGGTATTCGCGACTCTGAGTTAATTCGTAGGCGATGACATAGGCACTCACCATCTTCGCACTGGCCATCAAATCGGGTGCATGCAGCGGACATTCCCAGACTTGCGCACCTCGGAGTGTCCGAAACCGCTTCATAAATTCGAGCGACTTCAAACCAGCAGCAAGAGACGACGTATTCCCGGTGGCTTTCGCATGTTCTAAAAGAATCACGGCATGCTGCGCACATTGACCACTCGACGTATTCTCGAAGTGACCTACTTTGAATTCACCGTCATAGCGGTATGAACCATCCTCCTTTTGAATCCGTCGAGAATTGGCCGCCTGCTGATCGATTTGGCGCAACCATTGTTCGACCTGACCCGTTACGAAAAAGGCTGTGTCATTGCGGATATGTCCCCCGCCACGATGGAGGTTTTCTGTGTTCGGTAATGTTCCGTCAAGCCGAAAGAGTGCGGACGCCATGTCTGAGAAATACTTGGGTTTGTCGGGCATCTTTCGATGTCCGGGAACAATCGCATGATACCAAGCCCCCTCCTCGAAAAGATCACTTTTCATCAATCCTGTTCGGGACAGATCCCATTCCTGCTCGGTCGTCATGCCAGTTTCCGGCAAGGTGGGGAACCCCCCCGCTCTGCGGACGGCCCAGAGAATCGAATCGGAGAGCCGTTCGCCTTCAGCAAACGAATCGCCGATTCTGAGTGTTGCCGAGATTTGAGATCCCTTCAAAGACATCCGGTGATCATCAGTGCCATCAAAAAAATTTGGTGTCGCAAATGTCGGCTGTAAACTTGTCTTCTCCCATGCCAACGAGATCGAGGCACGATCAGTCACATAGGTCATTAAAGGCATCGTGACGTGCCAATAAGGAGGCTGATAGCGGACATGCTCCGGGCCATGAATATCGAGGGTCGAAGAAGAAGACTCTCCGCGTCCGAGATGCTCGACTCCCGGCAACAATCCTTGTTCGAGCTGACCCAGCGCGCGAACGGCGGGGCCTTCGATCTCTTCCTTGGCCTGAAGTTCGTAATTAAGTTCTCCATCTCTGAAACTGAGAACCAGATTTGTCACGGGGCCACCCGAACAAACAATACTTTCTCCTTCCCGTCTGACATTCAGATCGATCAAATTCCCCGGTTTCCAGGCAAGTGGAGCAATCACGGCGACTGGTTGTTTTCGTTTGAGGATTCTTGCACCGTGACCGTTAGAGGCCACTTCGAGAGTCAAGTCGCCCGAGGTCAAACGAAACCAGTCGTCTTTCCCTGCGGGATTGATCAACACCGCGATACGGCTTTGAGTCGGATCGCCTAATTTCTGAACGGTCACTTTGACCGGTTTGACGAATTGCGAGCCGATCAGAGAATCCTGTAGCGGAAAAGTTTTTTGAACGTCGGCAGGCAGAGAGACAGTCGATCCATTCAGATCAAATCCCACCATTTTGGCAGTGCGATTTTGAACGACTGCCTGTAATCCGTTATCTGTTTGCTCAACCGCTGCAATCAATAATGCAGGACGGGGAGACGCTTCAATTTGAATCCAGTCGATTTCGACTTTTCCGTCAACCGTAGCGGGATCAAATCGTATTCGTTGTAATCGTCCTTCATAGCTCATCGAACATTGGTAGGTTTTCCAATCGTCGGATTTTGCAATCAGAAACGCAGTTTTTCGGGTCTCAGTCGAGGCCGAAATTTGATTGCTATTCCAGAAAAATTGTGCCTCGGTCGAAACTTGCGAACGGACGCGGAGAGTAATAGTCACTAGCGAATTCGGAGCGACATCAAATTTTGGAGAGTTGATAATCGGATCGGGCGCAGAAGTAATGAGAGTCATCACACCGTCATCGTGCGACATGACGACATCCTGATGCGCCGTCCAACCTTCGACTCCCGTCTCAAAGTCCCAACGCACAACCAGGGATTTTTCGCCCGCTTGTGGAGGATACGGATTGGGAACCTCCCCCCATACAGTCGCAGAAAACAAAACCAGGTTCAGCCAAATCGTCAATCGTGTCATCATCGCAGCGAATTCCGTTATGCACTTTTAATTATTGTTGATTGCTCGGTCAATTATGATGCCGACTCTCCCGGGTTGTTCCAATCACCCCAATGATCGAGATAATTTTGATACGCGGGGGATTGATCGGCCTGTTGCTCAAGCAGTAATTTGACGGCTTCAACATGTTCGTGTTCCTGTTCGAGCGTGAGTAAGCCGAGCAAGACTCGCGTCCTCAGAAAGACAAAATAAGTATCGAGCACGTCACCGCGGCAGTAGTCGTTGATCTCGTCCACTTTGCCTTCATCATACATCCCCTGCACCATTGAGCCATCGACTCCGGTCTTGCCCGGTTTCCCAATCAAATTGGCCAATAAATTGAGTCCGCCGGTCACCCGAGATGCGCCGAAGTTCGAGATGAGATCCATCAAATCGAGATGCGATTTATGATTGTAGCGGTTACGTGATTGATCGTAAGTGCGGGCATCCACATTGAACCATCTCGGTAAGGAGAGACCAAATCGGTAAGCCGCCAGTTCCATCACGGGCATGTCGTAGCCGCGTCCATTGAACGTGACAAACGTCGGGCAGCGATAGTGCATGTAGCCTTGCCAGAATTTTTTGGTAATCTGGAACGGATCGTAATCCGGTTCATCGAGAGTGGTGAGATCAAGAAGTCGGAAGTGGTCGTCAACTTTGGCCACCGCGACAGAAATCGGCAACATGAATGTGGGCGGAATGACATCCTTTCCCGTTGCTTCCAGGAGTTCTTCGCGATATTTTTGCAGAGCCGCTTTCGCGTCGAGTTCTTCGCCGGAATAGCGGACACGAGAGATCAAATCCCCATCGGCGACCGTTTCCACGTCAAACACTAGATAAGCCACGTTGTCTTGCGAGCCTGCCATAAAAATGCTTTCTGAGATTTCCTGCCAGTCGTGGGATTCCACCTTTGCCTGAGCATTCCCGATCTCGTTACGATACTATGCGTGGAATGATCAGTTTATCATAATGATCCCCATGAACAGTCACCATGAGAGAACACCGATCCCACAAGATAACTTTGAGAAACCTTTTGAAACTAAGCTGATATGAACGAACAAGGCGCCGTCGAATCATCACTCACTCCCGAACAAATTCGCGAAAAAGAAGAGCAGGCCCTGAAAGGATTATCCACCGCCTACGAACAAATGCGCGAGGAAATCGGCAAGGTCATCGTCGGGCAAAGTGAAGTTGTTGACGAATTGTTGATTGCCATGTTTACCAGTGGCCATTGTTTGCTCGTCGGAGTTCCCGGCTTGGCGAAAACATTGTTAGTCAGCACGATCTCTCGAATTCTGCAACTCTCTTTTCGTCGCATTCAATTTACCCCCGACCTAATGCCCTCCGACATTACCGGGACCGATGTCTTGCAGGACGACCCCGAGACGGGGCATCGAAAATTTGAGTTCATGCAGGGACCAATTTTCACCAACATTCTATTAGCCGATGAGATCAACCGAACGCCTCCCAAAACTCAAGCGGCACTTTTGGAAGCCATGCAAGAGCGACATGTCAGCGTCGGTACAAACACGTATCGATTACCGAAACCGTTCTTCGTACTGGCCACTCAAAACCCAATCGAACAGGAAGGGACTTACCTTCTTCCCGAGGCTCAACTCGACCGTTTTATGTTTAACGTCACTGTGAAATATCCTTCAGCCGCCGAAGAGTTATTGATCCTCAAACAGACCACCGGTGGAATCGAACCCAATCTTCGACCGATCCTGAACGGTGAGCAGATTCTTGCCTTGCAGGAAGTGGTCAGAAAAGTCCCAGTCCCCGAACACGTCTTCGTCTATGCTCGTGATTTGGTGCGCGCGACTCGGCCCGATGATGGCGACGCAATTTCAGCCATCAAACAATATCTGTCTTGGGGAGCAGGCCCGCGTGCCGGGCAATATCTGATTCTGGGAGCCAAAGCCAAAGCCGTTCTCGATGGACGATTCCACGTCACCACGGACGATATTAAATCTGTCGCACAACCTGTGTTACGTCATCGATTGGTCACAAACTTTCAGGCCAACAGCGAAAACATCACCACCGATGATGTTATCGATCTGTTGATCAAGAAAGTTCCTGTCGATCTGCAAAAACGTGCCAAGCAAGCCATCGAATAATCTCAATCGACAGCGGCTAAAGCATCATCACGAGTATCGTAGAGTGCCCAGAGCGTGTCGAGAGCAGTGATTCGCAAAGTTTCGTGAGGAAGCTCCCCTGGGCTAGTTCCGCAAAGAACCATTTCTCCACCACGGCTACGAACGTACTTGTGACAACGTAGCAAGAGGGCAAGAAAGACGGAACCGAAGTAGTTCACTTCAGCCAGATCGAAAATCACGATCGGTGCCTGCTGTTTGGCAAGCGGTGTCATCACAATGTCGGCAGCTTGCTCGATCAAATCCCATCGCATTTGCTCGACATTGGCAGCCGGTGTAATCACCAACGTGTTGCCATGCCACTCAAACTGAAAGTCTTCTTGGTCATGTGGATCACTCATGGTTGATCATCCCTGATGTCGTCTGAAGAAAAATTGGTTTCAAACTTAAAATAAATGCGAAATGCAAATTAAGGACCGCCCGCGGCCGCGGTCGGTATATTGGCGTTCAGTTGTGCTGCTGTGGGGCCTCCGGGATATAACTTGACTTGCCCCGGATCGTTGGCTTTTAACCAGTCTGAGAGTGGAACAAGTTTGTTCGGAGCGAGCTTCACGCCCCCGTTATTATCCCAGATCGCTTTCACAACTGCGACTGTCTGATCGTATGCCTCTTTGACTTTCGCCTGATGAGCGGAATAGGCCGCTTGAGAAGTCATGAAGATCAACCCTTCTTCATTCCCTCTTTTCAAAGGTTGAAAGGCTCCATAAATTTTGAGAAAAGAATTGATCCAGTGAGCTTTCTCTGGGGCTTTATTGTATTCCATCGCCAACCCTTCTGCCGCCTTGGCAACTTGCCAAGCCAACATTCCCACATTCACATTTGCAGGGATGGGAACGCGAGAAATTGCGTAAGCCGCTTCCGCACGAACGCGTGGATCGCGGTTCGGATCGACCATCACCTTCGCCAGAATTTGTACGATAAACGGAGCCCCGGAACGATCAACATCAATCTGAGCCGATCGCAAACCTTGAATCAGTTTCTGCTGGTACCAAAAGAACGTCTTCTCTTTTTGCAGTTCCTTTTCGAGAAGTTCTGCGGTTTGTAGTTTTTCGTTCCGTGGAAACTTCAAAATATCATCGCGGCCCATCATTCTCATAATGCCATGAACGGCGGCAATTTTGACAGCCTGGTGTTGGCTCTGATCACTCAAAATATCATTGAGGAACTGAAGACTCGGCTTGAATGGCTCCGCCGGAGTTTGCGTCCGACGATCTTCTTCCACAATATTCAATTCCCCCGCCATCGTGGCGGCAGTCACGCGAACATCAAGTTGATTGTCCAGCATCTCTTTCAAGACTCTGAGAGTTTCCGTCAAGACCATCTCGCGAAACTTACGTTTCTGGCGAGGATTGATTTGATTGGCGCCCGCATAGTTCACAAGATCACGATAAAAGGTTCGGCGTAAGCTATTGATATTTTCAATTTGCTCGGGAATCGTCAGTGCGTACAAACGAACTTCGATTCCCTCCGTGATAATCTCACGACTGCGACCGGTCGTCTCTCCGGCTCGCAACGCTTGCACATAGTCGGTTTGCTTCGGCTTGAAGCTTGTCAATTCATCAACCGTAATGAGCGGCTTTTCCAGATCCTTCAAAGGATCTCGCGCGCCGGAAAGGCTGATGCCGGAAGGAAGTGCTTCTTTTTTCGCTTGTTCCTGAGACGTATCCTGTGCAATGACGGCAGAACTGGTCACCGACATGCAGAACACAACGAGCAAGATACCCTTGAAATAACGATGGTATTTCGCTGCACGCAGTAGATAAGTGTGTGTGATCATGGATTTGAAGAGTGGCTGGGACAGGATCTGTGAATTTGCCGCAAAGGGAAATGAAGACACCACTTGCGGTTTCCTGTAGAATACCCCGAATTCTGCCTCAGAAGCAATGCTTTTCACTCTGCATTCAACGAATCACGGCTCTGACCGGAGGAGTCCTGACAGAAATTCATATTACAGCGATCGCAGGGAGTACGAATTTCCAGTGAGAAAGTCACTCTGGCCACACGGACACTCCAATCGTCTTGAGACCTAAAGCATAGACAGCATAGCAGGTTACGACATGCACACACTCTATACTTCCGAGCGATTTGAGCACCACAAAACCGGAAAACACCCCGAATGCTCCGACCGAATTCGGGTCTTACGAGAACTGATTGACCGACCCGACATCAAACAGAATTGGCAGATCCGGGAACCCGTCAAGGCAGACCGCAAAATCCTGTCACATATTCATCCCGAGAAACACATCGCTGCGATTGAACAACTCTCCATGCGAGGTGACGGCAGAATTGCTGCCGATACAGTCGTTTCCAAAGCGTCGTTCGATATCGGGATGAATGCTGAATGTGCTGTCGAAATATTCAGCATGATGTTGAGAAAATTGTTACTTAGCTCTCGGTGGAGCCGTTGTTCCAATCTCCAGACAGGTGTAGTAGTCCATGAAGCATTGACGTCGGCATCGACTGGTTCTGCGAAAGCCCGTGCATGATTGAGCGATACAATTCTGAAGCTCTGATTCGCACCAGCTAATACTCCAGGATGCATTGGCTTTGTTTAACAGAGTCTCTCTGCAAGCGATGATGGAAAGGCATGCTGTAAAAATGAAAAACGTTCTCATCAATGACATGGAATCCGCCTCAGTATTGAGTTGGTAAAAATGGTTCATCCGACTAATGCGTATTCACATTAAGACTTGACGAAAAGCGGACATGTCATTCCCATTCTGGATTATTCAACGATTCAGAAACAGGTGATTACTCATTTTGGCCCAACAGATGTTTGCGCGACCCACATGCACAGTCGATAGTCAATCATACAGTTTTTGACAGTAATACTGCCATCACCTCCGAAGCGTATCTCTCGATCAATTTGATCAAAACAGCGAAACAATCTATTCATACATAGCCTCGCAATATCTGCATCAAATCCCTCAGATGATCGAATCGACAAAACGCATGAAAGCAAGCAACAAATGACTCCAAGACGCACGCAAGTATTTTTGAACATAAATATAACCTGTGTATTTTCTTGATATTAAAGTAATAATAATCATGGTGCGCTATGAGTGAAGAATGGCCCTCACAGAGAACATACCGTATGTTCCGGGATTGGTTTGAAATTGAGTCCAAGAATTTGTCTTCGATCTGGTGCAGGAGTTTTGAGCTAGGTTTGTTTTCCAAACATTCCACGACCATAAAAAAACGAAGAGTATCAACCGTATGGGGAAACACACGCCGATACTCTTGCGATATTGTTGGTCTACCGCAGTTGAACACTTGAATGAATAAACAAAAAGTTGATGTCACATTTTCTTTCAACGGTTTTAGCGAGATCTGTAAAGATCGCAGTTCTTTTGCTCACACTCTTGATCTAGCAATGCATAGAACACCGTTATTTCAAATTTCGAAGTTTCATGTTTCAGAAAGAGACCATGCACCCAACTCTCGTCATCATAAAAATACTATTCGTCGGCATGTTGCTCAACCAAATTTCATTCGCGCAAGAGAAGAAGATCACTCTCCCCAAAGGGTATGAGGAAGTCGGTCCCGACAAAGTGGAGGCGTTGCGCCGATTATGCCAAGCGACCGCCGAAACAAAGTTGTTTACGGGTGCGGTGCTAGTCGCCGATGAGGGAAAGGTGATTTACAAAGAAGCGTTTGGTTTCGCAAATCACGAATGGGAAATCTCCAATACTACGGACACTAAATTTCGTCTGGCGTCGGTCAGTAAACAGTTCTGTTCCATGCTCGTCATGCAGTTGGTCCAGGAAGGACAAATCAAACTGGAGGACAAAATATCCGAATTTCTGCCGTACTACCGCAAAGATACGGGAGACAAAATCACGGTCCATCACCTCATGGCTCATCAATCGGGCATTAAAGATTTCACAGCGAACTTTGATTACCGCGGAACAATTTCCCGCTTGTCTTTCGGGAAAGACGAATTCATCAAAGAATATTGCAGTGGAGATTTATTGAATGAACCCGGTGTGATCTACAGCTATTGCAACGCGGGCTACATTATCCTGGGTAGGATCATTGAAAAAGTGACGCGTAAGACTTTTGAACAGAATCTGCACGAGCGAATTTTCGAGCCCGCGGGGATGAATCATTCAGGGTATGATCGCAATGAACGTGTGATTGAAAAACGAGCCAGCGGATACACTTACGGCCCGTTCGGACTCGAAAACGCAGAGTTCATGGAGCTGGATTCATCACCGGGTGCTGCCGGAGGAATTTATTCGACGGTCGAGGATATGTTCTTATGGGATCGGTCTCTCGCTACTGATCAACTTCTGGATCAAAAACATCGAGACCTGATGTTCACTCCGAATCGAGATGTTCCTGAAGTGAAAGCGGCTGGAGGCAGGGCACACAGCGTTTATGGATATGGATGGCAAATTTATTCGCGCACTCATCCGATGACGAAGAAACGATTCAAAGTGATCAACCACGGCGGAGCCATCAATGGATTCCGAGCGATGGAAAACCGACTGATTGATGAGGACGCCTTTGTGATCGTGCTATGCAATCAAGGAGACTCTTTTGGATCGTCGCAGGTGTGGAATGCCGTTGTGAATTTGAGCACAGAACTGATGCACATTGTTACCGAGCAACCCTATCGAATGCCGGCAAAATCTCGTCTCACACAGGAACAACGAATGTATCAGCTCGTGAAATCTGAAGGAGTTGAAGCGGCTATCGAATGGTTTAAGGCCAACGGGAAAAAGGCGGCTTGGGGTGGCAGCAATTTCGCATTGGCCACTCAACTGATCAAAGACGGGCGCATTGACGATGGCATTCGGCTCATGGAATTCGACATCGAGTCAAATTCAGGAAAAGTCTGGATGCTGAGGAAAGCCTCGGAAGCCTCGTTGAACAATGGCCGTCCACAAAAAGCCTTATTCTTCTTGCAGAAGGCTTTGGAACAAAGGCCCGACGATGAAGAATTCAAAATGATGAAAGTTGAAGTCGAGCAGGACTTGAAGCGTGAATCACAGAAAAAACCTCTCGTTCCCTAACAGCCCGTTGAATCACTTGATTTTGCTGCGAATGATTTTGATCTGTCTCCTCCACGAAAACTGGTTTCCACTCTTGTTGCTGAAGAGGTACAGTGAGATTTTGGATTCTTAATCTCTCTGTACTCTTTCGAATTGACCTGCAATGCCTCGAATCGTGACTTTTGGAGAAATCATGGCTCGGCTTGAGCCTCCTGGTTTTCAACGGTTTCAACAAGTCATGCCGGGCAGTTTGAAAGTAACGTTTGCCGGATCCGAAGCTTCGATTGCCGCCTCCTATGCTTATTTGGGAGGTGAGGCCACGTTTGTCACTGCCCTTCCCCACCACGAAATTGCCGAGGCATGTCTGGCAGATCTTCGATCTCTGGGTGTGGATACGCGACACATCGTGCGAACTCACGAGGGACGTTTGGGACTTTATTATTTTGAGCGTGGTGTGAATCAACGCCCGGCGAATGTGATTTATGACCGAGACGGCTCGTCAGTCTCCCTGACACCGGCCGACGCATACAACTGGGATCAAATCTTCGACGAGGCAGAGTGGTTTGTGATTTCCGGCATCACGCCGGCGATCTCTCGTAACGCGGCAACTGTTTCACGCATCGCTGTGGAAGAAGCGGCCCGACGAAATGTACGCATTTGTTGCGACATGAACTATCGCAGCAAACTCTGGAAATGGGATCCCTCGTTTTCTTCCCGAGAACTCGCTGGGAACACCATGCGCCAATTATTGCCGTTCGTTGATCTCTTCATGACAGGCCAGGAAGATCTAGTAGATACGTTCGGGTATGACTCTCAGACCGATCCTATGTTGCTGATCCAGCCGTTGATTGCCGAGTTCCCCAAGATTGGCTCTGTTGCGATGTCTCGCAGAGTCAGTACGTCAGCCAGCTTCCAGAAGTATGGTGGCTTGCTTTATGACGTGGAGTCGGATCAGGTCCATTCTGCACCGTCGGAAGATTCGCTCTATGAAATCAACCCCATCATTGATCGACTCGGTGCGGGTGATGCATTTACGGCGGGCTTGTTATTTGCAATGACGACGACTGAGTTAGCGGATCCCGAGATCGCAATCCAGTTTGCAACAGCGGCAGGCTGTCTCGCTCATTCCAACGAAGGTGATTACCACTATTCTTCGCGAGCGGAAATTGAAAGATTGATGACTGGCAACGCTTCCGGTCGTGTCAGACGATAGTTTTACGAATCTCTCAGAATTGAGGAGTATTTCTGGCTTACAACGTTGTTTCAGGCGGTCCCTTCTCATCCCGAGAGAAAGTCTCTCATTCGTGCTGAATAGAGGGCGAAGGCCTGACTGTCAGTGTTTTCAAGATGTCTCGAATGTGCTTTTCAGCCGATCATTCATAACCTTCCGTTTTTTCTATCGATTGGGAAGTGAAACACTATCTTCCACCCATGCGAGCAATTAGACTGGAGCGTCCTAATTCAAGACGCTCTCTATGGCAGATTGCGTGTAGATCGTGAAAAATATTTTATACATCGTTGCAGGCTCACCTATGAACTCTTTTTTCTGTGCCGTCTCCGTTTGTTTATCACTCTTCGTCACAAGTTTTGCTGACGCAGCTCCGCTCGTCTATGAAGGGATCGAAGGAGTCGGCAAAGGCAAGCACATTGTCTTTCTCGCGGGAGACCATGAATATCGTTCCGAAGAGTCACTACCGGCGATGGCACGCATCTTGGCAAAGCATCATGGCTTCAAATGCACGGTTTTATTCAATATCGACGAAGAGACGGGAGAGATTGTTGCCGGGAACTCCAACATGCCCGGCATTGAAGCATTGGACACAGCCGACCTTGCGGTCGTGTTCCTACGATTTCAAAACTTCCCTCCCGAACAAATGAAGCACTTCGACGACTATCTCAATCGAGGTGGTCCCGTGGTGGGAATGCGGACTGCAACGCACGGCTTCAAGATGGACGCTGCCGACCCGTTTTCAAAGTATTCCTACGACAGCAAAAACAAAGATTATCAACTCGGCTTTGGACATCAGGTCTTGGGACAAACTTGGGTCGGCCACTACGGTCGAAATCACGCACAGAGTACACGCATCACGGTCGTCGAGGGCAAGGGAAATCACCCGATCTTACGAGGTGTGAAAGACATCTGGGTACAGGCGGGCGGTTATGTGGGTAAGCCTATCGATGGTGAAACGTTGACGATGGCTCAGCCTCTGAATGGTATGACTCCGGCTTCCCCCGCCGATGAAACAAAACCACCGATGCCTTCGGAATGGACTCGAAGCTATACCTCCAAGTCAGGAGCACAAGGACGAGTCTTTACCTCCCTTTATGGGACTCCCGAAGATTTGTTGAATGATGGTTACCGACGAATGATGGTGAATGGCTGCTTCTGGGCGCTGGGCATGGAAGATTCGATTAAGGCGAATGCCAACATCGCATTCCTGGGACCGTTCAAACCCAATACTTTTGGAAATGGCACAAACGCTCGGGGTATCAAACCCGAAATGTATGCGGGATACGAAAGTCCCATCCCTGCCAACAACAACACAAAGAAGACAGACACAAAAAAGAAGGCCAATGATTCCAAGACAAAGGAACCATCCGCTGCGGCGCTAGCGACGGGTAAGCCAGCACGCTTTGTTCGTATCGAACTTCCCGGCAACAAACGAATTTTGACGCTGGCAGAAGTCGAAGTGATCAGCGGAGGAAAAAACGTCGCAAAGGGTGGTAAGGCTACTCAATCAAGCACAAACGCTGGAGGGGTGCCGGCAAGAGCCTTGGATGGAAACAAAGACTCTGACTGGAACAAAGGCGGCCAGACACACACCGCAAACTCGGGAACCACAAACCCTTGGTGGGAAGTCGATCTCGGAAAGGCCGTCGATGTTGAGCAGATCGGAATTTGGAATCGTAAAGGATTTGAAAGTCGTCTCCAAAGTTTCACGCTTACACTGTTAGATGCAGAGCGTAGACCAGTATTTCGCGTTTCGAATGTCGCCGCACCAGAGATCATGCAGGTTGATGTCAAAAAATCAGGAAAAACAACTTATCTCAGCTACAACGGAAAACCAGGTAAGCCTTACGTGGCGAACTCGTCCACAAACTCGGCTTCCACTATTCCCTTATTAGTGGACGTCCCTGCCGACTATCGCGATCCGCTGCCGTTTGAATTTCAGGAAGGTGATGTTGTTGCCATCCTGGGTAACGGATTGCCGGATCGGATGCAACATGATGGTTGGTTAGAGACTCTCTTGCAGAATGAATTGCAAGGTAAGAAAGTTCGTTTCCGCAACATGAGTGCCAGCGGTGATCGCCCTGACTCGTTTCCTCGCAGTGCAGGTGCGGCATCAATGACCGAATACCTGCAGTATGTGCAGGCAGATGTTGTGTTTGCATTCTTCGGTTACAACGAGTCATTTGAGGGTGTAAAGAAGGCGGGCGAATACCAAAGAAAGCTCGTCGACTTCGTCAAAAGAACTCGTGGCTCTAAATCCAATGGGAAGTCGTTTCCTCGCATTATTCTGTTCAGTCCGATTGCCCATGAAGACACCGGCAATAAAAACGTCCCCGATGGCAAGAAGCACAACATTCAACTTGCCGCCTATGCCAAGGCGACTGAAGCCGCCGCACGCGAAGCAGGTGTCGGATATGTAGATTTGTTCCATCCGTCCCTGCAGATGTTTAAGGAGTCAAGCACTCCCTTAACGGTCAACGGCGTACATTTGACTGAGGAAGGTAACCGGTTGCTGGCGGGAGTGATTGCCTCATCGCTCTTTGGTCAGAAAGTGACCGCTTCGCCATCACTGGAACCACTTCGGTCGGTGGTTCTCGATAAAAATTATCACTGGAACAATCGCTATCGTGCTCGCGATGGAAACGATGTCTGGGGTGGACGTTCAACATTGAAATTTACCAACGATCAGACGAATGCGGTTGTCTTGCAGCACGAGCAGACGATGCTGGATGTGATGACCAAAAATCGCGATGTGCGAGTCTGGTCCGTCGCCAAAGGTGAAGATGCCAAAGTCGATGACAGTAATGTTCCCAAGCCAATCGAGGTCATCTCGAACGTCGGGGGTGGGAGTAAAAGTTCCAGTGCCATGAAAGAAGGCCGCCTGAAATACATTGGTGGCGAAGAAGGCATTAAGCACATGGCCGTCGCGAAAGGCTTTGAAGTTAGCCTGTTTGCAGATGACGAACAATTCCCGGAATTGGTCAATCCGGTGCAGATGCAATTCGATACCAAAGGCCGACTTTGGGCTGCTGTTTGGCCCACCTATCCCAAATGGGAACCCCTGAAAGAGATGACTGATGCATTGATCATTTTGCACGACGACAACAATGATGGCAAAGCAGATCGTGTCACCGAGTTTGCTCGCGTCCAAAACCCACTCGGCTTCGAGTTTTGGAATGGTGGTGTCATCGTGAATCGAGCACCAGAAATCCTGTTCCTGAAAGATACCGACGGTGACGATGTTGCCGATGTTCGCATCACACTACTCCAGGGACTTGATTCCTCCGACACTCATCACGGTGCGAACAATTTTGTTTATGGACCTGATGGTGCGATTTACTGGCAAAGCGGTGTATTCATGGTGCACAACCACGAACATCCATGGGGACCATCACTGCAAACTGGTGCGTCGGCCATGTACCGATTCGATCCACGACGATTCACCATTTCGCGTCATGCAGACAACTCACCGAATCCGCATGGCATCTCCTTTGACTACTGGGGTTACCAGTATGCAACGGATGGCACTGGTGGTCGAGCTTATCAAGTTCGTCCAGAGGCCAAGGGCTTCAAGATGCACGAATTGTTGAAGAAGGAAGTTCGGCCTGTGACGGCCAGTGAGGTTGTCAGCAGTTCTCATTTTCCGGAGTCGATGCAGGGTGATTTTCTGATCTGCAACGTCATCGGCTTCTTGGGAATCAAGCACTACGATCTCGTTCGTGATGGTGAAAAAGGAACGGTATGGGGCGAACCAGCCGGTGATGAACTCATCGTCTCAACTGTTAATGCAGATGGCAGCACAACCACCGAGAAATCCCGTGGTCTGATGATGAGTGGAGATAAGAACTTTCGCCCCGCTGATGCGATTTTCGCACCAGACGGTTCTTTGTATTTTTGCGACTGGCACAACGTCATCATTGGCCACATGCAACATAATGTACGCGACCCAAATCGCGACCATGCTCACGGACGCATTTACCGAATGACAGCCGTCGGTCGTCCTTTGCAAGAACCGGTTACCATTGATGGTGAACCGATCAACACACTTCTTGAAAATCTGAAATCACCTATTGACGGTATTCGGCACCGCACACGGATTGAGTTGAGTGAGCGTGATTCGGGTGCAGTGATCGCCGCGACCAAAGAATGGATCAAACAGTTTGATCCGAGCAACAAAAAAGATGCACACCATTTGCTGGAAGCTCTCTGGCTACATCAACAACACGATGACAGAAACCTGGATCTTCTTGGGCAGTTGTTGATGTCCCCCGAGCCTCATGCTCGAATTGCCGCGAACACTGTGAAGCATTTGTGGTTCAATGTCGAAAGTACCATGCGTGGTGGTGTCATTGCCGAAGCCGAGGAAGCTGCAACCCAAAAATCGGGGATCCTCAGCGACACGCCCGAATTGACAACCGTTCGTATCGGGACGGTACGTGAACGAATGCGTTACGATATTACCGAACTCACGGTGAAGCCTGGCAAAAAAATCAAACTGACGTTTGCCAACCCGGACTACATGCCTCACAACATCATGCTGGTCAATCCGGGGAAGGCCGACGAAGTCGGGTTACAGGCCATCGGATTGGGAGCCAGTGGATTTTCAGTTGGCTTCGTGCCCGAAAGCAAAGAAATCCTTTGGGCCAGCAAGTTGGTCGATCATGGGCAAGAAGAAACGATTGAGTTCACCGCTCCGAGCAAGGAAGGTGCTTACCCTTATATCTGCTCATTCCCGGGGCATCATTTGCTGATGCGTGGAACTCTGTATGTGACCGATAATCTCAAAGAGTTTCTCATTAAAAATCCTCAACAAGCCATCCAAAATACGGAATGGAAAATCGCCGACCTGGAAAAAGAGTTAGAGCATGTCGGACATCAGCGAAATTTTGTTCGAGGACAGCAACTCTTCAAGAAGCTCGCCTGTGCACAATGTCATAAACTTGACGAGAATAGCATCACGCTAGGCCGCAATCTCACCATTGGGCCGAACCTCGACGAGGTTGTGAAGAAGAAGCACAAGAGCGATCCCAAAGCGGTCTTGTCAGAGATTTTGGATCCGTCACGGAAGATCGAGGATAAGTATCGAACGGTACTGCTTGTGTTGGAAGATGGTACAACTCTCAACGGGAATATCGTCTCTGAGAATAAGACCGAGTTGACGATTCTCACCGGACCACCAGAAATCAAAGAGAAGAAGGTGGATAAGAGTGCTATCGAAGCTCGACGGTCTTCTCCTGTTTCGATCATGCCTGTTGGACTGCTCAATTCGTTAGATAAAGAGCAAATTCTCGACCTGCTGGCGTACGTGCTGGCACTTGGAAAAGAAGGTGATGCCGCTTTCAAACATGATCGTTGATTGAATACCGTTGATGATTGAAAACCACTGATGAACGCTGTTTCTATCAAGCAGCGTTCGTCAGAAAGGTCAAGCAGTCCTTCTGGGTGTGTCATGCCGCACGTGAAAGTATCTCACGAGCAGCTTGTCGATTGATCTGATTGCGGTAACTATTTGCGAAGCCTTGCATTTGACTTATACGAATGTTTCCTGGGTCGGTGATCCAGTAACTTTCCAGTAGTTTTACGTATTGTTGGACGAGAGAAGCAATTCGTTCTCGTTTGGGTTGAGTGGGAAGTTCTGCATCAAGTGGTTCGTGAAATTGTATATGAACAACGCCATGTTCATCCACCGGTGCAAACACCGGTATGACGGGAGCTCCCGTCTTGACAGCCAGTTGCGCAAACCCGGTACGAAAGACTCTTGTTTTCCCTAAAAACTCCATTTCGATTCCAGATTGGCCTTTCTGGCCATCTGCGGAAATGCAGAGTAGTCGGCCCTGCTTCGATGGCCTCTGCAGATTCTCGAATGATTTGGATAGGTAGCAAACTCTCTGTTAACACCAATGGACATTCAAAGTTGGCAAACTTTGATGTAATGTTGCGTCTGGCAACAATCGTCAAAGGGAAGCCATTTTGACTAAGCAGCTTGCTGGTGACGCGAGCTGCTCCGAAATGACTATAAATGATAATCTTTCCTGGCTGTTGCTCTCGATGTTGTTCCAAAATATCGAATCCGTTGACCTTAATTGATTGTGTCGCTCGCTCCCAACTCATATTCCCGATCGCCAATAATCTCCAATTCCAGCATGCGTTTGCAAAGATGTTTCGAGCGACAGCCTGCTTCATGTCAATGGGGCGTCCAACCCAGGTTTCAATTGTGCGTAGTCTTTCCAAAGTTTCATGAAACAGAAGCGACTGAAGTATCTCCGAAGAAAACAGATGACTGAGTAAAGTCTTTCCCGATTCGTATGGAAGTGTTGAAGCCAGATTCACGGCCAATGCTTCCCAAGTGCGAGATCGTCGTATTTTTTTCCAGAGTGACCTGCCAGCCTTAATATTTTTGGTTGAATGAATTCTCATGAAGTATTTCCTGAACTGAGCGTCTGAAAGACATTGCACCTTGTTGTCGTTATCTCATGAGGGGAAGCGCCAAAGTGTCGCTTGATTGTCTGAGTTGTGAGAAGCTTCTCACTTGAAGCGAGACTGTTTCTCCGGCGTGATTGGACCATTTTGGCGGGGAATCGAAGGATTGCCTTGAGAGTGTTGCAGATATTCAAGAATCTGCTGCGCCATGAAGCTCGCGGCCACAGCCTGTCGCTTGGCATTTCAGTGCATATCGTTGTGAAAGAAGCAGGAGCGTGCGTGGGCTTTTTTGATTGGTACAAACAAGTCGTAACTCGTGATACCGGCCTGTTCGGCATATTGATGCGTAAGTCTGGTCAGTGGAGAACCGTTATCATTCGGAAATTCTTGCGGGGTGGAGCCTTGCTTAAGAATACAATCCACTCGATTCGAAATTGCGGTAACCGTTCTGACAACGATTCGCTGAAACTAAGCTGTTAGCACTGCTGACTTTAATGTCGGGAAATCCTATTAAACAGGAGTGACGTTTTCGCCAAAATGGATAACGCAATAACACAAACTCCATCAACACCTTGAAGGTTTTGAAATGAAAATTGCGGATGTCGGCAACCTGTTCGCCATAATTCCCTAGATACTGAATTTGTGTCTTGCGGGAGAACTCTTCCCAGCAATTCCAGTGACGGCAGAAGAGAAAGCAGACAGGATCGCGGCAGAAAGTTTTCACCATTCGAACTTATTCACACACGCTGCCAGAAACGAGTCAGCACCCGGATGGCTGGGAGGCTGGAAGACCTCTCAGATATTGCCGCCACAAATTGTCGAATCCTCCAACAGTTCTGTGGAACAACCGCAGCACGATGTGCTGATCATGGGGACGGGAGATCGAAATAACCCTCTAAGGCGTCAACTTAACGAAACAATTACAGCCAACTCCAGTTATGGGTGGATCCGACTCTGGAAGAAATGAATCAACCTCTAATGACACTCACCATTCAACAGGGAATTAATCAAATTGGTTGGGCTGGTTTCGCCACGGGAGTCAAAACGGAAACGAAAGATCGTATTCGTGTGGGCGGATTGGTCCTTTCCCGTTCCTGGAGAGATGCTTACCAGTTTTTGAAAAGCGGCATCCGTAAGCCAGCCGACCACTCAATCGGAAAATTGCTTCCCAAAGTCGTGTGGAGCGAGCCAATCATTTTTCGTAAAGACATCTACTCCATCTTGAAAAATGACGCTTCGAATGTCACTCTGGTGAATTCCCAAATTCCGGCTATCGGCTTGATGTGCGAAATGAGTATCTCGGCTACAGTACTGGCGAACCGGTTGTTGTTCCGGGAGACAGCCGACGTAGTCTTCTGCTGGAAGTGTTGACCTCGTCTGCGGAAGTCGGGCGAATGCTACCCGAAAGTGAACCACTCTCCGACTTACAAATTGCGAAGCTGCGCGCCTGGATCGATCAGGGGTTGGTCTGGGACGATGAATTACTTCCCACACCGAAAGTCGAATCCGATCATTGGGCATTTCAAATAATTGCGAGTCCCGATGTGCCGGGGCAGTCTGCGAACAATCCATACACGCATCCGATTGATGCTTTAATTGCAAGTCGTCATGCAGAAAAAAAATTTGCAGGCAACAAAAATCGCCTCGCGTCGAATTCTGATTCGCAGGCTTTCGCTCGATCTTCTGGGATTACCTCCCACTTTGGCGGAATCCGAAGAAGTCATTAACAATCCAGATCCTGATGCGTATCACAAGCTCGTGGAGCGGGTTCTGGAATCCCCTCATGACGGAGAACGGAGGGGCGTTTCTGGCTCGATCTCGCGCGTTGGGGAGAAAGTCAGGGTTTTCAGCACGACGTTCCCCGACGTTTTGCCTGGCGCTATCGTTGGAAGCAGATGAAGACCATTGATTAAGCAAATATCTCTGTAACAACCCGCCCGCCTTCGGGGCCAGTGATACGGTGATCACGACCAGCGTGCCAGAATGTCAAATCGTTAGCCGGCAATCCCATAAGATGCAGAATTGTGGCGTGAAGGTCGCGGAAGTGCATTTTGCCCTCCACCGCACGGGCGCCAGTGGGGTTCGTTTTGCCGTGAACGTGTCCGGCTTTCACACCTCCCCCTGCCATCCAGAAAGTAAATCCTTGAGCATTATGGCCGGTTTCATTTTTATTGTCACCGGGTGTCAAACCCGGTCGACCAAATTCGCCCCCCCAAACGACGAGCGTCTCGTCGAGGAGTCCACGTAGGTGCAGATCCTGCAGTAAAGCAGCAATCGGAGCATCGGTTGCATCGCAGTTCGCTTTCAGATCCCGACGGTGGTTCTTGTGTTGGTCCCAACTACCGTGATTGACTTCAATAAACCGCACACCGGCTTCCGCAAATCGGCGAGCCAACAGACATTGGCGACCGAAATCGGTAGGTCGGCAGGTTCCGGTTTGCTTGCTGGTTTCCCCGACGCGATACCGTTTGAGAGTCGCTTGAGTTTCAGAAGAAATATCCAACAACTCCGGTGCTGAAGTCTGCATCCGAAAACCGAGTTCGAGGGATTGGATCACACTTTCGAGCTTATTGTCTACGGGGTGTTTGGCAAGATGCTCGCGATTCATCGCTCGAATAAAATCAAGTTGACGACGTTTGGCTGAGAGCGGCAAATGATCGCTGACGATGTTTTGAATCGCCGCTTTCGACATCTCTTCACCGTTGATTCCGATGGGTGTACCGTTATGAATCGATGGTAGAAATGCGCTCGAGTAAACGGACGTCTTGGAGGTATTCAAACTGATGAAGCCGGGCAGATTCTGATTTTCAGTCCCCAACCCGTATGTGATCCAAGAGCCCAAGCTTGGTCGGGCCCGCAAGCGATCACCCGTATGGAGCTGCAAAAATGATTGGGCGTGAATGCCCGTGTCGGCATGCATCCCGTTGAGGACACAAAGCCGATCTGCCTGACGGGCAGTTTCCGGCAGCAAATCGGAAATCCAAAGCCCGCTTTCGCCATGTTGACGAAAAGGGGTCACAGAACCGGGATGGGGTTTCTTGCCGGTCTGCGGCTTGAAATCGAAGGTGTCCAACTGAGCTGGACCACCACTCATGCAGAGGAAGATCACACGCTTGGCCCGGGCAGGGTGAGCAGGAGCACGCATTGCAAGATCGCCAGACGCGATGGCCTGTTCGTTACAGATCGCGTTCAATGCCAAATAGCCAAATCCGCAGGCAGTCGATTGAAGGAGCTGGCGTCTCGATACATTCATGGGATGTTTCTTCTCTCAATACTGTTGCTAATTAAGTTGCGGTCTGGATTCAATCCACGTAACGAAATTCATTTGTCGCCATAAGCGACTGACATAAACTGGCCCAAGATTTTTCTTCGGAGTTCAATTCGATATTCGTGAGACGCAAAAGCTCGAGCGCTCGGGCAATTTCTTGGGGGCTTGGGTCACGCGCGAGCGTGCGGCGATAAGCCTGATAGACACGCGCTTGTTTCTCAGGGGAATGGTTGATCAGGGACCGAGCAAATTCCGTTGCCTGCTGGATCACAAATGGACTGTTAAAAAGATGCAAGGCCTGCCCCGGAATGGTACTCACATCCCGTTGTCCGACGACTGAGGTGAAGTCCGGCAGATCGAAAGTCGCCAGCTCAGGCGGTGGCGAACCGCGCAGATAACACAAATAGACGCTGCGATGGTTACTCGATTGATGCAGGTTCCCCGCGAGGTTCACCAGTATGTCACGATGTCGAATGATAGAACCCTCTCCCGGCTGCAGAATTAATTGTCCGCTGGCTTGAAGCATACTGTCGCGAAGAGATTCCACATCCAGACGGCGGAAATTGTGACGAGCGAGCAATCGGTTTTCGCCGTCGGCCTCCAATAGCGATTCGTCGGCGGCACTACTGAGTTGATACGTTCGACTGAGGACAATTGAGCGAATCAACTTTTTGACCGACCAGTTGTTCTCTGTGAATCGGATCGCCAAATGATCAAGCAATTCTGGATTCGTAGGCCGATCTCCATAGACGCCAAAATCATCCGGAGTGCGAACGATCCCATCCCCATACAAATGTAACCAGATGCGGTTGACCATCACCCGAGATGTTAAAGGGTGATTCTCTCGAGTGATCCACTCGGCGAGTTCCAGCCGACCACTTTGCAGGGGATCCATTTCAATGGAGTGGGACGAATGTTCGTCACACGCACTCAGAAAACCGCGTGGCACAATTGGGCCCAGTTTCTTGGATTCCCCTTTGATGTTAATTTTGCAGTCGGCAGGTTTTTTCATATCGCGCACACCCATTGCCAATGGTGTGCCGGGAGCCCATTTTGATTTCGGAACAGGTTTCGGTTTGCCAGTGTTCGATTCGAGTACCAAGACGGTTTCGACAAAATCCTCGGGAGGTGGAACTTTCGCTGCTACCTTGAGCACGTGTAAATCAGTAGAAGGGGCTGTCAATTTCTCATGAGCCGACACGCCCCACATGGTTTCAGTACTGGTGAAGATTCCTGCGAGGGCATAGTAATCGCTGGTGGGTATGGGATCGAATTTATGATCATGACAGCGGGCACAAGCCACACTGAACCCCATGAGGCCTCGACCTATCACATCAATTTGGTCGGCCACCACATCCATCTCGAAATTGGTGTTCATCGCTTTGGCCGGCTTGGAAGCCAAGGCCAAGAATCCGGTTGCGATAAGATGCCGATCCTGTTCTTCGGGTGAATCACTCGGGAGGAGATCTCCCGCGATTTGTTCCGTTAGGAAACGATTGTACGGAGTATCTTGATTGAAAGAATCGATGACATAATCTCGATAACGCCAAGCATGCGGGAACGTGGGGTTGCGACTTAAACCATCATTGCCATTAGACTCACCATAACGGGCCACATCCAACCAATGCCGCCCCCATCGTTCGCCGAATTGCGGCTGGGCCATTAACTGGTCAACCAAATGTTCGACTGCTTGAATTGGATCTTGTTGATGTGCGATCAGGAAAGATTCAACTTGATCAAACGAAGGTGGCAAGCCTATTAAGTCGAAATAAATCCGGCGTATCAAAGTCCGTGGATTCGCATCGTGAGTCGGTCTCAAACCGTCCATTTCCAGGCGAGCCAAGACAAATTGATCCAGCGGATCGCGAGGCCAGTTTTTGTCCTGTACTGTGGGTGTTTTTGGTTTGTTGGGTGGGATAAGTGACCAGAGAATGTTTTTTTCTCCAGCGTTCTCTTTTTGGGTGACTGCCTCCATCGAACGTGGATCGATCGCACCACGTTCAATCCATTTGACAAAATCCTGGATCACTGTTTCCGGGAGTGGCTTGTCGGGTGGCATGTCAAGGCCGTTGTATCGCATCGCCTCGATCATCAAACTCATTTCGGGTTTGCCAGCGACTAATGCCGGTCCAGATTCGCCACCTTTCTGGATCCCCTCCTTTGTATCTAACCGAAGTTTACCTCCAAGTTCTTTGGAATCCGCCGAGTGGCATTCATAACAATGTTTGACCAAGACCGGCCGTATGCGGTTTTCAAAAAACGTCACATCGGTAGCGGGAGACTCTGCCCACCCATCATTCCCATTCCCGGAAACAATGTATAGCAGAAGTGTAATGAGCGTCAGGGTGAGATTTTTCACAACGGGCGCAATATCGGAGGGAAATTATCGGTAGGAAACAGGTCAAGTTTAACAGATCTTTTGATGGGATCTCGCCTTCACTTTCGTAGACGGTCTACAGGATCACCACTCGCGGCCGCAACTATTTGTAATTATTCGACTTATGGAAATCTTAGATTGAGAATAACTTGACCAAACCAGACAAAATCGAGCGTTTTTAAGCAGCCTTTGTCAGTAATGAATATGATTCCGGTTGCTTCTGATAGTCTCGTTTGGTCATCTCTGAGCGAACTTCGGTCACACAAGGGCATCGCCTTGTACCACGAATATGAAACACTCCACCAAATTACAGAATGGCAATCTGTCGAAATGGTGAGGAAACTCCACTCGTAAGAGAAGAGCCGGATGAAGTGGCGAAACTGTGCATCGAGGAGATAGTCGTGATGTCGAATATCGGCGGGCTGATGAAAGCGTTTGGTCGGAAGGTGGCGAAGGTTGGCTACCTCATCGCTGATGACAGCACTGATTCCGAGTCACCTGCAAAGATCTTACGCCTTCACATTACACCAATATTTGCATTTCAGCATTCGGTCAATTCAATGGGACAGTCTCGCAGTCAATTTGCTTCAGGTAAGCCCTATTGAATGTTGAGTTCGGTATCAAAAGCAACTGTTGAGCCGGAGGCTGTTCGCCATTCTGGATCGAGATCCATCACCGTTCGAGCAGGGCATTCTGTCCTGCACCTATGATTTGTCGATATAGTCGGTCAATCAGGATGGAATTTCAGCAGCAGGAGAGAAAAAAACGCTATTGATCACGGCTGTGTGGTGCTATTATAATACTCTATCCTCAATTTGACGTCTTGCCTTAATTTGTCCCGCCTCGGTAAACCCTCATGTCAGAGAGATTGAGTTTGTGGAACTTTACCGCAATTTGTTACTCACATTGACTCTCCTCGTCTTCCTGAATCTGTCACAACTCTGTTGTGCGGATGATGCAGAGGGGCTGCAATTGTTCGAGTCGAAAATTCGGCCCGTCTTGGTGCAAAGTTGCTATGAGTGCCATTCTGCCAAGGCACAATCCCTGAAGAAACTCAAAGGGGGGCTGTTGCTCGATTCTCGACAAGGAACATTGAAGGGAGGAGACAGTGGTGCTGCGGTCGTTCCCGGTAATGTCGGCGAAAGTTTGTTGGTTAGCGCACTGACGCACGACTCCTTTGAAATGCCTCCCTCGGGCAAATTATCTCAAGATGTGATCGACGACTTTATTCGGTGGGTCAAGCTAGGCGCTCCCGACCCTCGTGACGCTCCGGTGATTGATGTGCGTCACGAAATTGATTTTGCCAAGGCGAGCAAATTCTGGTCATTTCAACCACCGCACAAAGTTGATCCACCAGCCATCAAAAATACGGCTGCGGCAAACTCTGATATCGACCGATTTATTGTCGCTCGTTTAGAACAAGAAGGTCTCCAACCGGTCAGCCGGGCGAGCAAGCGAGTTTTGTTGAGGCGAGTGACATTCGATCTGATTGGATTGCCGCCGGCCCACCAGGAGATGCAAGACTTTCTCGCGGATGAGTCGCCCGACGCTTTCCAAAAAGTTGTGGAGAGATTACTGGCTTCACCTCATTACGGTGAACGCTGGGGCCGCCATTGGCTCGACGTTGCCAGATACGCCGAGGATCAGGCTCACACGTTTTCCGTGACCCGCCGCGCACATGCTCATGAGTATCGTGATTGGGTCATCGAATCCATGAACGAAGACATGCCATACGACCAGTTCGTCAAGCTACAACTGGCGGGTGACTTGATCATGGATGAAAACGATCCCCAGCGAAAACGTTTGGCCGGATTGGGGCTACTTGGCTTGGGAGCCATTTATTATAAAAACTCCGACAAGGCCAAAGCGATCGCCGACGAACTGGATGACCGCATCGACACGGTCACTCGAGGCTTTCTCGGCTTGACGGTCAGTTGTGCCCGGTGTCATGACCACAAATACGATCCGATTCCGACAGCCGACTATTACTCACTTGCGGGGATTTTCCAGAACACACGGATGGTCGACTTACCGCTGGCGAGTCAAAAAATAGTGACTGTTTATAAAGACGCCGAAACGGTCGTCAAGGAACGAGAGGCGGAAGTCAAAACGTTTCGTGAACAGCGAAAACGTAAAGTGGCCGAACAACAACGCGATCAGATCAGCAAATACATGCTGGCAGTCTGGAAACACAACCAGCGAAAAAACTCTGGCAACAAGCAAAACCTGGACCAGTTCGCGGCTGAGTTTCAGCTTGAAAAAAACTGGCTCAAGCGCTGGGACAAATTTCTTGATAAGAATAACAACGACCAGAAAAAAATCGCGGCTCTCGATGCTTGGAGAAATCTGCCCAACACAGATAAAAACACGACTGAACCTTCTGCAAATGTGATTGCCGCAACGTCCGAATTTCAGGACGCCGTGAATGAATTTCTCGACTTGCGCGACGGCAAATCCTCTGTTCAAAAAGGCCAAGCTCTCTATACCAGCGGGAAAGTTAATCAAAAACGACCGCTTGTCGATATCCGCGTCGATTTACAAGGCTCTCGACAATTGTTCCTGGTGATGACCAATGCCGGGGATGGCGACAATTCCGATTGGGGTGACTGGCTTGATCCCAAATTGATCAGTTCCGAGAGCCAGCAATCGTTAGTGGATCTGAATTGGAAATCAGCAACTGCCACACATCACTCGGTTCGCAAGAATCTGAATTGTGCCGGCAAACCCCTAAAGGTAAACGGCAAGCTCTATGAAGTGGGCATCGGTACGCATTCCCTGTCGGTGATCGAATATGAGTTGCCAGCGGGTGTGACTCACTTCGTTGCCCAAGGTGGTCTGGACGGATCGGGAGTCGGATCTGTTGAGTTTCGCGTTTACAATGTCCTGCCGGCAGATATCGAGTTGAAACCAAACTCCGCAGAGGAGAAAGCACGCGAGAATGTGCTGAAAGTCGTGTTCGCTGAGAAAGGTTTGTTCGGACTGGATGATAAAGAACTGACAAGCTATCTCGATGAGCAGCAAGCGATCGAACTTGCACACCTGCAAACGCATGTCGAGGAAGCACAAAAAGTATTGCCCCCCGCTCCTCCGATGGCACATGTTGTTCAGGACAATGGAACAAAGAATCATAAAATTTATATTCGTGGCAACCCTACCCAGCCAGGAGAAGAAGCGCCGCGACAATTCCTCCGCATTCTGACGGGAGAAGATCGCACCCCATTTACTGAAGGAAGCGGCCGATTGGAACTTGCGGAGGCAATTGCTTCGCCCGACAATCCATTGACGGCCCGTGTGATCGTCAATCGCGTTTGGCAACATCATTTCGGTTCGGGACTCGTTGGCACAGCGAGTAACTTTGGTGAGTTGGGGGATCGACCCACGCACCCGGAATTACTCGACTGGTTGACCGTTCGGTTCGTCGAATCGGGTTGGTCTCTCAAGTGGTTGCATCGAGAGATTCTGGCGTCCGCGACGTGGCAAAGAGCGAGCGATATTGACGAAGCCGCAATGGTGATCGATCCTGAGAATCGATTACTCTGGCGAATGGCGAGACGACGATTGGAAGTCGAAGCGTGGCGAGATGCCTTGCTGGCAGTTTCCGGAAATCTGGACAGCACGATGGGAGGACCAACCGTCAAATTAGCCGACAGCAACAATTATCGTCGTACTGTATATGGCGCGATCAGCCGACATGAGCTCAATGGTCTGCTGCGATTGTTTGATTTCCCTGATGCCAATGTTACCAGCGCTGCACGAACAGAAACGACCGTTCCTCAGCAACAACTCTTCGTTTTGAACAGCGACTTTGTGGTGAAACAAGCCAAGGCACTGGTTGACCGAATTCGCAAAGAAGCGGGCGGAAACGGACAAACACAAATTACACTTGCCCACCAAATTCTCTTTGGACGTAACCCCGACGACGTCGAACTCGCCTTGGGACTGGAGTTTGTTTCGAGGAAACACAACCCGGACGACAAGCTCTCTGTGTGGGAGCAATATGCACAGGCTCTACTCGGCTCAAACGAATTCATGTACATCGATTAAATCCTGCCAAGGATTGGAATTTAAGTATGGATCATCCTGGTAACATCAGCCGTCGAGAACTGCTCTCGCAAGTCGGGACCGGTATGGGAACATTGGGTCTCTCTGCTCTGCTTTCGGAAGAGGGAAATCTGGCCGCTTCTCAAAGTCAAAATCCACTTGCCCCCAAGGCCTCACACTTTGCTCCCAAAGCGAAACGAATCATTCATCTATTCATGAATGGTGGCCCCTCGCAAGTCGACACGTTTGACCCGAAGCCACTGCTCGCCAAATATCACGGTCAACGACCAGAAGCATCAGGTTTGAAAACCGAACGTAGAACGGGCGGTTTGATGCAGTCCCCGTTCAAATTTATCCGGCAGGGGGAGTCGGGTTTGCCGGTCA
Source organism: Planctomycetaceae bacterium (assembly GCA_029243145.1). Lineage (GTDB taxonomy): Bacteria > Planctomycetota > Planctomycetia > Planctomycetales > Planctomycetaceae > JABURQ01. The sequence continues at coordinate 4,197 of JAQWSQ010000212.1, read as the reverse complement.
GCGAAATCTTTCCTGAGGTGGGGAAGTGTATCGATGATATTTGTGTGATTCGATCCATGCACACGGATGTTCCCAATCACGAACCGTCATTGTTTATGATGAACTCGGGAATCATACAGCCGACGCGTCCCAGTATGGGGTCTTGGCTCAGTTACGGACTTGGCAGTGAAAATCAGAACCTGCCCGGGTTCGTGGTGTTATGTCCGGGTAAACCGGTCGTTGGACCTCAATTGTGGAGTAACAGTTTTCTACCTGGAGTTTTTCAAGGTTGTCATATCCACAACGGAAAAATCGATCCGAAGCAGGTGATCGATTACATCAACAATAATTATCTCACACGCGACTCTCAGCGAGCACAACTCGACTTGTTGACTCGTCTCAATCGAAAACATCTGGAAGAACGAAGCAGCGACAACAAACTCGAATCACGCATTGAATCACTCGAAATGGCGTTTCGGATGCAAACAGAAGCACAGGAAGCGTTTGATCTGAATCGCGAAACCAAAGAAACACGCGACGCCTACGGCACCAGCGAATTTGGGAACGGATGTCTGGTGGCACGTCGCCTTGTGGAACGTGGAGTGCGCATGGTTCAACTTTTTTATGGTGGCGGTCAGCCTTGGGACGACCACGGTAATATTGAAAACGGACATCGCAGTAAAGGTCTGGCCAGCGACAAGTCGATAGCCGCCTTACTCCGCGATCTCAAGTCGCGCGGTCTTCTGGATGAAACACTGATACTGTGGGGAGGAGAGTTTGGTCGTACTCCCGCTTCGGAAGGTTCCAATGGTCGGGATCACAACAATCACGGTTTCAGTGTCTGGTTGGCGGGCGGAGGAATCAAAGGAGGAATGGCGTATGGAGCCACCGACGAATTCGGTTTCTCAGCCCAGGTGAACAAAGTCCACGTACACGATCTGCACGCCACGATCCTCCATCTGATGGGGCTCGACCACGAGCAACTCACCTATCGTTACAGCGGTCGCGATTTCCGGCTGACCGACGTCCATGGTCGAGTTGTGGAAGAGATTCTGGCATAGGTGGAGTTACAGAGCGTTTTATTCTCAAACCATCGTCTCGTGAGGTCAAAAAAATTGATCGATGGTGTTCCGAGTGGTATGATGAAAGATACTCTGCGGCAGTTCCTCCGAGGGAATTCCCGAAGTTTCCCACCGACCTTTTCCCAAAATACTCTTCCACCATGAATGCTCATCGACTTACCTTCGTGTGTCTGATCTTTGGTTTGTGTTCGGCAGCATATTCTGCGGAACCAACGCCCGAAGAACTCCAGTTTTTCGAAACGAAAATTCGCCCCGTGCTCGTGAACTCCTGTTATAAGTGTCACTCGGCGAAAGCGAAGGCAAACGGCAAACTGGAAGCGGAATTGTTACTCGATACACGAGAGGGAACGCGTCTGGGTGGCGAAAGTGGACCGGCGGTTGTGCCGGGCGACTTGGAGAAGAGTCTGTTGATTCAAGCGATTCGTCATACTTCGTTCGAAATGCCTCCCAAATCGAAGCTCGCTGACAACGTCATCGCTGACTTCGAAAAATGGGTCAAGAGCGGTGCCGCCGATCCACGTGAAGGGAAAGTCGAACTCGAAGCGGCACAAATCGATATCGAGGCGGGGCGGAAACATTGGGCTTTCCAACCGTTAACAGTTTCCCCACTGCCCGATGTTGCTCAACAAACGTGGTGTCGAAACGAGATTGATCGTTTTATATTGTCTTCACTTGAGGCGCAACAGATTCCTCCCAACCCTTCTGCCGATCGTCGCGTACTGATTCGCAGATTATATTTTGACGTGTGTGGATTGCCTCCCGAGCCGGCTGACGTCGAATTGTTTGTGAATGATCCCGATCCGCAGGCTTATGAAAAACTGACAGAACAATTACTGAGTTCTGAACATTTCGGAGAGCGTTGGGCGCGACACTGGCTCGATCTGGCACGGTTTGCAGAGAGTAACGGGTATGCGTTTGATAAAGATCGTCCCGCCGCCTATCACTATCGAGACTTCGTCATTAAGGCCTTCAATCAGGACATGCCGTACGACGAATTCATTCGTCTTCAGATTGCCGGAGACTTGCTGGGCGGGAATGATGAAATGGCTCAGGCGGCGACCGGATTGCTGGCTTCGGGGCCGTTCACTTCTCAACAGACACAAAAAGAACGCGAACGAAGTCGTTACGAGCAATTAGACGATCTGATTGCGACGGTCGGCACAACTACGTTGGGATTAACATTAGGTTGTGCGAGATGCCACGATCATAAATTCGATCCGATTCCGAGTCGCGACTACTATCGCTTAGTCTCTTCGTTTGCCGAAGTCGGTTTTCAGGACTTCCAGTTCGATCGCCAACCCGAAAAATATCGAACCGAAAAAACGGCGTTTGATGCCGAGCACAAACCGTACATCGATGCGCGTCTGAATTACGAGAAAGAGACTCTCCCCGCAAAGTTATCTGTTTGGATGGAATCGCGTCCCACGGAGGCGGTCCAACCAAAATTAAGCGACTGGCATCATGCTGGTCCGTTTCCAGCTGAGAGTTTTGACAAAGCGTACGACCAGAAATTTCCACCGGAGAAAAAAATTAAACTGGTTGAGACCTATCTGGAAGGTCAGGTGAAATGGGTCTCTCGTCGAGAATGGAAAGACGAAACAGTCCATAACACGTTGACGGGTGAAAATTCGGCCAACTATCTGTTTCGGACTATTACCGCCGCCACAGAAGGGCCACTGGAAATTTCACTTGGTCGCGATGATGGCATTCGTGTCTGGCTGAACGGGAAATCTGTGTTGAATCAAAAAGTGATGGGAGGAGCGGCTCCCGATCAGGATAAAGTGAAGCTGACGCTCAAATCCGGTCGCAATGAGCTGTTGCTTAAGATCATCAATGGAGCTGGTCCGTCAGGCTTCTACTTCAAAGCTCTGCCCACAGGCCCCCCTAAAAATATCGCAGACATTCTCAAACTGGAGGATGACAAACGCAATGATCAACAAAACGCGGAATTGCTGAAATGGTATGCTCCGTATGACGAAGGATGGCAAATGCTCAATCAGCCCGAGCAAACACACCTGGAGCTTCATCCCAAGCAGGATCTGATGCCGATCTTTGCCGCCAGCAAAGGTGGGACCACTTATAATTTTGGTGCCGATACCCGCAAGGTCTATTTCCTCTCGCGTGGGAATTCCAACGCCAAGCAAGGATTGGCGACTCCCGGTTTTCTCCAAGTGTTAACGACGACCCCCGAAGCGGAGAAGGAGTGGTTGATCAAACAGGAAGGTGACAAGGAAACTCCGCAAGCGGCACGCATCGCCTTTGCCGACTGGCTCGTTGATCACGAACAGGGGGCCGGAAAATTACTGGCTCGCGTGATTGTGAATCGCCTGTGGCAACATTACACCGGTCGGGGGATTGTCAGCTCTCCGAGTGACTTCGGTACTCAAGGAGAACGTCCGTCGCATCCTGAGTTATTGGATTTTCTGGCCAGTCGACTCATTGCCGAAGGATGGCGACTGAAACCAATTCACCGACTGATCCTCAATAGTAGCGCGTATCGTCAAGGAAACGATGTGAGTTCAGCGGGGTTAGAACGGGATCCAGAGAATCAGTTATTCTGGCGACATGAACCACGGCGGATCGAAGCAGAGATCGTACGTGATACCTTGCTGTCGGTTAGTGGCGAACTGGACGAGAAAATGTACGGGCCGGGATCATTAAAACAGGAAGATCGACGTCGTAGCGTCTACCTTACGATGAAGAGGGGATCGTTGATTCCCTTCCTGCAATTATTTGATGCCCCTGATGCTATGCAGGGGATTGGACAACGAAACGCGACCACCGTTCCTCCACAAGCATTGGCTATGATGAACTCTCTGTTCGTTCGCAGCCTCGCGGAAAAATTTGCACAAAGGATTTCGACCGGCACAAATCTCGCAGAGGACAATGCTATTGAGAAGGTTGTCTCACTGGGCTATCAAATTGCTCTCGCCCGAGCACCGAGCGAATCTGAATTGGCGACAATGACACAATTTATTAAACAGCAAGCGGCCAGTTATGGAGCGACTCCACAAGCCAGTCATGTCGCAGTCACCGATTTCTGTCAACTGATGTTTTGTCTGAATGAGTTTCTCTTTATTGACTAACCAGGGAAAATCGATTTGATTTCCCTTTTGTCTCCTAAAAAGTCACGAGC
>JAQWSQ010000209.1 GCA_029243145.1 Planctomycetaceae bacterium | reverse complement strand
ACCGCCATCAACGTCTTTCCGAGCCCGACGTCGTCCGCCACAATCCCTCCTTTTGGCATGTCATCCCCTCCAAGCTGAAACGGTTCCGTTTCGCGTTGAAACATCCATCCCAAACCTTCCTCTTGATGTTGGGCTGTTGGGGAGTCATGCTGAATCACTTCTTGTTCTCATGACAAAGATGACAACTCCTTTTCTGTAGGAATCCTTCATGATCTTCCGAATTGACCGCTGTTTCTCACTGCTTTTCGCACTCTTGGTTTTTGTGGCATCGATTTCAACCACCGGTGCTCTCAATGCTCAAGACAACTGGACACGTTTTCGCGGTCCAAATGGCACAGGGTTGAGTGATTTGAAAGGTGTACCGACACAATTTAGCGGCGATGACTTCGCTTGGAATATTGAACTCCCCGGCAGCGGGCATGGCTCGGCGATTGTCTGGGGTGATCAATTGTTTGTCACCTCGGCAACAGAGACGGGCGCGCAAGATGGCGGCGAACAACGGCTCTTGTTTTGTTTGAATCCGGCTAATGGCAAAGAGATTTGGTCACTGAAACTCGGATTTAACACCAGCCACAAACATGTCAAAAACAGTTTTGCTTCGAGCAGCCCCTGCACTGACGGAAAATTGTTATTTGTTGCGTTTGCCGATGAACAGAAACTGATTCTTGATGCCTACACGTTAGACGGGGAAAGAAAGTGGCGGCAGGATCTTGGAGCGTTCACCAGCCAACATGGGTTCGGAGCCTCTCCCATCCTCTATCAAAATTTGGTGATCCTGCCTAAAGATATGATGGGCAGCAGTTCCATCATGGCGTTCGACAAACAGACCGGTGACACCGTCTGGACGATTCCCCGCAAGGTGCGCAAAACGTCTTATGCCACACCAATGATTCTGGAACGACCTGGCAAACCCGATCAGTTAATCGCTGTGAGCGGAGCATCTGGAGTCACCGGACACAATCCACTCACGGGGGAAGAGCTTTGGGCAACGGCCGAGTTTCCCAAGCGGACCGTGGCTTCTCCGATTCTCGCTGCGGGAAACATTATTGCCACTGACGGTGGTGGTGGAAAAGGATTTGACCTCTGGGCCGTTTCTCCCGATGGGACGGGCGATGTGACAAGCACTCACATCAAGTATAAGCGAACGAAGGAACTCCCCTATGTTCCCACGCCCATTGTTTTCAATGATCTCATGTTTCTGTGGTCCGACAAAGGAATCGTCAGTTGCGTTGATCCGGTCGCGGGAAAAAATCTGTGGACCGAGCGCCTCAGCAAAACCGATGTCAGTGCATCGCCGATTTGCATTGACGGAAAGATTTATTGCCCCGATGAAGATGGCAACGTTTCTGTGATTGCAGCGGCTAAAGAATTCAAACTTCTGGGGGCATCCTCACTGGGTGATCCTACTCATGCCACGCCATCGGTGGCGGGTGGGCGAGTCTTTTTTCGCACGTTTAATCGTTTGATTTGCCTCGAAGCAAAACCATAAAACAAACAGTTGCAGTGTGGTTGTCAATTTCATCAGACAGGGGACATCGATGACGAGTTGGCCGGGGGGAGCGTGTCCATCCTGTGGAGAAGAAGTGCCAGCGAACGTCATTCGTTGTCGATCTTGCTCGACGATATTGAATGAGGATTTGATCGAGCCACCTGCCATCGTCATTCCCGAATATCGCCCACTCCCTGAGGTGACACCCTGCCCTTCCGCACAAACCCGCGGGCTTTATTTACTCTGTCCGGTTTGTGATCGCGAACTACGAATTAACAACAAATATCGTGATCAGAACGTACGTTGCAATCATTGCGAAGCGTCATTTCTGCTCGATCTCGCGCAGCCGATGATCGAACTTCAATCGTTCATCGCCGATTGTCCACATTGCAAAAAAGAATTGAGTGCCGCTCCCAAGTATCTCAACAAGAAGGTCGAATGCAAATTCTGTTCAGAGCCGTTGCTGTTTAATGACACAAATGAGCAGAAGTGAGGGAAGCTTGAACTTAGTCTTCCACAGGAGTCGTATCGCCAATTGAGGGGAGTTGATTCCAAGCAGTATGTGATCTGCCGTTCTCATCAAGCAGGATGGAAAAATTCCCGCAGTATCTTCCGGGTGGTGTGACCTGTTGAGTAAGGATTAAATTCCCTTGTTCATCTTCGACGGAAATCTGCCCTCTGAACCAAGCATTGCTGATGTATGTGAAGTAGAGAAAATTGCCTCTCACCGTAATGTGAGATTGGAATTTTTGAGACCATTCCACCTCACCAGAGAATTCCACCAGCATTGGAATTGCGTCGAGTGGTACTTCGCTCACGATAGTGAGTTGATTCATCTCGCGTGGATTAAATATCCGATGAACAATCCACCAAATGAGACAACCGATGACGATCAATAGAATGAATGATTTGAGATTTGCCCTCAGCGAGAGATCCATAAAGTTGGCCTCCATTCAGAATTCTTGATGCTCTCAAGAGTTATCAGGAGACGCCGTAAATCCGCAGGGCATTGTCGTGGAACAGTTTTTGACGGAATGAATCCGGGCGATTTTTCACAATCTCGTGTAGTGCTTCCGCCCATTGTTGGTAAGTCGCTGAGAGCGTGCAAACCGGCCAGTCACCGCCGAAGACGATTTGATCTTCCCCAAAGGTGTCCATGCAGAAGTTGATGTGAGGCGCAAGATCTTTGGCAGTCCACTTCCCTTTTGTGGCAGTGACCACAATGCCGGAGATTTTGCAGGCGACATTCTTCAGGTCAGCCGCTGCCTTCATCGATTCCTGCCAGGATTTCAATAATGCCGGCTCATAACCTTGCACGGGCATATTCCCACAATGATCGATGATGAATTGTGTGTCGGGACATTTATTGGCGAGCTTGACGGCATCTCCAATTTCTCCAGGACGCATACAAAAATCAAAGGTCAATCCCAGTTCGCCCAACAGTTGCATGTTCTTGATGAAGGTCTCTTCTAGACACATCCCTTGCGGACGGTCAGGGTCATGGAGAACATTGCGGACACCGCAAACGTATTTACTATCTGAATACTTGCGAGCATACTCGGCAAACTCAGTCTTGTGAGGCACTCCCCCAATAATTGCCGCGACCATGGGATTGTCATCTGACTTTGCCAGACTGATGACATAGTCGGCTTCTTTTTCCTTTTCGTCGTCGGCCACATTGACTTCCATGTATATCGATTTTGCAATGTTGACCTTGGCTGTCGCCGACAGATAATCACTCATCACAAAACTGCGTTTCAGTGTTTCAGGAGCGCCCCCCAACCAGGGAAGATTGAGCAGATCGAGATCCCAGAGATGTTGATGGGTGTCGATCATGGGGGTTTGAGCGAAAGCGTTCACCGGAGAGATTTCCTGTGCGAGAGTAACTGATTGGGGATTGCCAAGAAGACTGCCCGCGAAAACGGCCGATCCTGCTTGGAGGAACTGGC
>JAQWSQ010000208.1 GCA_029243145.1 Planctomycetaceae bacterium | reverse complement strand
GAATGGAAGGGCCATCGCTCAACAGATAAAAGGTACTCTGGGGATAACAGGCTGATCACATCCGAGCGTCCATAGCGGCGGTGTGGTTTGGCACCTCGATGTCGGCTCATCACATCCTGGGGGTGGAGAAGCTCCCAAGGGTTTGGCTGTTCGCCAATTAAAGTGGTACGCGAGCTGGGTTTAAACCGTCGTGAGACAGGTTGGTCCCTATCTGCTGTGGGCGCACGAAACTTGAGGGATTTTCTCTTTAGTACGAGAGGATTTGGAGGGACATACCTCTGGTGTTCCAGTTGTCACGCTAGTGGCACGGCTGGGTAGCTATGTATGGTCAGGATAAGCGCTGAAAGCATATAAGCGCGAAGCCTCTCCCAAGATTAGGTTTCGTTGACTTCGGTCTGAAGTCCCCTGGAAGACGACCAGGTTGATAGGCTGGATGTGTAAGGGCAGCAATGCTCTCAGCTAACCAGTACTAACGGACGAATGCTTGACCACTTTGATTCTGAACTCGTGACCTTTTTGTCACCAGTTTTGATCTCAACAGTGGGCAATACGATGAACGGCGAGATTTGGTACACTCTAAACTATTTTCATTTTTATACACCTTAGTGTATATGAATTCCTGAAGGCACCTTGGTGTTTATTCAGAAACCATATACCTCCGGTTGTGTGTGAATTTTCACACCAACATGGAAACACGGGTGATTGTTGCGGACAGTGATCCGTTTTATAACTGATCACATCTGGCGCAATTACCATTTTCCGGTGACTATACTTGCGGGGAAACTCACGTTCCCATTCCGAACACGCCCGATAAGCCCGCAAGGCCGATGATAGTGCCTACCAGCGCGAAAGTAGGTCATTGCCGGAATCCTACAAAAGAACGCCTTGTGACTGAAAAGTTGTAAGGCGTTTTTTTTATGCGCTGTCCGAATTGATTTGCACAAGTTGATAGCCCAAGTGCGCAAGCACTCTGGGTGCGTGTCATTTAAGTGACACTCTCCCCTGCTCTGTCGTGCGCTATTTTTGATCACTCCGGTTCTCCTTGCGGAATCAGCTTGAGAGAGATTCTCTGATTCGGGTATGATATTTTCTGCGATCTTGAGTATTCATGTCTCTCAAGATCGGATGGTTTTGTGAGATAATCCCTGCATGATCGGCACATCAATAGTTCCTCCGAAGTTTCCGGCCAGTCGCGCTGGCAAAAAAACGATCAACTTTGTGACCGTTATGAACGGGAGACAAGGGACGGGAAAAATCAGCGAATCTCCGACGCTCTCCAACAGGCCGAATCCTCCGAAGAGCGTGAACAATTACTTCGTGAATTGATCCGAATCGATCTCGATCTGGCGGGTGAAATCGGAAAGACGATTTCTGTTGAAAAATATCTTGAGGAACTCCCCCACCATTCTGATTCGATCAAAGCCAGTTACGATCGTTACAAAACTCGTGCTTCACGCACTACCTCATTCTCTGTTGCGGAACCACAATTGCAGCCGGGCCAAGAGTTCGGCGCTTATCAAATTGTAAAGAAAAACTGGCGAAGGTGGGATGGGACACGTCTATCATGCCCGTCATAACACCATGGACCGTGACGTGGCTCTTAAGGTGCTTACGCCGAAACTGATGGACTCTCCCGACGCGGTGGCCCGTTTTCATCGGGAAATCAAAGCGGCCGCGAAATTGAATCACCCCAATATCGTGACCGCGCACGATGCCGGTGAACAGGATGGCCTGCACTTTTTGGTGATGGAATTTGTGGACGGTCGGGATCTTTCGTCGTATGTCAAAACCAAAGGTTCGCTGAGTCTGAAGCAAGCTATCAAGTGTACGATTCAGTCTGCGCAGGGATTGGCCTACGCTCACGAACAGAATATTATTCATCGCGATATCAAACCGGCCAATTTACTGGTCGATCATCAGGGGAACGTCAAAGTTCTCGACATGGGTTTGGCACGTTTCGAGATCGAATCCGAAAATCACGAACTGACCGATTTGACCGGGACCGGTATGGTCATGGGGACCATCGACTATATGGCTCCCGAGCAATCACTCGATACACGCACTGCCGACGCGCGGAGCGACATCTATTCACTCGGTTGCACATTTTGGTATCTACTGACCGGAAAGTCCGTGTATGACGGCGATACATTGATGAAAAAGCTGTTGGCACATAGGGAAAATGAAATTCCCAGCCTGCAAAAAATGTTTGCATCAGTGCCCGCAGTGGTAGATGACGTGTTTCAGAAGATGATTGCGAAAGATCAAACTGACCGCTATCAGTCAATGGGCGAGGTGGTCGACGCCTTGCAAGACTGCCTCACGGAGAAGTCTTCGTCCGGGAGTTCGAGTGATCTTTCGATGGCCGTTGGTCCCAAGTTGGCCAGTTTTCTCGCCGATGTTGATGTCCCCAAAGTGACCTCTGCGAAGCTGGAGTATGAGGATTCGAAGTCGCATACTGCGGCGGAGCAGGCGACGGTCATCGGGCAAGCAGGCGATGGTGTTGCACCGACCCTGTCACGATCCATGAAAGCGATTAGCACGGGCAAATTGCCGAAGTGGGTGTATGGAGTCGGAGCGGGAGTCTTGGCATTAATCGTGGCGGCGTTATTGATACAACGCAGTGACGAAATTCCTGAAGATGATGGTCCAAGTACTCTCAAAATGCCGACATCCCCTCCTGAGGTGCTTATCGAATCAATGGGCAGCAGCGAAGAATCTCAAGAGATTTCCAGCGGCGTCATCAAAGAGGCGGAGTGGGAGCGGGTGGGACCGAAAGTGACCTTCAATCCCCTACCATCCAACCATGCGTTGAAGTTTGACGGCGTGGATGATCTGGTCATGCTCAAGTCGATTGTTCATCCGATTACTAAACCGATTTCTTATGAAATGACCGTTTTCTATGACCCGCCGAACGACAAACCGTCTCAAGGTCAGATGTTCGTCGCTCCGCAGGGTTCTCTTGTAATTGGTCCACAGGAACGTCCATTGATGTTGCTTTGGCATGCCTTGGAGAGCCGTGCGATTGTTTCACTGGCGAATTCGTTGTCGATGGAGGCGAATCGCAAGTATCAGTTAGCCGCCAGTTGGGATGGAGCAACTTATCAATTCTTTGTCGACGGGAAGCTTGTCGATCAAGCGCCGTTGAAACAATTCCCTGTGGACAAAGTTCAGACTTGGTTTGCCATCGGTGGTCACGTTTCTCGATCAAACAGTCAAGGGAGCCTTTGCTTTCCTGGGCTGATTGATGAACTCCGTATCTCGGATATTGCCCGATACACTGAAGACTACAAACCTGTTGACCGTTTCGTGCCAGACGAGAACACGGTTGCTCTGTATCATTTTGATGAAGGCGCCGGAGATGTTTTGAAAGACTCTTCGCAAAGTGGTCATGATGGAGCGATCCGCGGTGCTGAGTGGGTTCGAGTGGATGAAGACTTGAATATTCTTGTTGCATACGAATCATCAAATTTCAAATGGCCCAAGGACCAACCCGCACCGGCGGTTGCCCCGTTCACCGTCGAAGACGCCAAACGGCATCAGGATGAATGGGCCAAGCATCTCGGTGTTTCAATAGAAAAAGAGTTCCTCCTCGGTCAGAGCCCCGACGGTACAGATGTGAAACTCTCTTTGATCCTCATACCGCCGGGCGAGTTTTCAATGGGGTAAGCTAAACAAGAGGTCGATCTTTTTTTATCAGAATCTGATCGTAATAATCCCAATCTATTCTTCAGGAACCTGTATTATAGCGAACTTCCCAAACGCACAGTCCGCATCGAACGCCCTTTCTATATGAGTCAGTCGGAAGTAACTCGCAAGCAATTTAGATTTTTTGTAGAACAGTCGAGTTATGTTACGAGTGTAGAGCGTGATCCCAACGGTCCATTTCACCTGACAAACGAGGGCTGGAAGCGAGTGTCAGGGGCCACTTGGAAACTCACTCCAGGATTTGATCAAGATGATCGGCATCCGGTGATTCAAGTTTCACATGATGATGCTCGGGCTTTCTGTGATTGGTTCAGCAATCGAACCGATCATTCTTTTGCTCTTCCGTCTGAAGCTGCTTGGGAATATGCATGTAGGGCTGGTACGGTCTCATTGTGGAGTGTTGAAGAGTCTGCCATGTCAGCGCATGCTTGGTTCAATTCTAATTCCCAAGGAAAAACCAATCCTGTAAAATCGAAACAAGCGAATAATTTCGGTTTGTTTGACATGCATGGAAATGTTTGTGAATGGTGTGCTGACGAATCTCAAATTTCTCGTTATGACTTGAATTCCAAGATTGCTCCACAGTCAGAATATCTATTTCGCGGCGGCGCATGGAATAATGAACTCCATTGGCTTCGTTCCGCCTCCAGGGATTGGAACGCCCCCAAGATCGCCAAGAGTAATCTTGGATTTCGAGTATTAGCAGAGATCGAGTTAGACACACTCTCTCCAGAATAGCTATCAAATATCAACAACTTGCAGATTCTCAAAGTCAAAATCCACAGTTTCCAAATTTTATTTATCATCGATGTAAGTCATCAAATCCGTGAAATTCGGAATCGAGCCTCCGACGAAAGACAATCCATGACATTCAAAATCGGGTTCTTCTTCGCTCTGTTATGTTTTCTGGGGTGAGCAGTTTGTGCCGAAACATTTATGGAGTCCAATTTTCAAGCTATCGAAAGCGGTCAATCTCCAACGGATTGGGAAAGTTTCAGTCCCCATCAAATCTTCAGTGACTTCAGTCAAGCCGGGGGAGTTGATGTTGAGTGAAATCGATCATACCGCCATGGCCGTGGTGCCGATTCAGTCACTCGCACAGTAATTCTTCTGATTCACTCGGGCTTTGGGAACAATCGTGAAATTCTAAGCATTGCAAAATTCGTTTTAGACTCCTCAATGCCATGCTGTTATGCTGGATTTAGACAAAACGGGAAACATCCAGCAGCTTGAAGGAGCGAGAAATGACGACCATTCGAGTCAACGGGAAGGAGCACGATGTCTCCGGTGTCTCCCCCGATACACCATTGTTGTGGGTACTTCGTGACACTCTTGGCATGACCGGCACCAAGTATGGTTGCGGGATGTCGGTCTGTGGTGCCTGTACGGTGCATATCGATGGCGAATCGGCCCAGTCCTGCGTGACTGCCATCAGTGATGTTGGTGATTCAGAAGTGACAACGATCGAAGGGCTCTCGGAGGACGGATCGCACCCGGTCCAAAAAGCTTGGAAAGAACACAATGTCCCGCAATGTGGTTATTGCCAGGTGGGTCAAATGATGATGGCGTCCGCGATGCTCAAATCAAATAACGATCCGAGCGACGAAGAAATCGAAGCGGAGATGTGGAACATTTGCCGGTGTGGCACATACCCTCGAATCAGAGCTGCCATCAATACCGCTGCAAAGGAGATGCAGAGCAAATGAGCGAAATTACACAACTCTCAGATTGGACGGAAGCCAATTGGACGTGGTCACAATCGGTCACACGCCGCGACTTCCTAGCGACTTCAGCGGCTGTCGGTTCGTTGGTGTTGATGGGGAATGTTTCAGACGGTGTTCTGCAAACGGCAGAGACGGAAGTGTTGGGTGACTTTCAGCCTGATTTCTTCGTGGGAATTTTAGAGGACGGGACCGTCAATATCCTCGTACATCGTTCCGAAATGGGAACCGGTATTCGTACCGCCCTGCCCCGAATTGTTGCCGATGAACTTGAAGCCGACTGGGGACGAGTTGTCATCACTCAAGCTCCCGGCGACAAAAGATTGGGTGATCAAAACACTGACGGATCTAACAGTATTCGTTTCTTCTTCGACCGTATGCGCGACGCGGGAGCCACTGCACGTACGATGCTCGAACGCGCGGCTGCTAAAAAGTGGGAGGTCGATGCTTCTGAGTGCTATGCAGAGAATCATCGTGTGAAACATAAGAAGAGCGAGCGATCTTTTGGGTTCGGTCAACTTGTCGAAGAAGCGGCGAAGCTGGATGTCCCCAAGCCGGATGAATTGACTCTCAAATCGCGTGACCAGTGGAAATACATTGGCAAAAGCGTGCCGATGACTGACCTGGATGACATCCTCACTGGTAAAGCCGTCTATGGCATCGATGCGCGGATGGAGAATCAGGTCTTTGCGGTCGTCGCAAGGCCACCGGTTGTGGGAGGAAAGGTTAAGTCATTCGATGCGACGAAAGCGAAGGCAGTTCCCGGCGTTACGGATATTGTTGAAATTCCTAAATTCGAGGGTGCTCCCGTCTTTCAACCTCTGGGTGGAATTGCCGTTTGTGCGGATAGCACCTACAACGCCATCAAGGGACGCGAGGCGTTGGAAATCGAATGGGATCTCGGTCCAAACGTCTCATACAATTCGGAAGTTTACAACAAACAACTCAAAGCAACAATTAATAAACCGGGTGTCCTTGCTCGTGAAGTTGGTGATGCGGGCAGTCTTCTGGGTAAGTCGAAAAAGGTCATTAAAGCCGACTATTCAGCCCCACATTTGGCTCATGCTTCGATGGAGCCAACATGTGCAGTGGCCGATGTGAATACGGATTCCTCGGGAAAAGTGACATCGTGTCACGTCCTCTCAGCGACACAGAATCCTCAAGCCGTTCAACAAGCGGTTGGTCCTGCGATGGGAATTGATCCTTCCGAAGTGCTCGCCAATGTGACTTTGCTCGGTTCCGGGTTTGGGCGAAAGAGTAAGCCTGATTACTGTGTGGAAGCGGCGATGCTGTCTCGCAAGTTGGGGCGTCCAGTGCATGTCACCTGGACACGGGAAGATGATGTCCA
>JAQWSQ010000194.1 GCA_029243145.1 Planctomycetaceae bacterium | reverse complement strand
ACTTGGGTTTGAACTGGAACGATTCAAGACGGGTACACCGGCTCGACTGAATGGCAGAACGGTTGACTTCTCGTCGATGAGCGAACAACCGGGCGACGATAACCCGAAGCCGTTTTCCTACCTGACGGACAAAATCACTCAACCGCAGATCTCCTGCTGGCTTACCGACACCAACGAGCAGGTCCACGACCTGATCCGAGAGAATCTGCATCGCGCGCCGATGTACAGCGGACAAATCGATTCCACCGGCCCGCGATATTGTCCCTCCATCGAAGACAAAGTGGTTCGCTTTGCCGAACGAAACAGCCACCACATCTTTCTGGAACCGGAAGGTTACAACACCCAAGAACTTTACTGTAACGGCATCTCCACCAGCCTGCCGCGAGACGTTCAGGACGCCATGATCAAACTGGTCCCCGGTTTGGAAAAGGCCGAGATCATGAGATACGGCTATGCGGTCGAATACGACTTTGCTCCTCCCACGCAACTGCACGCAACACTCGAAACCAAACGTGTTCCTGGCCTGTACTTCGCCGGTCAGATCAACGGCACCACAGGATATGAAGAAGCGGGAGGACAAGGACTCCTCGCCGGTGCCAATGCGGCGTTGAAAATTGCCGGTCAAGAACCACTCATTCTGGATCGCAACGACGCCTATCTCGGCGTACTCATTGACGACTTAGTGACCAAAGGGGTCGACGAGCCTTATCGCATGTTTACCTCGCGGGCCGAGTATCGTTTACTGCTACGTCAAGACAACGCCGACCGTCGCCTCACTCCCATCGGTGATGCTTGCGGATTAATTTCAGCTGAACGACGTGAGAAGTTGGCACGACACGAAACCGACATCGCACGCGCAACCAAGTTCCTCAACTCAACTCGACACGAAGGAACATTGCTGGCCGATTACCTCAAACGACCGGAGATTGACTGGAACGCGGTCTGCGAACTGAAACCCGAATTGAATTCTCTTGAGATCCCGGAACTCGCCGCCGAACAAACGGTCGTCGAGATCAAGTACGCCGGCTATATTGCCCGCCAAACCGTTGATGTCGAGAAACAGAAGAAAGCCCAGTCGCTCACGATTCCCGACTGGTTCGACTACAACGCACTGAACCAACTCCGCAAAGAGGCCCAAGAAAAACTGTCTCGCGTCAAACCACGCGATATTGGCCAGGCAAGCCGCATCAGTGGCATCACTCCCGCCGACCTGGCCATCGTGACATTGCATATTCAAAACCCGGGCAAGCTCTCGAAGTCGTGACAACTCGCCTTGACTTGACGCAAAGGCGCTGAGACGCGAAGAAACGCATATATTTTGAATATCACATCAAACCATTCGCTCACTGCTCCAACCGTTTGAATTGAATCGCGTTCAACATCGAGTATTCACTGCCGGCGCGTTTACTGGTAATGACGACTGGCGAGTCGGGTTCCACAACAATCGTGTATTTCACGTACTGGTTGCCGGATTCGTAATCATGACTACGGTAGCGATAAGAGCCATCATTGAGCGTCGACTTCCCGGAGTAAGTTGTTCCAGCAGACTGAATTTCAATCGCCGCATTTTGATCGGGCGCATCACCGTGCGCGAAGACATAGACTTCATACGCACCCGCCGGAAGGTAGCTCATTTTCAAGGACAGATCGACACAACGGCAATTGTGATACAGGTAGGCATGATAGACACCGACATGATCAGTGATGCCCCATTCGCCGTCGTTCTCGGAGAGTTCCAATTTCACATCGGAGACCGATCCGTCCGCGAATGGCATGGCGGTTTTGACTTGCTCGCCAACATCCACCAACGTCCAAATATCGTGCGGTCCTCCTACGATGCCATCAAACATCAGGTCGTCGGGATTTTTTCCGAAGTTCACATTCAAAATGCGATGGGCGTCTGCTGATGGCTTACCACGAACGATTCGCTTGACCGGTTCCGCCTGTAGAATTAACTCGTAACTTCCACGATTCTGGCTTTCTGGCCAGTAGTCGATAAAGAATGCCGACAGAAAATTGTGTTCTGATTTTTTTCGCGGCGTCTGAAAGTTTAATACATCACCCGGCTTCAAGATTTTCATTTTGGTCGCATAGCCGTCTTCCTCATTCGTGCAGTAGAACAGGGTGACTCCCGGGAAAGGATCAGCGGCTGATTTGGTATGACCTGATAGAAAGGCTTCACCTCTGACGGATATCGAATAGGTATGATCCGGCTTGAGCTTTAAGCGGGCAGCTTTATCGGCGGGGCGATGCTGTTGCGTCATGAAGATACAGTTTTCTAGAGCATCCACCGTCAACACTTCATCGAGGAAGGACATCGCCGGAACGGGCGTATTCGTAATTCGACCGCGGATCGGGAAATCATCGGAAGCTCTTAAAGGACTCTGTATCAAGGGCGGATTTTTATCGAAAGCTGTGATATTCGCGGGCAGGGGACGAATATCGCTCCAAGCGATCGCCGAGAGACAACAAATCACCATAAATGCCGCAATTTTGCGCAGAGAAAACGTCATATCCCGCCTCCAAACCAAGAGGATGCCAGCAATGATCTAATTGTCCAATCACCAGATATCTTCTATCGAGACGAATAATTATTCTTGAAGTTCCTGATTTCTCAGCAATTTTCTGAAATCATCAACGAACGCTCTCGGAGCCTGAACCTCACCTGCCGCCGCATGGTCCTCGAGACATCATATTTCATGTCAGACATAGAAACACATACCCCATGACTCTTCAGGTTTCAACACTGACTCTCGAACAAGTGGACGTGGTCGTCCCTCTGTTCGACAACTACCGACAATTCTATGGCCAACCTTCCAACACTGACGGCGTCCGCACGTTTCTGTCTCAACGCCTTAAAAATGGCGAGTCTGTGATTTTTCTGGCCAAGAGAAACGGAGAAGCCTGTGGATTCACTCAGTTGTATCCCTCGTTCTCGTCGGTCTCGATGAAACAAATCTGGATACTGAACGATCTGTTTGTCGCGGAGGAAGCCAGACGGAAAAGTGTCGGAAAAAACTTACTGAAAGCTGCTGACGACTTTGCGATGACAACGGGTGCGTGTCGGCTGGTGTTGGCAACGGGCCGTGAGAATTTGACCGCCCAATCACTTTACGAACACGCCGGTTGGGTCAAAGATGAACTCTACTTTCATTATCATCATACGCTTGACTAATCTCAACGACAGAGGCACGACACATGTACCGACCCGCCAGCTTTGACGAATCCGATCTCGCAAAACTGCACGATACCATTGAAGCTCACAGCTTTGCGACTCTCATTTCGCAACACGACCAAGCTCCCTGCGCAAGCCATCTACCGTTATTACTCGACCGAAAGAGTGGTCCCTACGGAACATTGATTGGTCACATGGCGCGAGCCAACCCTCAATGGGAAGATGCTGGAGGGCAAGAAGTTCTCACGATTTTCCACGGACCGCACGCTTACATCTCTCCAAGTTGGTGCGACTCCGACAAAGCGGTCCCCACCTGGAATTATGTGGCCGTCCATTGTTACGGCACTCTGGAATTGGAAACGTCTCCCGACCAGCTTCGGCAGATTGTCCATGATTATGTGACAACCTATGAGAAATCGTTCGACTCACCTTGGTCAACCGCTGGCTCAGCACCCGGATTTCTCGACTCTCTCCTGCATGCCATCGTCGGGTTTCGTATTCGCATTGATCGCATCGAAGGAAAGTGGAAGCTCAATCAAAATCACGATGCCGACCGACGCCGTAAAATTATCGAGGGATTAGAAGCCTCTTCCGCTCCAAACGATCTTGAGATTGCGGAATTGATGAAACAGACGCTCAAATAGTAGTCGTTCTCTCTGAAAGTTTTCTATTTGATCGCCAATGGACTACTACGGAAACTTTCGACATCATCAAAAACCCACGAACTTCTCACATTACGTTGTTTATTCTTTCATCAAACGCCCTTATGCTGGGATCAAATGAATGCCACCTTGAGCCAAGGACCATACTGCTGATGAAACCCACCTCACTCTTCCTCGCTTTTTCTGCCACTGCACTCTTTCTGACTTGGGGACTGATCCCGTCTGATTCAGCAACTCAGTTTGACACGCCCTCCACGGCCAAGGGGTTTGTCTACCACGACAAAAACGAGAATCACAAAAAAGATGCCGGAGAACCGGGCTTGCCCAACATCAAGGTCTCCAACGGCAAACAGATTGTCAAAACCGATGCCAAGGGGTTCTACGAGCTTCCTGTCGACAACGATGAAATTCTGTTTGTGATTAAACCACGTGCATGGCGGACACCCATCAGCAAAACTCAACTCCCCCGGTTTTATTACATCCATAAGCCAAATGGTTCCCCGGAATCGAAATACAAGGGCGTCGAGCCAACGGGTCCGTTACCACAGTCAGTCGATTTCCCACTTTATCCTCAAGAGGAACCCGACACATTCAAAGCAATTCTGTTCGGCGATCCACAACCTCGTGATCAGCAGGAAGTCGATTACATGTCACACGACGTGATCGAGGAATTGATTGGAACGGACGCTTCGTTTGGAGTAACGCTGGGTGACATTACATTCGACAATCTGGATCTGTTCGAGCCTCAGGCACGATCCATCGCGCTACTGGGAATTCCGTGGTACAACCTGATCGGGAACCACGACATCAATAAAGACGCCAAGCATGATCACACCAGCGACGAAACGTTCGAACGTGCGTTTGGTCCCGCTTATTATTCGTTCGACTATGGAAGCGTCCACTTCCTGGTTTTGGACGATATTCTCTGGGAACACAAACAGCCCGGAGGAAAAGGATCGTATCGCGGAGGGTTCGGCCCTGAACAGATGGAGTTCATCAAAAACGACTTAGCCTTGATCCCTAAAGATCAGCTCGTGGTGTTGATGATGCACATTCCCCTGGACGAAGTTGGTGACCGTGTCGAGTTGTTCCGTATGATCGAACAACGTCCGTTCTGCGTTTCGATCTCAGCTCATCGGCATGTCCATCAGCACTTGTTTCTCACCAAAGAGAATGGCTGGGAAGGCCCAGTCCCCCATCATCATATCGTGAACGTCACGGTCAGCGGTAGTTGGTGGCGAGGGCCACTCGACGAACGTGGCATTCCTCAAACGTTAATGGCTGATGGTGCTCCGAACGGTTATTCGATCATGTCGTTTGACGGCACGGATTACAGCCTCGAATTCTTCGCCGCGGGTCGTTCCAAAGATTATCAAATGCTCGTCCAATGTCCCGAAGTCGTCACGACTGATGAGTCAGGACAAACAGATTTGTATGCGAATGTCTTCAATGCCAACGATAAATCAATCGTTCAGTTCCGCATGAATGAAGAATCGCCGTGGCTTCCAATGGAGAAGGTCTTTGAGAATGACCCGAACTATATTCGAGTCCACAAGCTCCAGGAATCGCTTGGTAAGACTCCGTGGTCCACAGTTCCCGGCCCGCGAAAATCGACTCATCTCTGGAAATCCAAGTTACCGGAAAAACTCAAATCGGGAACGCACCTGATTCAGGTTCAAGCCGAGAACAGTGACGGGATCAAATCAGAAGGTTATCGGGTGTTGCGAGTCGAATAAAACTCGCCTCTCTCTCAATTCTGCGAAGGAACAATTTTTGAAAAAAGGGACCGTAAATCATTCTGGGCGATGTACGGGCTTCACGAAGCGTAAGCAGGAAACGAGCCATAACACCGGTAGTTTCAGGGGTTTCATGAATGCCAGGCGGTACGGTAAGCCTGAGACTCTCTATAAGCAAACCCGTGTTGACCGAATTCAGGGAATAGATACAATCGGCCAATATGAGAAGCTTGGCAAGATAACAAATCTTGGTCGAGCGGAACATTTGGGGATCACTGAGAGCTGGTTTTTGAGAAATTCCTCTTCTCCAGTCTTCCCAAAGCCCACCACGTGAAACAGTGATGGGCATGAGAAAAAGGGACTGTTTCTCAACCTGAGACCCTAACGGATCGGCAATGGAGCTGATCGATCATCAGGAGGCTGAGTCGAGAGACTCGATCTAAGGATGGATAATTGCTATGAAAACAGTGTTCACAACAGGTGAGGCGGCCAAAATCTGTAAGGTCAGCCAGCAAACAATCATTCGCTGTTTCGATTCTGGACAGCTCAAAGGCTTCCGCGTACCGGGATCCCGCTTTCGTCGCATCCCTCGCGATGTGCTTTACAAATTCATGAAAGACAACGGCATCCCTACCGATGCTCTCGAAAGTGGCCGTCGCAAAGCGCTGGTCGTCGATGATGATGTCGAGTTGGTCGAATTGATCACCGACGTTCTCGATGCGGATGGTCGCTTTGATGTCCGCACGGCCAATAACGGTTTCGATGCCGGCATGATGGTTAAAGAATACAAACCCGACATTCTGATTCTGGACGTGATGCTGCCTGATATTAACGGTCGAGATGTTTGCGAACGTGTTCGCAGTGATTCGACTCTCGACGATGTGCAGATCATCTGCATCAGCGGCATGGTAGAAGCCGATAAAATCGATGATCTCAAGAAAGCCGGTGCCAACGATTTTGTTCAGAAGCCGTTTGAAGTGGAGAACTTAATCGAACGTGTCTGTAAATTACTGGATATGGAAACAGTTGCTTCCAATTCCTGAACCCTGCGGAAGACTTGAAAACCTTGGCCGAAAAGAGCGAGCATGACTCGCTCTCGGCCAGCGGGAGTGGTCAACCATGTCGACAACATCACCAACCGGATCGACATCACAGTCTGAAAATGTGCTCTCACTCTTCAAGCGTGCATTGCCTGTTGGGAAACGCCGAGAGCTACTCACAATTTTGGCAGACTTTTGGCGAGAGTTGTTGCAAAGCTCCGAATGCACCGTGTTTTGTGCAATGCCGCAGCGAGACGAATTTTCGGCGGTCTACCTCAAACGTGGAGAAGCTCCCGAATATCGCCTGATACGTTCGGAAGAAGTCAAAACAAAAGATGGTTCACATGAGTGGTGTGTCATCTCTCAGCAGATTTTTTCATCGCACTCGCAAAAGTCTCGTACGCTCAGTCAAGGTGGTACGATTGTGGGAGGACTCGTTTGGAACTCTGAGCAGTCTCCCACAGACGACTTACTCTCCACGTCGATTCTTTTGATCAAACAATTGCACGAAGTCGAGCAATTGCAGCCCAACGGAATTGGTGTTGATTGGTTCAATCGACGCAAGCAAGATGCGTTGATTGAATTTGCAGCCGGAGCGGGTCACGAGATCAACAATCCAGTGGCCGCGATTAGCGGTCGAGTCCAACTACTCTTGAAAGAAGAGAACGACCCAACACGCCGCGCATCATTAGCCACAATCGGCGCTCAAGCGATGCGAATCAGTCAGATGATTGGCGATACGATGCAATATGCAGAACCGCCACCACTCCATCTCACCAAATGTGAACTCGGGACGGTCGTCAAAACCATTCTCGAAAAACTGAACAGCCCATTGAAAGAGCAGGGGACTCAGGTCAAACTGACCCGCCCTGAAGAATCATGGATCACAGCCGACGAAACTCAACTCAACACGGTCATCGCCGAACTGATCACCAATAGCATGAACGCATTGGGGCAGGGTGGTGTGATTACGATCAATATGGCTACTCCTGACGCTTCGCTCGCGGGCTTCGTTCGTCTCGAAATAAGCGACAATGGCCCTGGTTTAAGTGAGTCTGATCGACGCCATCTGTTCGATCCCTTTTACTCTGGCCGACAAGCGGGTCGTGGACTCGGATTTGGATTGTGCAAATGCTGGAGGATTGTTTCAGCACATGGCGGCAGTGTGGAGGTGAGTTCAGTTCCGTGGGTGCAAACGGCCATCACAACCTATTGGCCCGTCGCTTGATCGAATTTTGACCGCGACAGCCGCACTTCGATTCGGTATTGTGAGAACATAACCGTTTCCCGTTGCCTTGTTGTGAATGATCATGGAACCGTCTGTCCTTTCTCTTCTCCCTCCGATGGTCGCCATCATTTTGGCGGTTTGGTGGCGGAATGTATTACCCGCTTTATTTGCTGGTATCTGGACAGGTGCAACTCTTCTCGAAAACGGGCGTCCCGATCTCGGTTTGCTGAGACTGATTGATACGCATCTGCTTGAGCAACTTGCCAGCTTTAGCGATGATGGCTCCATCGATTATTCTCATCTCACCATCATCCTCTTCACGCTTTTTCTCGGAGCGATGATTGGAGTGATGTCGGCTTCGGGAGGCTCCGCAGCCGTCGTGAATCGTATCGCTCAAATAATCAAAAATCGACAGCAGGGGCAAACACTTACTTGGCTGACGGGATTAGTGGTCTTCTTCGACGACTACGCAAATACGATTCTGATCGGGAGCACGATGCGTCCTGTCACAGATCGACTGAAAATCTCACGCGAGAAACTCGCCTTCCTGATCGATGCGACCGCCGCCCCGGTTGCCGGTCTTGCCGTGATTTCCACTTGGGCCGGCTTTGAAGTGGGTTTAATCGAAGAGGGGTTTTCAGGGATTGGCCAAGAGGTCGATGGTTGGCAATTGTTTGTCGAAACAATTCCGTACCGTTTTTATCCCGTCACCATGCTGATCTTCGTCGCAGCCATCTCTTGGACCGGGCGGGATTACGGGCCAATGCACGAGGCCGAAACTGACGCCGTGAATGCTCAGGATGAAGAACAGTCACCGGTTTCTGACACATCCAAAACAGAGACCCAATTGATGCGGCATGCGATCATTCCACTTGTGGTTTTGTTAGTGACTGTTGCCGTGGGCATTTCCAATGATATGAACAATTCTTCGAGTGTCTTGCTAGTCGCTTCCTTCCTAGCCTCAATTGTGGCTGTCTTTAGCTCGGTGAGTACAAGAACTCTCTCAATTCAACAAGCGGCGGATGCTTGGATTGACGGCATCAAAAGCATGATTCCCGCCTGCGTCATTCTTGTCATGGCTTGGATGATTGGAGCGGTGTGTGATGAAACTCACCTTAATACAGCAGGCTTCTTGGTCTCGACGATCGGAGAGACCATCAATCCGGCCTGGTTACCGGGTATTGCGTTTCTGATGGCGGCAGGAGTGTCATTCGCAACCGGAAGCTCCTGGGCCACCATGACGCTTCTCATCCCGGTCTTCACCTCGATGAGTTGGAAACTGTTGGGGAGTGATACGGGAGGAGTTCACGACCCCGTGTTGCTCGGAACAATCGGTTCGGTGTTGGCGGGTGCGATCTTTGGAGATCATTGTTCGCCCATTTCCGACACAACGGTTCTTTCTTCCGCGGCGTCTCAATGTGATCACATCAAACACGTCTCGACGCAATTCCCCTACGCATTAACCGTGGGAGGGACATCACTATTTCTGGGCTGTTTACCGATTGGGTATGGCATGAACGTCTGGTTCTGCTTGGCCTTTCAAATAGCGACTCTGATTGCCGTGATTCTATTCTTTGGTCGTCATCCTGGAGCGAAGCAAAAACAACTTATGCCGAACGTGCGTAGAAATCCGGTTGTAGTGATCGAAGCGTCGGAATAATCTTTCCGACTTACGGGATTCAACGCGATGCCTTCGGTACCGATCCGATCCCTTTTGATCCCTGTGATATGCTGAAGTAACGTCGCACCTGCACCGATAAATCCGATATGAGTGAAGTGATCACGTTCAGAATACGTTGCAGTCTTCCTTCTCCTCCTCAGGAGGAGAAGGTGCCCGATAGGGCGGATGAGGAGGTGGTTCAGGAAATATTGATCGCCTCCTCACCCCGTCCCTCTCCTCCAAAGGAGGAGAGGGTGGCATGCAGATTGGCAAGATCATCAATACTGATCGTTTTTTTATAACCACAGACGACTTGATTAAGCCCCTGAAAAAACGAGATACTCCTTTAGCACCCAGCTCCCTAACCAGCGTGATTCGATATGGCCACACGACTACAAGGTATCTTCACCCCCAATCTCGTCCCTTACGATGCGCATGGCGACATCAACGAGGGAGAGCTTCGGCGATACGTCAACTGGTTGATCGAGAAGGGCGTGCATGGTCTCTACCCCAACGGCTCGACGGGAGAGTTCACACGTTTCACTGTTGAGGAACGCAAAAGAATCGTTTCGATCATCGCCGATGAAACTCGTGGACGAGTTCCCATTCTCGCGGGTGCTGCCGAAGCCAACGTCAAAGAGACCTTGAAAGCGTGTGAATTTTACGCCGAGTTGGGAGTTCGAGCGGTCGCCATTGTGGCTCCGTTCTACTACAAACTGAGCCCGGCGTCTGTCTATGCGTACTTCAAAGAAATCGGCGACAACACGCCGGTCGATGTGACACTCTACAACATCCCCATGTTTGCGAGCCCGATTGACGTCCCCACCGTCAAACGTCTGTCTGAAGAGTGTGAGCGAATCGTGGCCATCAAAGATTCCTCCGGCGACCTGCCTCACATGATCCGCATGATTCAGGCGGTTCGCCCCAACCGGCCCGACTTCTCTTTTCTGACAGGTTGGGATGCGGCGTTGATGCCGATGATTTTGCTCGGCTGCGATGGTGGAACCAATGCCTCTTCAGGTGTTGTCCCCGAGATTACACGCAAACTCTATGATTGCACTGTTGGTGGGCAACTCGACGAAGCCCGCCAGATTCAATACGACTTGGTCAATCTGTTTGACACCATGCTCTATTCGGCAGAATTCCCAGATGGATTCCGTGCTGCTGTTGAACTTCGCGGCTTCCAAATGGGCCGAGGAAGACAACCTCTCTCCTCGGAACAAACCACCGACTTGGACGCGCTGACAAAGACTCTACAATGCCACTTGGCGACCCACGGCTACACCGATGAACCTGTGGGTGGATGTCCGATTCCCTCAGCCGATGAACGTGATCTCACTGAGGTGAGTGAAATCGTCGCTCGGGTCGTTTCGGAACTACATCAACGCGGCATGATGTAACAATCAGCGTCCTCATTTCGCACTGATGTCGTAACACAACAGTATGTCCTGATCGCGAAGATAAAGTTTGCCGTTAGCGACGACAGGATGTGCCCACGCATTTCGCTTGCTGCGGTCGGGTTGATCAAACCGGCTGACTTCCTCAAGTCCCTTGGAAGTTGCTTTGATCAGAGCAACTGGCCCTTTCTCGGCTCTGAGATAAAGATAGCCATCCGCGTAAATGGTGGCTCCTTTACCAACACTCCGGCCTTCAAAGGCCAACTCACCAGAGCTGAGATCAAGACAGCGAAACGCTCCATTGGTCGAGCCAAAGACATGGCCGTCAAGTAGTACAACGCCACCATGATGATTGGCGATCCCTTTATTAGCGTAGAGTTCTTCCGTCTTCCACGAATCTCCCTCTTTCGTCACACGAAACGCATTACAACCAACGCCGTAACCTGATGTGACAAAGACAACATTATCATGGACAACTGGTGTTGGGATGACGGCGGTCTTCCCCTGACGTTCGGCGACCCAAAGAACCTTCCCCGTCTTGGGATCGATGCCAGCCAAAGACTGACCGGTCAGTTGGATGTATTGTCGTGTGCCTTCAATCGTGGCAATGATGACGGAAGAGTATCCTGCGGCGTCGGTCCAATCTTTGGTGCGCCAGAGTTGTTTCCCGGTCGTTCGGTCGAGTGCGACGACGGTTCCGTCTTTGCCACCGGGTGTGATGACGACCTGATTTCCGTCGACCAAGGCAGATTCACTGTACTTCCAGCCTGACATCATTTTGCCATTGAAGTCATCGTTTAAATTGACTTTCCAGACGAGTTCACCACTGTTCGCATCAACGCAAACGAAATCGGCGTACTGATTCAAAGCAAAAAGTTGTCCGCTATCAAAGGTCGGAGTGCTTCGCGTTCCGGGATACCCTTTGTGACCACCCGCTAATCCAATTTTGGTTTTCCAAAGTTCCGAGCCATCGGCCTCGTTCAATGCCATCAAATAGCTACCATCTTCCAGATCGCCCAGCGTATAGATTTTTCCATTAAAGATGGAAACGCTGGAATAACCTTCACCGACGCCGCTGATTTTCCAAGCGAGCGGAGGTCCGTCGGCAGGCCATGCTTTCAAGAGTCCCGTTTCCGTGGAAATCGCATCACGATTGGGACCGCGCCATTGAGGCCAATCACCTGCATAGAGAACAGTCGATAATGTCAGAACAAGCGTTACAGCAGCCAACGAAGCGAGGCGATGAAGCATGGGATTCCTTTCGAATGAGAATCAACTGATCCTATCGAGAAGAGATCTGGTAGGTCAATCAGGAAATTTCGATCTTGGCCAAAACGCTTTCTGAAACAAGGACTGCCACCAGAATCTCAATCGACCGGCCAATCTTTTCTCCAATGCGGGGATTTCTCCTGACTTTGCGAGAGTCAGTCGACAGTAAGCATTTCCTTCAACGGATAACCACTGAGCTTCCTGGCACTTCAGATTCACATCAATGGAAACCGTGATCAATCCTTCGTGTGTCGGCTGCATTTCGATTGTCTGAGCCCACTCAAATATGGCATCAGAACCTTCTTTTCCCCACATCCGATTCGGACTTTCCCAGACAAGCTCGCTTACTCCGATCACCTCACCATCCATTCGGGCCGTTAATTTTGTCGCCGTCACAAAATCATCATCGAGAGCATTTTGAACAAGCACACCGAACCCAAACAGCAAGTAGTAATCTTCCAATTGCGAAACCACACGATCAACATTCACTTGCGAGAATGTCCAACCTCCCCGTCCATCATCACAGAGCGATTGATGAGGTTCGAATCGCTTGGCAGGGACAGAATAAAGAAGTTTGAGTGACATGGTTTCTTCACAAATCATCGATTGATTGTTTCTGGAACGGACACTCATTCCTCTCGGAGGTTCAATCCTATGACGTTTTTCTCTATCAGCATGCGTAAATAACTGCGTCGTTCTGACTCTTCCAGTCCCAGTTTTTCTGCCAGAGAGAGTACACATTCCTTGGCGGCGTCCTGATCGCCTTCCAGCGCGATGGTCTCAATCTCGGCGTACTCCCCCAAGCCTTCGACGTTATCGAGAAGCACTTCGACTTCCCGCTCATGCCAGTCGAGATGAAAAACCCTGCGAGTCTTGTGGACAGTGAGAGACTCCCTGAATCCAAGGAGTGTCAAGACTTGAGCCAACTGCACCACACTATCAGCCCCTCGTGCGTAGTCGACTTCGATTTCCTGCCGAGTCTTGGTGACCAAATCGATTTTGGGGCCTTTGTAAGTGATCACATTTCTGTCACCGATGGATCGTAGGCGCAGCGCTTCGTCAGTCTCCGCAAAATCTTTTGCAGGATGATTATAATATCGGTCGATGTGTGTTTGTGTCTCTGCCTCTTCCGCGCCGACTCCTCGCAAGATCGGTACAAAATGCTTTGTATCGTTCAAAGGGAATTTCATTTCGACTTCGTAACTCATAACGCCTCCTGCTGGTTGGAAAGTTCGTCGAGAAAATCCCAGGTGAATAATCCGGTGTGATGGCCGTCCGACCAACCGATTTTCAAGGCATAATTGCCGCTGAAACCCATTCCGGTCGGTGCAATATCTTCCGGGATCGTGGCCGGTTTCAAGAGACGTACTCCGGTGTGTTCATCGACGCAAGCGGCACAAGGACACTGGCAACGGACAAAATGGAACGGCAATTTGACAACACGGTCAGGTGTCCACGTGAGTTCGAGGGTACGATCTTCTGAGAGAACACGTATATTTTGCGGTGCATCAGTCATGTCAGTGAGTAACTAGAAACTCGAAATGAGAAACTAGCTCGGTTCCTTTCAACGATGATGAATGAATCTCATGAGGTGAAAATTCATGTAAGCGATATCAAAATAAGGTCGATTGTAAATACTGAAATTTGAACAACGAAAACCTTTGCCTAACTGTACCGTTCTTCGGTCCAAGGGTCACCATGATTATGATAGCCCATCTGTTCCCAATATCCTGATTGGTCTTCAGCGACGAAAGTTAACTTGCGCAGCCACTTGGCACTCTTCCAGGCGTAAAGTTGCGGGACCATTAAACGGGCCGGACCGCCATGATCGGCATCAATTGGCTCGCCATCATGAAGATCGGCTACTAATACGTCTTCCTGTCGGAAATCTTCGAGGGGCATATTGGTGGTCCAGCCATAATCGAACCCGGTAGCAATCACATATTTTGCTTCGGGTCGCACACCGGCTCGTTCGATCAACTGATGAACCGAGACGCCTTCCCAAACATTTCCAAGCCGCGACCAAGAGGTCACGCAATGAAAATCGGCAAAAACTTTCACTCGCGGAAGCTCTTGATATTCGTCCCAAGTGAAACTTAAGGGGTGATCGACCAAGCCATCCACTTCGAGTTTCCAACGATCCAGCGGAACATTGGGGGTTCCATGAGCGTCCAAAACGGGCCATTTTCGCGTACTAGATTGGCCGGGAGGAATTCGCTCCGGTCGGTGTGTGTCTGGACTGATAATCGTCTCTGCAGGAAGCCCAACGGGGTCCGTGGGTTCACCCGATTGATATTTGGGGTCGTCCGCAGTCATGAAGAGATGCTTTCCGAGCAACAAGAAGGCTTTAATTTCCCCAGCATCATAACCTCCGTTCATCACTGAGAACAACGCCATGAAAATCGCTCAAACATTGGGTTCCGGCACACAGAATGCGTAATCATTAGAAAACGGTCTATTTCTGCCGTTTTCGGGATCGGATCGACCGACATTGACCCGGTCTCCCACAAACAATAAACTTCGAGAAGCAGGCGACTTACGTCGCTTGTGACCGTGCGGAAGAGCAAGCGTGGCAAGAGGCCACGAATTTGTGCTGGAGGGAGTCTGCCATTCTGACATACTCCCGCCGGTAACCGCGCTCTCATCATGATCGACCGGGATAAGATTTCCCCAAGGCAATCACATGGAATTCCTCGCAAATTTAGGCGATTGGTTCAACGCATTCACATCGGGAATCGAACGCATTATCACAAGCATGTTCGGTTCGTCTAACGAACGTCGCATCAAAGACATCGGATTTGATCGTGATAAGGACGGCAATGTCGACATTGTTCCTGCCTCGACAATCGACCAGATCAATTCGTTTGAAGCGGAATACGAAAAGCTCACCGACGACGAACTACGACAAACCGCACCCAAACTCCGTGAAAAACTGAAGCAGGGAGCGACTCTCGATGATATTCTCCCCGAAAGTTTTGCGGCAACGCGCGAGGCCGGTCGCCGATTCCTACAAATGCGTCACTATGATGTCCAGATGGTCGGTGGATACATTCTCCATCACGGCATGATTGCCGAGATGGTAACGGGGGAAGGGAAAACGCTTGTCGCGACTTTGCCAGCCGCTTTGAACGCCTTATCGGGACACGTCCACGCAATCACCGTGAACGACTATTTGGCTCAGCGCGATATGGAGTGGATGGGGATCATCTATCAAGGTCTTGGGCTAACTGTCGGAGCCATCCAGGCGAACATGGATCCCGCCGAACGCCAAAAGGCTTACGCTTCTGATATCACCTACGGAACCAACAACGAGTTTGGTTTCGATTATCTTCGCGACAACATGAAGCCGCGAAAAGATGTCCAGGTTCAAGGACCGCTGGATTTCGCTTTAATCGACGAAATCGATAACATTCTCATCGATGAAGCTCGTACGCCGCTCATCATTTCTGGTCCCGCAGAAGACGATCTTACTAAATACCCGCGTGCCGATTCAATTGCCCGTCAATTGAAGGTGGGAGAAGACTTTGAAGTCAAAGAAAAAGAGCACTCTTGCCACCTAACCGAAGACGGCATCCGTCGCGCCGAAGAAATTGCCGGCGTTGAAAGTTTCTACACAGCGGGCAACATGGAATGGCCCCACCTGATCGACAACTCACTCAAAGCTCACCATCTCTACAAACTAGATGTGACCTACGTTGTCGAAAAGGGTGAAGTCGTCATCGTCGATGAATTCACCGGTCGTAAAATGGAAGGACGACAGTGGAGCGACGGATTGCATCAAGCAGTACAGGCGAAAGAAGGACTCAAAATCAAAGCCGAGTCGCAAACTCTGGCGACGATCACACTGCAAAACTTCTTCAAACTGTACAAAAAGCTGGGCGGAATGACCGGAACCGCCATGACGGAAGCCGGAGAATTCTGGAAAATCTATGGCCTTGATGTAGTCGCGGTACCGACCAACCGCGTCATGAAACGCATCAACCATCCCGACAAAATTTATCGAACTGAAAAAGAGAAATGGGATGCCGTCGTCAAAGAGATTCGTGAAGTTCACGAAACGGGCCGTCCGGTTCTGGTGGGAACCACTTCGATTGAGAAATCGGAACTGATCGGCAACAAACTGACGAAGTTCGGGATCAAGCACAATGTCCTGAACGCCAAGCATCACGAACGAGAAGCAGAAATTATTTCCCAGGCGGGACGCACCGCAGCCGTCACTATAGCCACCAACATGGCCGGACGTGGTACCGATATTATCCTAGGCGGTAATCCCGAGTTCCTCGCATTGCAGGAACTGACGGAAACCTACGCTTCGCGTCTCGAAATCCCCAAACAAGTGTGGGATGACAAAACTGACCATATCGCTGAAAGCATGGGAATGAAGGCCGAAGGTCGAGTCGTGGAAGAAAACGGCGGCCTGCATGTGGTCGGTACTGAACGACACGATTCACGGCGTATCGACCTGCAGCTTCGCGGTCGTTCCGGTCGACAAGGAGATAGCGGATCGAGTCGGTTTTTCCTGGCGATGGACGACCCCTTGCTTCGCATGTTCGGTGGCGAGATGATGCAGGCGATGATGACTCGGCTCGGACTCGAAGATGGAGAACCCATCGAAAGCCGCATGCTCACTCGTCGTATCGAAGGTGCCCAGAAAAAACGCGAAGAATACCACTTCGATATTCGTAAAAACCTCCTCGAATATGATGAAGTGATGGACGAGCAGCGTAAGCAAGTTTATTCATTCCGACAGCGGATTCTTGATGGTGCGGATTGCCGCATCATGATTGAAGAAATGATCGACAATCTCATCAAAGAACGTATCCCCGAGTTCCTCAGCGAAAGCTATCATCGAGAGACGATTGTGGCTTGGGCCGAACACCGACTGGGGCTGCACATCACCGCCAATGCTGTCCGTGATTTGACTCGCGAACAGCTTGACCTCTTCATTCGCGAAGAGGCGAAAGCTCATGCCGAAGAAGTCATTAACGACCAGATCGACACACATCTCCCCGAGGATGTCGAAGATGAACGCGAATGGAGTTGGCAGGCACTCTCAAAATGGGCCAACCAATCGTTTGACCTAAACACCAACGACAAAGAACTCAAAAAAATCGGGCGTGCCGACATGCAGATGTATCTGTATGAAAAGGCGCAAGAAGCCGTCGAACGGCTCGATCTCTCTGATCTCGACACCTTTCTGAGGGATGATTTTGGACGGGGATCCTTGTGTGGTTTCCTGGAACAGCAACTTTCGATCGAGATGACTCCCGAGCATTTCGAAGACATCACTGACGAACAGGAAGCGGTCGATCTGATTCGTGCGGAAGTCACGCGGATCTACGAGGCCAAGGAAACGGAATTCCCAGTTTCTGTCGGCATGCATCGCTTTATGAGTGATGGTGGAGGCGGTGATCGTTACGACCGTGAAGGCTTGATTCGTTGGACCAACAATCGTTTTGGTGCAGAGTTGGATCCCGCCGAGCATTCCAGTATCTCTCGAAACGATATGGAAACGCTCCTCACGAAACAAAGCGAAGATTTTTTCGCCAAAGGGACGACCATTGAGTCACTCGATGAACGACTAGATCGCGTCTTTGTCACCGAGACAACTCGCCTCAGCGAAGACCAACGCACAGAGTTTGTCACGTGGGCCAACTCAGAGTTTGGGTCAGAATTAACAGCCGAGGATCTGCGGGGACTTGATCGAGACTACACACGCATTCGCCTGAATGATGCTTATCAAGCCAAGTATCGACCAGAATTGCGACAGGCTGAACGATCGCTGATCCTCGAAGTGATTGATACCGCTTGGAAAGAGCACTTATACTATATGGATCACCTGCGATCCGGTATCGGACTTGTCGGATATGCTCAGAAAGATCCGAAGGTCGAGTATAAGCGGGAAGGCCGCAAAGCATTCCAGACTGTCTGGAACCGCGTCGATTCTCAGGTCTCAGCAGCAATCTTCCGCATGGATCGTCAAAGTCCCGACTTCGTCGGTTCGTTGTGGCGAATCACCAATGTCGAGCATGAAGATCCTCAAAAGGCTTCGCAAAAGGAATACCAAGAAGAGTCTGGTAGACGTGAACCGGGAGCTCCCAACGATGCCGTCGATCCGATCAAAAATATGGGGCCGAAAGTCGGTCGAAATGATCTCTGCCCCTGCGGCAGCGGCAAAAAATATAAAAAATGTCACGGAGCAGGTGTTGCTTAACAAAACGTGCGATTGAATCTCACTCGTCATGGAGGACGAGCCATTCTGTTTTCATTGCTGACAAATACGATCTACCTGCTGTTAATCACAGCCGCTTCACCAATCATTGCGTATCGCATGATCGTGCAGGGAAAATATCGACAGGGATGGTCTCACAAATTTCTGGGCCTGTTGCCTGTTCGACAAACAGAAGGAACTACCATTTGGTTTCACGCAGTCAGCGTGGGGGAAGTTCTGCTTCTTCAATCGATTCTTCCCAAACTCCACGAGCAGCATGACAATTTGAAGATCGTGATCTCTACCACGACTCATACCGGCCAAGTCGTCGCGAAAGATAAGTATCCCGACTGCACCATTTGCTATTGCCCGCTCGATTTTTCCTGGGCAGTTAAGAATGGATTACGCCGCGTCAAACCCGATTTACTTGTTTTGGTCGAACTTGAACTCTGGCCAAACCTGATTCGTGAAGCCGACCGACAACGTATTCCGCTCGCGATTATTAACGGTCGTTTGAGCGAGAACTCTTTTCATGGATATCAAAGAATCCGCCCCGTGACCAGCTCGCTGTTACAAAAGTTTCATTCAATCTCTGCTCAGAGTGAATCCTATGCGGATCGCTTTCAGAAACTGGGTGCGGGTTCGGCTCAGGTGAACGTCACCGGATCGGTCAAATTTGATCAAGTCACCACCGATCGCCAGAATCCACAGACCGAAAAGCTCCGACTCTTGCTTGGCTTGAAAGATCACGAAACCATTTTGATTGCCGGCAGCACGCAAGCTCCCGAAGAAGACTACGCTCTGCAAGCGTATGAATCATTGAAGGCCACATTCCCGCACCTGCGACTCATTCTAGTCCCCAGGCATAAAGAGAGATTCGAGGAAGTTGCTCGGCTCATCACTCGCAAAAACGCGCCTCTGTTGAGACGTTCATCACTCCTTGAACCGCCTCAATCTAAGCCGCCTTCAGCAGACGAGAAATCTGTCATTTTGCTCGACACACTGGGTGAACTGGGAGCTTGCTGGGGACTCGCAGACATTGCTTATGTCGGTGGCTCTTTAACAAATCGCGGTGGACAAAACATGATTGAACCGGCTGCTTATGGAGCCGCGATCACATTTGGACCCAATACCGGCAATTTCCGGGACGCGGTTTTGCTTTTGAAAGATGCTGATGCGGCAATTGTCATTCCTGATGGCGAGCAAATGATTCCCGTATTCAAGCGTTTTTTAGAAGACCCTGATCTCATCCGGGACATGGGCAAAAGAGCACGGCAAGCAGTTCTCCCGCAACAGGGCGCCACACAGCGAACCGTGGAGACTTTGCTTACATTATTGCCTCAATCTACTGAATCGCTATAAAACACTGCAATCACGACCAATCGAGCGGCCTAGTCGGTTGTGGGAAGCCGTGACGACAAATACAATTGGCGTCTCAAAAATCAGTCATTACAGTCTCAGCAGAAGGATGACGACACCTATGTCTCGCTATTTCTTTACTTCAGAATCCGTCAGCCAAGGTCACCCCGATAAAGTCAGCGACCAGGTCTCTGACGGTGTTGTGGATGCCATTTTCGCACAAGACCCCAATTCGAGAGTTGCTTGTGAAACTCTGTGTACCACGGATCGAATTGTCTTAGCGGGTGAAATTCGCACCAACGCCAAAGTCGATTATGAACAAGTCGCCCGCGATGTCGTTCGTGAAATCGGCTACACGAGTGACGACATCGGATTCAACGCTGACACTTGTAAAGTCGAATGCCATCTGCACGAACAGTCTTCAGATATCGCCATGGGCGTTGACAAAGATGGAGCAGGGGATCAGGGATTGATGTTCGGCTATGCCAGCAATCAAACCGAAGAGTTTATGCCAGTTCCCATTGCGTTGTCTCATCGGATTCTCAACAAATTGACTGAACTGCGTCATGGTGGAGATGTCGATTGGCTGCGTCCTGACAACAAATCACAAGTGACAGTCGAATACGACGGTTACAAACCAGTCGGTATATCCGCAGTGGTCCTTTCGACTCAGCACAAAGATACGGTGACCCAAGAACAGATTTCCGATTACGTGATCGAGAAGATCATCAAACCGTCTGTTCCCGCGGAATTGCTCTCCGAAAGTACCAAGTATCACATCAACCCGACCGGCCAGTTCATCATCGGTGGACCTCACGGAGACTGTGGCCTCACCGGACGCAAAATCATTGTCGATACCTATGGTGGATGGGGTCGTCACGGTGGTGGTGCTTTCAGTGGGAAAGACCCCACAAAGGTTGACCGCTCAGCCGCCTACATGGCACGGTATGTCGCCAAAAACATTGTCGCTGCCGGACTTGCTAGTGAGTGCGAAGTTCAGCTTGCCTATGCAATTGGTGTTGCCGAACCGGTCAGTGTCTTGGTGAGCACTTTCGGAACAAGCACCGTCGATGAAGACCAAATCAGTGCGGCCGTCCGAAAAATCTTCCCGCTGACTCCCAAAGGGATTATTGCGGGACTGGACCTGCGTCGTCCGATTTACCGTAAAACGGCTTGGGGTGGTCACTTCGGTCGCTCAGAGCCTGAGTTCACTTGGGAAGCAACCGACAAAATCGCCGAGCTGCGGTCGGCTTGTGGTCTCGATTCATCCGTACCCGAGATCAACTTTGCGATTGCCTGAGATCGTCTTGCCCGATCCTCGCAGATCTACTAAATTACGCCGAGACTCATCGGTTCGGAGACAGCATTCCAGCCGTCTTCGAACCGTTTTTTTGTGCTGTTCACAAACCACCGACAGGCAAGGATGCCTCGATGACAATCCGACCACCGGTCCAGTTCTGGCAACTTGTCGGTACTTCACTTCTTTGTGGAGTGGCTGTCTTGGTGGCGACAGCTTTACCGCACAGCCTCGGCGAGATTGTCTCTTTGGCCACCTGGAGCAGCAGTCTTGTACTCATCTCCGTGGGGGCGGTCAGCCTCATCCGACACAGTCCGCGACTCACTCAATGGTCGGTCGTTGGTGTGTCATTACTGTTTGGGATGGGAACAAGCCTCTTACTCCCTTCCGCATGGACCCTCATCGCCGCTCTCATGACTGGCGGACAATTGTTACTGCTCAGCGGATTAACGCTTAGGAATTACCGCCAACCACCAATCAGCCCTTCACGTGTTGCTATTAAAGTCACGTCTAAACGACCTTCGACCGAGTCACAAAAAAAACTAGTGCCTGAAGACTCGAAGCCTCTCAACGAACTCGAGAACGAAACCATTAATGCGGGTTTAGAACAAGCACTTTTGTCCCGGCTCTCTGTTGCACAAAATCACGAAGAAGACTCGCCGGTACACGAAGAAGAATCACCGCATAACTCTCAGTCGATTCAGTTTCAACCTGCCGAAAGTCATATCCTGCAACGATACGAACGCGGACTCGACCCCGAGGGACGAGAATGGTTGGAAGGAACGATTCGTGTTGACTTTATTCGCAACCAAAAAACAGCCGTCATTCACATTCCGTTTTGGCCAGCATTTCAGTTCCCCCCTCAAGTCAACAGTGAACTTCTCGAAGGGCCACACTTGAAGATTGACATCAAAACTGTCGAACGGTGGGGAATCAGACTGGAACTGACCCGGCGCGCAGCCGGTCTCGATCCCGATTCTGCGGAGCTGGCGTTCTTCGTGACGACGGAATCAAAAGCACGCGGCGCGGCTTGACTCTCGGTCTTGCGATCCGTGGAACTTCATTCGTTCAGCGACCAAATTTCGATGATTGCTGGCTCAGTCATTCCACGCGAGAGAGTCTGCTCTGCGGATTCGCAGTTGATCTCAATTTCCAAAATGTTACTCGGTTGAAGATCCTCGGTGACATCAAAGCGAAATCCCGATTCGGGTTGGTCAGCGAGGGGGAGTGACTTGCCATTCAAACAAACCACCTGCACACCCTCCAGCGCATAAGTCGCGATCATGACACGTTCGGTCTTATCCAGATTGGTCGGTTTTTGAAATCGACGAGACCAAACTACCAGGCCAGTTTGATCACCGAAGTGATCCTTCCAGACAACGGGCACTTTTTGTCTTCCTTCAGTGGGAGCACCGAGCTGATCAGGGGTGAGCTCGGGAGACTTCCAGAGGTAGTCCCACGGCCCCTTAAGTCGCATTTGATGGATGATTTTCATAGAAATGGCGTCAAAAATGGAATGAATGAATGGCTTCAGTATGCCGTAATCCACTCAGATCTTCGACTTTTCGAGCGTTTTATCTGTTTTCAATCAGGAAATTTGATTCTCTGGTCTGTCTGCCCCAGATCCCGCTAGTCTCAATTTGACGGAAACGGTATATTGGATTGACCTTATGAAGGATCGATATCTGGTTGTTTGATGGGTTCGTCAACCGACAATCAGGGTCAAGGTGTTTGAAAGTCCGAACGATGGATTTTCTCATTCTGTTCATTTCGAAACTTGCCTCGAAGACCAACATCACCTTGTCCTGACTCTGGTATGGTTCAACCTCATCAACCACATATTCCCCTGACAAGCAACTCATCGGGTGTCACTCCCGAGCGAGAAAGCTCAGTCGGGGTTTCGATCCGCACCACTACTCAGGACAAACGAGACTCATCCCCCGTGTTCCGCCGAAGTCGAAGAATTCAAAGCCTGCTCGGAGTGCAGATTCTGTCAACAGGATCGTACGTCCCTGATCGTGTTGTCACCAACGCAGAGTTGGAACAGCAATACGGATTTGAGCCAGGTTGGATCGAACAGAGAACTGGCATTCGTGAGCGACGCCACGCCGATCCCTCGGAAGCCACCAGCGACCTTGCCGTCGAAGCGGCATTACGTGCCATCGAGAGTTCTCCTTATCATAAAGACGATATCGATCTTCTCGTCATCGGAACATTCACTCCCGACTACACGTGTCCTTCCACCGCCTGTTTGGTTCAGGACCGTTTGGGACTTGATGCCCCGGCGATGGATTTGCAAGCGGCCTGTTCGGGCTTTATGTACTCACTGGTCACTGCATCACAGTATGTCGCCACTGGAAATTCAGAGCTGGCATTAGTCATTGGTGCCGATGTCAACAGTCGGATCGTGAATCCCTCTGACATGCGAACAGCGCCTTTGTTTGGTGATGGAGCGGGTGCCGTCTTGATTGGCCGCGGCTCACCGCATCAAGGATTGATCAGCTACCAGCTAGGTTCTGACGGCAGTGGAGGTTCTTTACTGGATCGTCCGGCAGGCGGAACGCGGCGTCCGGCGACAGCCGAAGATTTAGCGAACGGCGAACACCTCTTAAAAATGGATGGACGCAGCGTCTTCAAATGGGCCGTGAATGCCGTCACAGAAACGATTGAAACGGTTCTCAATAACGCCGGGATGAGTGCTCAGGATGTGACTCTCTTCATGCTGCATCAAGCCAACGTGCGAATCATCAATCACGCGATGCAACAACTGGGAGTGCCCGAAGATCGTGTTTACAAAAACCTTGATCGTTACGGCAACACCTCAGCCGGTTCCATTCCGATTGTCTTGGATGAAGCTCGTCGCGAAGGTAAAGTTTCCGAAGGCGATACGGTACTAATGTGTGGCTTTGGTGCTGGTCTCAGTTGGGGAACCGCGCTGGTTCGTCTGTAAGCGGCTTCGTTGCTAAGTCTGTGAAGCTTTCACGAAACACGATCTCAGCAATCGTCGCCTTAGTTCCTTTTTCTCTTTGCGGTGCGACACTCTGTCCGCGTATCCTGTGAGTCTCTCAATTCATCCATTGTTTTTTCAGGATCGAAGCATATGCAACTCGGTATGGTCACTTATCTCTGGGGAGCAAAATGGGATCTTCCCACGCTTATCAAAAACTGCGAGCAAACCGGTTTTGCAGGCGTTGAATTACGCAGCACACACGCTCATGGTGTTGAAGTGACACTCTCGGAACAGGAGAGAACGGAAGTCCGTAAACGATTTACCAATAGCCCCGTGACTTGTGTGGGAGTGGGTTCCGCCTGCGAATATCACAGTCCCGATCCAAAGGTTGTTCGTGAGAACATCGAACTGACGAAAAATTTTGTGGTTCTTTCTCATGACATCGGAGCCACGGGTGTGAAAGTTCGTCCCAATGGATTGAACAAGAACGAAGATCCGAACGTCACCGCAGCACGCATCGGCAAGGCTCTTGAAGAATGTGGAGAATTCGCCGAGGGTTATGGGCAGGAAATCCGGGTTGAAGTTCACGGTCGCGGCAGTCAAGACCCTGAATTCATGCGACAGATTTTCGACCTGGCCAATCATCCGAGTGTTCGACTTTGTTGGAACTGTAACCCCGGAGAAGTCAAAGAAGGCTCGATTGCCGAACCGTTTGATCGATTAAAAGACACGCTGGCGAATGTCA
This sequence comes from Planctomycetaceae bacterium, assembly GCA_029243145.1. GTDB lineage: Bacteria > Planctomycetota > Planctomycetia > Planctomycetales > Planctomycetaceae > JABURQ01. The sequence goes on along the minus strand of JAQWSQ010000194.1, from coordinate 29,152 downwards.
TTCATATCCACGATCTCTTCGACCCCAAGTATCCGTACCAAGAGCTGTTTGCACTCTTAAAGAGTATCGATTATCACGGCTGGTGCTTATCAGAAAGTCCGGCCACCGACGATCCGATCAAGGTGATGCACTATTATCGAACCTTGTTCCAGGAATGGACTCGTTAAGCAAACTCAATCCCATCTTCAATCGCGGCCGGGATGCTTGACCTTCTCCCAATATTTCTCAAACTCAAACTTGGGACTATTGTCTCCATCGTGACACCGAATGCAGACAGTTTTCACGGCTTTCACTTCGGTTAACTGCACTTCGCGGCGTGCTTGCAGCAATTGCTCAAACTCGACCGACTTGCGATCCGTTTTATATTTTGCTTCCAGTTCGCCGTGATGACTGCCCGGCCCGTGACAGTTTTCACATTGCTGATTGAGCAAATGGGATGTGGCTTCTTGCGAAAGATAGCCTGAGTCAAAACGTGAATAATGGGTCTGCGACCAACCCGTCGTATGGCATACGAGGCACTCGGGATCGTGGATTCGGGAAACCCATTGGCCCTCATATTCTTTCCCACCTTTCAGCAAGATTTCGAAGGCATGAGCATGCCGACTTTCGCTCCATTTTGAATGGGCTTTCGTGTGGCATTTGGCACAATCGCTGGCTCCCACAAACTGGTAGCCACTGGGATGAGTAATCGAGGGATCCCGATTGACGACATCTTCGTCTTTCAATCGCCCTTGATAATATCGCATCACATCAACCATCTCGGGAGTGTTTTCGAAACGATGACGGTCGAGATCGACCAATTCAAATTTCAGTTTCTTCTCGGCATCAGGATAGTATCCGACCACCCCCGTGTACTTACCTTTCTGACCAACGTGCAGCAACATGGTCTCCCCTTCATACTTGGGAGCGAATTCCGGGTCTTCATAGCCGCCCGCAGAAACGACGAGATGAAACTGAGGGAATTTTTGAATCAGCGCCCGTGTTTCCTCAGTCTCGGCATGCGACAACAAGATCATCAAATCAGGTTGTTCGGCCAGAAGCGATTCGACCACAGGAGCCAATGACTCCACCGGTGAGGCAACCGTGATGTCACCTTCCAGGTAGGGGTTATCCACCGTTAACTTGGGACCGACAATCGACGTCACTCCAATTTTGATTCCGTTGACTTCATAGACGCGATATCGCTGTGGAACGCCCAGTTCCGGCGAGCCAAACAGCGTCACATTCGCACTCAGGAACGGTAGATTCTCTTCCGTTTTCCCATTGGGATCAAATCGGGTCAGCATCTCCTCAGCACCCAGCGCTAACTCCTCTGGCCCCAAATTCATCCCCGCATAATTCATTTCTCGCAAAGCACGAAGCACCGCATCAAATTTGATTTTTGACTGCAAACGAGAGCGTTTCAGTGTGCCGCCGAGATCGAGCCCCGTGACGGCCCAATCACGTGCGACCATCTGTTTCAGAAGATCGTGACGACGAGCAACACCTCCCGATTGAGTTTCTGAACAACCGCACGGTTCCAGATATCCGTGTTGTTCACCCGTCAAAAAAAATGCGACTGCCGGCTTTTCCCAGTCCTCCAAGAGTGGAACAACCACAGGCGCTGCGCTGGGCTTGGTTTCCGTGGTACTCGGGGACTCGGTTGGCGAAGTGGAATCGTCGTTATTGCAGCCTATCCACAGGCCACAAGTCACCACTAATAAAACGCGATGGCAGGCAATGATTCGCATGAGAAATGACTCCTCCTTGATGTGTCGTTCTCGATGACAAAATTGTGGCAGGTTGAGTTTTGTTCTACAACATCAATGCTGGCTACTTGGAGTGAACCTCGGCATGCAAGATCACTTCCGAAACCTCGGGATGTGTTGTTTTGAAAACAATCTTGGGAGCCGCACTGCGTGCATGATTCATTGGGGGAATTCCAGGCGGAATTTCGAGAACAATGCGAAAGGCCTGTTTTCCTTTCAACTTGAGATCTGTTTTGGGCTCAACAGTGACCTTCATTTCTTCAAGCTCGTTCTCGGATAAAGTGACTTCAACTTTCGCATCTTCGGGTGGATTATCGATCAGCAATGTCACCTCCTGAATTTTCCCATCCTTGGCATCAAAACGCTTAAAATCGACCAAGCCAGTTTTTTCAAAAAACACCGTATTCGGAAGAGGCATGATTCGAATCGGACCGAGTCTCGAATAGGTCACAGTAACTTGCTCTTCAATCACCTCATCACCCACTTTGGTTTTGAAACTGAACAGTTCACGATTGCTCCCAACGGGAGCAGTCGGAGCGACATTCACGAAAATCGCGTATCCATTTTTTGTATCTAACTCTTCCAAATCGACATCTTCCAGAGGCTTCACTTCAAATATCAATGTTTCACCATCATAGATAATTTCCGGCTCAGGAATTTCGTCAACCAATCGAGAAAAAATTCTCAACCGCGTCGATGCTCCGATTCCTTCCTGCAAACTGCCTGCTGTTAAATCACCTTCTGGGACTCGATTCAGCTTGTCGTCCACGAGACCTTGCACTCCAAAATCGAGTGACCGATTCTCAGGGTCATTGGTCCATATTTTTGCTTTCTGAGAAAAGTTCCGCGACTTCGACTTCGGCTCCCATTCCAGAACAACTTCGGCAGTCTCTCCAGGGGGAATCTCGTTGGATGGCAAATCACTCACTGTACATTTACAAGTGGATGCTCCTTTGGAAATTTTCAGAACATCTTCACCTTCATTTTTAATGGAAAATGTGTAGCTGCCTTTGTCGCCTAACTCCATCGAACCAAAGTTGTGTACTAATTCATCGGCAACCGCTTTAGGACGTTGATCATCCTCATCCAACTCTGGCGCGCCGGTATCATCGGCATAACCTTTTGACGGTTCAGACTTTGGGTTTTCCGCCAAATTACTGTATCCCAGCCACGCCGTGAGCCCCAAGGACGCCAGTACGATCAGCAAAATAGTGATGACAGCTTTTCCATCCATCGATTGATTCTCCCGAACTGATAAATCCGGTCTTCTGAAAGGACGCGGAAAAGAATATTGTGTTTAAGGTTTTCATTGTAAGAGCGTGACCCTCCCGTCGAAAGCCAGCAGCCCTATCATCTGACGAGAGTTCCTCACTCGAATCATAATTTGCCCAGAAACTCATTTCGCGGAGATCGCTTCCATCTGCGAGCGAAGCTTGTCTGAAAGCATTTTCTCCCAATGTCCGTTCTTACGACTGATCTCATCAACTTCGATAGCCTCTTTTGCTGATTTCCGGGAGATTTCCGGGAGATGGGCGGCATCGGCCGCCAATGCGAGACTGCTGACTATACGCTCATCATGAGGCATCTTCTGGTCAGCCAACTGATACCAGCGGACAGCTTTCTCAGCCATTTCAGAGTTTTCTGATAACTGATAGGCCGACCAATAGGCACTCGCACGTCGGTTGGCGTCTCGCGACGAGTGGGGGTCACGCTCTGCGGCTTTGGACCAAGCCTCTTGCGCTCGTTCAAAGGGGACCGTATTTTCAGGAGTCGCTTTCCAGATCGAATACTCCAATTCGCCAAGAGACCTCCACGGATCGGCTGAGTATCGGTCCGCTGCTGCGGCTCGCAGAAACGATTTCCGTGATGAGGCCGCATCTCCGTCCAACATCCAGACAGATGCGGCCTCTGCCATTTCCTCGGCTGAAGCTCTCACAGGACCCGTCGTCGTGATCCACATCAAAGCGACCAACCCCACGGAACTGGCCCCCGTCATCAGCAACCGGCTCGACGAGGGTAAACAACATCGCTCCGACGGATTAATGGAGGTCGCCAGCAATGCGAGCCCCAACAAAACGATTCCCGGCATCTCCATCCCGCCAGCTCCCAGCAAATGAATTCCCAACACAAGAAGACTGATCCTAATAATCTGTGAAGGTAACTTCAGACTCAACGACTGCAAAATCACATCTAAAACTGGGACCGCAAACAATAATGCGACAAGCTCCCAATCTGCGACACCGGTAGTCAGCAATTGAGTCAGAAACAATCCTAGCAATGCGATTTCCGCCCCCAAAAACCACGGAGACGACAACCACCCTTGAAAGACGACTGGCTGATCGACGGGAGGCGACATCTTTTCGGATTGTAAATACCGTTTGAGAAACAAACTTCCTAGTAGCAATAAGCCCAGCAACGCGATGAAACCCCCATTGGCCCAGACATCCAGAATGGCATTGTGAGGATCGGCGATCTGTTCACTCGAAGCGACCAACTTGTGGTGGAGATATCCCTGACGAAAATTTCCGGGCCCTGTTCCAAAGAAAGGTGACTCCCCTAGAGCCTGCACAGACCCCACCCAATATTGGAGACGAAATTGCAACGACCGGAGCGCGAAATGCGAGTCATAACTAATCTGGTCAAAATTCTTAAAACCATAGATCACCAACAAGATTCCAAGAAGCCCCATGCCTCCCAAAAGTTCGAGACGAAATTGACGAATCTTAGCGTCCGATCCAAACTTCTCTACAATCAGCATCAAAACTCCAAGACCGGTGGCCGCTTGTGCCGTGCGACTATGAGTTTCGTAGAGACAGTAAATCACCATTGCAAGAAGAGATATGACCATCAAACGTGAGCCAGAATTTGTGATCACGGCACCAACCAACAAGACAGTGATGATCGCCAACAAACCGCCGAGTGAATTGGTGAGTGCCCAGCGGCCGACTGGCTGTCGATTATCGGCCAATCGACGTTCAAACATCTCTCTCGATGCGCCCGTCGTAGGGACATTCATTTCCTGAAAATCGAGTTCCAGTTGACGAAACTCCTCCTGCTCCAATCGAAAGAGCATCCCCGATGAGGCTTTCTGAGACAGCTCATCGTAACTTTGTTGCATCGAACGATAATCAGCCAGAACAAATCGATAAGCGACAAAATGTTGCCATAAACCGATCCCCGCCATACCTATCCCTACGACGATCACCAATCGTAACAGGTCTCCTTTTGACTCTTTCGAACGAAGTGATTGTCGAATCGAGAAGTAAGTGCAACCGATTGCCGTCCATTCCCAACATAGGTTAAACGCGGCTCTTAAATCGCCACCCGCTTTCAGTAACCACAACAACGAACACCAATGTCCAATCACGATGACCCACAAAATTGTGTCTTGCTGGCCCCAGATGAGAGAAACGCGACGTTGCTTAACGAACCAGGCAGCACACGCGAGGGGAAGAACGAGCGAGAGTTGAGAGATCGATAATGTCCCTCCCAGAATCGCGCTTTCAACCGGTAACATCCACCGCCAAGTCAACAATGCTCCTAACAGAAGTGGAATCAGCCAAGGAGACGATTCCCTGTCATCGGAGACTACAGTCGACTTGTTGTCATTCGCGGTGTTCGCGGTCATCACGATTTGTCCTGATCGTTTGGTGTATGCAGGACGGCGGCTTCGAGAATCCCCACAATCGATAACACGCAAAGAATCAAAGCCACGATAATGATGGCCGATGCCCAATCGGGAACGCGATACAACAAGATCCCCCCCAGTCCGGTTGTGATTGTCGCGAGATGTACCGTCATAACGGCCTTCGGCTTGGACAAACCGAGTGCGGTGAGTCGATGTGAGAAATGACTTTTATCGGGATGAAAAGGACTGCGTCCTTGAGCTAAGCGAATCAGAATGACCGAACAAGTGTCATACAAGGGAATCGCCAACACACACAGTGGAGCCAAAATCACGTGGCGGCTTGCCGTTGATTCATCATAAAAGGTTCCGAGTAACGTCAACGTGCCCATCAGCATCCCCAGAAACTGGCTTCCCGAATCCCCCATGAAAATTTTTGCTGGCGGACGATTGTGAACCAAAAAACCTGTCAACGAACCCGCCAGAATTAGTAATAACCCAGAGACCAACCAGCGCGGAATCATCGTGCCGGTCAACATCACAAACGCGAACATCAGCGCGGCAATCAGACCAATTCCCGCAGAAAGTGCATCCATGTTATCCAGAAAATTGAACGAGTTAATCAGCAGCATGATCCAGATCACACTCAATGCGATACCGATGGCTGGTATCGGCGCAAACACTGTTGCTCTGATATCTCCTCCCAAGACCAATATGATCGCCACCAGAAACTGAATCCCTAATCGGGGTTTCCAGGAAAGATTATATTTGTCATCAAGCAATCCCATGACGAACAAAACAGTCCCACATCCCAAAATCAACCACAGCCGCAGTGAGCGTTGCATCACGCCGGGCAAATGAAGCTTCACAATATCTGGTAACCATGCAGGGAGTTCGGGTTGTCGAAGTATCCACCAGACCACCAACTGGCCGCAGGCCACGGTCAAAATGACTCCCAACCAAATCCCAATACCGCCCCCCATCGGAGTCGGCGTCTTGTGGACTTTTCGCTCGGCTGGTTGATCGATTAACCCCATTCGCGGCGCAATGCGGCGCATCATTGCGGTCGAGCTAACCGCAATGAAAAACGCGGGCGTGAAACAGGCCAAAACAAAAAACAGCATAAAAGATCAATCGGATAGGAAAAACAAGACACTTCTAGTACGTTTTTCGGCGAAAAAACGCGGGCCAAACAGTGATTTGAAGCGATTCCGGTCGAAAGTCGCAGTCCACTACGGATTGTATCGATGCCAGCGTCTGTTTCCCATATTGGAAAGAGACATTCGAAATCAGCCCTATGCTTCTGATAAACTCAATGACTCACCAAATACTTATCGAGCGAAATCATCATGGTTACTTACCCGTATCTCAAATCTGTCATCTGTATAATCCTCCTCTTTTGTTGCTCAGATCTCTGGGCAGAGCTGAAAGCGGGAGCGGCAAAAATCGACATTACCAGCGAAGCCGCCGGTCCGGCCAACGGACGACTCCACGCCAGAGCGATCGTGATTTCGGATGGCACCACGACAGCCGCGATTGTGGCTCTCGATGTCGTCGCCATCGGAGAAATCGGATACATCAAAGACGACTTTTTGCCGACAGTACGAACCGAAATCCAGAAGACGCTCGGCATCCCTCTCTCTAATATCATCGTGAATGCCAGTCACTGTCACGGCACCCCCGCAAAAGACACCGATCAGCGAACCATCAAGGCCATCAAACAGGCTTACGCCAATATGGTTCCTGTCAAAGTCGGGACAGGCACAGGACACGAAGATCGAATTCAGGAGAATCGCCGTTTGATCCTGAAGGATGGTCGTGAAATCGACGTGCGGCACGCCTACTCTCTACCGCCGGACGAAGAAGTGGCTACTGTCGGTCCCATTGATCCCGAGATTGGAATCTTAAGACTCGACAACTTGCAAGGAGAAACGGTCGCCGTCATCTACAATTTTGCCTGTCATCCGATTCAGGGTGTTCCCGGTGGACTGAACACAGCCGACATCACCGGATTTGCGTCCGACGTCATCGAAGAGAATTTAGGAGAGGGGAGTGTCGCGTTATTTCTGCAAGGATGTGGCGGAGATATCAACCCTGTGTACTACAAGGATGTCGATCATCCGCGTGATGCAGAGCCGTTGGGAAATTCACTCGCCCTCAATACTCTCAAAGCGTTCAGACGGACAGAATGTGCCACTGTCGATAACTTGAAAGTTCTCAACGAAACTCTCGCTCTCCCACGTGCCGATTATGAGGACGCCATTTCCAAGTTGGAGTCTGAACGAACCAAGCTTGTGGAATCGTTGAACGGCACGAGCCTAAACCTAAAGACTTTTATGCCCTTAGCGGTCAAGTACAAGCTCTCGGAAAACTTCCCTTCTTATTACTCTCACAGCTATTTGCGAGAGAAAAACATCAATCGTACCGACCTCGCGTCACTCGACGCCGAGAATCGCCGCAACTTGGAAAGTTACATTCGCAATATTATCACGATGGAGCAACTGACTCGCGTCAACACAAACCTTCGTCTGTTGAAAAAACATCAAGAACAGAACGTCGCCGCGGGTTCGCGAACACTCGATGTCGAACTGGTTGGCTTGCGCGTGGGTGACTTTCGGCTGTTAACTTTCCCCGGAGAATTAACGGTGCAAATCGGCTTGAATCTCAAAAAGAATTCATCTCACGAGAAAACATTTATTGCCGGATACACCAACGGCTACATCTATTATGCCCCCACGACCAAGCATTTGGAAAACATTGGCGGCGCTCAGGAAGACAGTGACTGCCTGTTAGCTCCCCATTGGCAGGGTATCTTTGAAGAGAAAGCAGCGGAGATGATCGAGGGGTTGTGACATACAATTAGCGCACAAAAAAACTCCCGACAGGATAAATCTGCCGAGAGTTAAATTCAGAGCGGTACGACATCAGGTCTTCTTCGCACCCGGCTTCGCCCCTTTAATCACTTTGCCATCTTTTGTGACCGTGCCGCTGTCGTCGGGTACCTGATAGAGATCCTGAAACTCTTTCACACGCCGTTTCAGGTCATTGGCAACCTTCTCATAATTCGGATCGTCGTAAACGCTATTGAGTTCGTCCGGGTCTCTCTGCATATCGTACAATTCGTATTCATCGAGATTGTAGTAGTGCATCAGTTTATGCTCTTTGGTACGGACACCGAAATGACGACGAACACTGTGCGGTCCCGGATACTCATAATAGTGATAATATAAAGCAGTCCGCCAATCTTGTGGCGTCTTTCCTTTGATCACGGGAACGAGTGATCGCCCCTGCATATCGGCAGGAATATCGGCCCCGGCAATGTCGAGAAAGGTTTCTGCAAAATCGAGATTGGAAACCAGTTCATCACTTCGCGTGCCGGGCTTGGTCACACCGGGCCAACGCACCATCAACGGCATGCGGTACGATTCTTCATACATGAACCGCTTGTCGAACCAACCATGCTCACCCAGATAGAAACCTTGGTCGGATGAATAGATGACGATGGTATTTTTTGCGAGTCCGGTCTCATCGAGATAGTCCAAGACACGCCCCACATTGTCGTCCACCGAAGCGACACATCGCAGGTAATCCTTGATGTACCGTTGATACTTCCAACGAATCAGATCTTTACCTTTCAGGTTGGCTTCTTCAAACGCTTTATTTTTCGGACCATATGCTGCGTTCCAGGATTCTAATTGTTCAGGAGTCAATCCGCGAGGAGGATCAAGTTTAAGGTCGTATCGAGTCATCGTCTTTTCAATCGACATGTCCTGTGTTTTCGCGGCTGTGCCTCGTCCGATATAGTCGTCGAACAAAGTCGGCGGCTCGGGAATTGTCACATCATCGTACATTGTCAGATGCTTGGGACCGGGTTGCCAATTGCGATGAGGCGCCTTGTGTTGAAACATCAGCATGAACGGTTTGTCGTCGTCCCGTTTCTCTTTCAACCAGTCGAGAGTGATATCGGTGATGATGTCGGTCGTATAGCCGGTGTGTTTCACCTGTTCGCCATTTTCGATCATCGGGGGATTGTAATAAGGGCCTTGGCCTTTCAAGACGTGCCAGTAGTCGAACCCTGTCGGGTCGGTCCCCAGATGCCATTTTCCTACGATCGCCGTTTGATATCCGGCTTTCCGTAGTAACTTCGGGAAGGTCTGCTGCGAACCATCGAAACGATTTCCGTTGCGAACAAATCCATTCACGTGTGAATGCTTGCCGGTGAGGATCACCGCTCGACTCGGCCCGCAGATGGAATTCGTACAAAAACAATTTTCGAAAACCGTTCCGCCATTCCCGATTCGGTCGAGATTTGGAGTTTGATTGATTCGGGATCCATAGCACGAAATGGATTGAGCGGCATGGTCATCAGAAAAGATGAAGACAATATTAGGGCGTTCTGCCGCGACCAAAGATTGGCTCGAACAGAAAGCGTATCCGCAGAGGATCAGAAAAAATGCATATCGAGTGAGACGCTTCACGAGACAAACTCCTGAGAAAAACCGATTGTGACAAAAAGATGTGAAGCTATCTTGTCTGTAATACTGGCTCAGTTCAAGCAGGCATTTTGAGCATGAAACAGTGGAAAGTGCGTCAAACTGACATAGATCTCCACTTTTCTGCAACAGTCTCTGTAAATGTGACAGGGCGAACCTTGCCTTACTGACAGTTGTCCAATGAATGCACGGACTGCAACGGCCTCTTATCTACATGGAGCTGAAGGACTTACGCATATTCCACGAAATAAGGGGCTACCATTGGCATGGTGGCTGCATAGGATTCCTTTGACGTTTGTGAGTTCTGTAAGAGTCGGAATCACGAGTCACTTTCCCGCACAAAGGAGGGCAGTCCCATGATTGCCACTATGACGCGCGAACAGCAAAAAGTCGCCAAACGGATACTGGCGGCTGATGGTTACCTTGACCTGAATATGCCTGATCACGCATTGCGTGAGTTGGACCGAATTCAGGACGCCGAAAACTTTGAAGCGTCGGTCTATTACCTCAGAGGCTCAGCACTCAAGGCAATGGATGATTATTCAGCCGCGATTCCCTGGTTGGAAGAAGCAGCCCGCATGATCCCCGCCCCACTGAGTCGCTTCGCCTGGCGATCATTAGGGGAGTGCTACACCACACAAGGGGAAGAGGCGATGGCAGAACTCGCGGAGTTAGCCGCAGAGACTGCCGAAATCATGGGTGAAGATTTTGATCTGGCCGATGAAGATGTTCACGGCTTGGTCAATCCTCCCAACTTGCGGCCACAAGGTCGGCTCGAAAATCATCCGCAACAAGACGATCAAGAGAAGTAGCCGGGTAACGTCGCTTGAATATTCAGAGACTCCTTCGTGGTGGGATGTTCAAAGCCTAACGAAAAGGCGTGCAGGCAGATTTTGCCTCCCATGAGAGCCGTCGAACCATATTTTTTATCGCCCACAATGGGTGTTCCAATATCGGCGAGTTGAACACGAATTTGATGACTGCGTCCGGTTTGGGGAATCACTTCCAACAGACTGCGTTTACCCACAGTTTTAATTACGCGGTAGTCCAAGATTGCCGATTGAGATTCAGAGACTCCTTTCTCAACGACGCTGACAATATTTGTCTCCCGATCTTTCAACAACCAGTGCGAGAGTGTTCCCGATCTGGACTTGGGGACTCCCTCGACGAGCGCGTGATAAGTTTTCGTCATCGCATGGCGTCGCAACTGATCAGATAATCGAGACGCCGCCTTTGAGGTCCGAGCAAATAGAACAACCCCCGAAGTCGGGCGGTCGAGTCGATGCACGACTCCCAAATAGACATTGCCGGGTTTATTGTATTTCTTCCGAAGATACTGCTTTGCTAGCTCGAAGAGAGTCGGTTCCCCCGTGTCATCTCCCATCGTCAACACGCGCGCGGGCTTATTGACGACGAGACAATGATTGTCTTCATATAACACTTCGAGCGGCGGGAGGTCATCGATTTCACGCATACTAATCACACCTGTGGAATCTGACTGGCTTCTTCGGCTCGTTTGGCGTCAAGCATTTCCAAAACTCGCGATTCCACTTCGGCAACAGGAATCATGGTCGGACCTTCATCAGATCGCCATTTCACTTCCATGTTACCTTCCGCCAAACCACGCCCACCAATGACCACACGAAGCGGGAATCCAATCAATTCTGAATCTTTGAATTTCACTCCCGGACGAGCAGGGCGGTCGTCGAGAATCACATCCACTCCTTGTGATTTCAGCGAATCGTACAGACCCTCTGCGGCTTGCATCACTTCTTCGTCGTCCACTTTCAACGGGATAATGTCGACTTCAAAGGGAGCCAACGATAATGGCCAGTCGATGCCGTTGTCGTCGTGACGGGTTTCTGCGATGCCGGCCACGATACGATTCACACCGATGCCGTAACAACCCATGATGATCGGATGGCGTTGTTCTTTATCATCGAGAAAGTTCGCATCGAGAGCTTCCGAATATTTGGTCCCCAATTTGAAAACATGCCCGACTTCAATGCCGTGAACACATTCCAGCTTTCCATCACATTTCGGGCAACCATCGCCGGGCTCAGCATTTCGCAGGTCATGAGTGATCGGTTTCCCATCTGAGTCGGTCGGGAGTTCATAATCGCGACCGAGATACACATTTTTGAAATGCGTATCGACTTTGTTCGCTCCAATGACGGCGGGATTCACACTGGGAACATCGTGATCGGCGATCATTTTGATCGACAACCCCTTCGGTCCAGCGAATCCGACCGGTGCTCCCGTCACTTTTTCGATGGTCGCGTTATCGGCGAGTTCGACTGAATTGGCATCCAACGCACGGCGAATTTTACCTTCATTGGCTTCATGGTCTCCCCGCATCAAAACGGCTACGGTTTCACCATCAACATCATAGATCAAGGTCTTGATGAGATCAGTCGCATCACACCCCATCGCCTGGGTGACTTGCTCAATGGTGCCGGCTTTGGGAGTCGCCACTTCTTCGAGTGTCTTCATCTCGCCATCGGCGACTTGTGCAACATTAGCCGTTCGTCCCGTGTCGGCACGCTCCATATTGGCCGCGTATTGACACGATGGACAGCGAAAGATTGAATCCTCACCATTGCCTGACGGGATCATAAACTCGTGAGATGCGTCGCCACCGATTGGGCCGCTCTCGGCTTCGACAGGCAGGTATTCCAACCCGCAACGTGCGAAGATGCGGCAGTATGCGTCGTACATCGCATCGTAGGCGACATCGAGTTGTTCAATGGTTGCACTGAAGCTATAAGCGTCTTTCATCTGAAATTCGCTGGTTCGTAACACGCCGAATCGTGGACGTTCTTCATTTCGAAATTTTGTCTGAATCTGATACATGGTGAACGGCAACTGGCGATAGCTGCTGACGAGTTTGGATACCAAATCGGTAATCACTTCTTCGTGAGTGGGACCGAGAGCGTATTGACCTTCCTGATTTCCACGTCGAATGGGGAAATCAATCAGCACGTTCCCGAAGGCTTCGCGCCGTCCCGTTCGCTCAAAGAGTTCAATCGGCTGGAGTGCCGGCATATGAAGCTCGACCGCTCCCGCGCGATCCATTTCCTCACGGATAATGGCCTCTGCCTTGCGAATGGATTTCCATCCCAGTGGCAAATAGGTATAGGCTCCTGCCATCAATTGCCGAATAAGCCCCGCGCGAATCATCAGCCGATGGCTGGGGATCTCCGCATCGGAGGGGTTTTCTTTCATCGTGGGAATCAGCGTTTGCGACCAACGCACGGGCGTATCCTTCGTCCATAAGAAAAATTGTGTGATTATCGAGAGATTCCAACTCTCGGCAGGGCGATATTCTAGCAGAAGCCGGAAGTCTCGGCAAAACGCCTGCACCGGGAATTTTGGACGAAAATCGATTCCTCGCGTATATCGGGGCAGACTGCCTTGAGAGCCGGACGCACGGCACCTAGAATCTAAGACTGAAAAATAACCTCAAGGTTCAGTTCCATAAGAGCAATCTGAACCTGCTCGATGAAAGACAGGCTTCCCGGATGTCCGACACTCAGACCAAAAATCGACGTTTCTTGAAAGAACTCTCCGACGGAGACAGTGTCGAAGAAGTCTACCTTCTGGCCGAAAAACAACTGCGTGCGAATCGTAACGCCGATTTATACTTGCTGGCGACTCTTCGCGACAAAACAGGCGTGATGAGCGGTTTGATGTGGAATGTCATTGAACAGGACATGAATTACATCAACACGGGCGATTTTGTCAAAATCCGCGGCAAAGTGCAGTCGTATCAAGGATCTTTGCAAATGATTCTGACTCGCATCGAAAAAGTGGACGAGTCGACGGTCGATCCGGCTGAGTTCCAACAAAGTTCCACCGTGGAAACCGACAAGCTACTCAACGATGTCCGCGAAAAATTGCTCGGCATTTCGCACCCCGGTCTCAGATCGGTCATGGAATGTTTTCTGGTTGACCAAACACTGATGGATACGTTCGCAATGTCACCCGCTGGTATCAAAGCCCACCATGCCTACCAAGGGGGACTTCTCGAACACGTTGCCAGCATGATGGAAGCAGCCACGCGAATTTCTGATCTCTATGAAGATCTGGATCTCGACTTGCTGCTGGCCGGCTGCTTCTTGCACGATCTCGGAAAAGTCAAAGAACTCTCAGCCGAAACATCACTCAGTTACACCGATGAGGGCCAACTGATTGGCCATATGACCATCGGTGTCGAGATTCTGAATGAGAAAATTGCAGAAGCAGATCGACTTTCGGGCGAACCTCTCGACCCTGAGATTGGTCTAAGATTGAAACACATGATCATTTCGCATCATGGAAGCTACGAATTCGGCAGTTCTCGCTTGCCGATGACGATCGAAGCGATCGCCTTGCATTACATCGATAACCTCGATGCGAAAATGCATGAATTCTCTCGCACGATCAAAGACGACCCCGATGGCCAGTCGAAATGGACACCCTTCATCCCGCGCCTCGACCGTAAGCTTTACAAAGGCGAATAGTCTCTCCCCGCAGAGATTCTGATTGTGATACCGGTCACAAACGGTCACACTGATACTGCGCACATTGATTAGCATTGATCGATTCACTCAACATTCTTATCCGGCCTGCGGCCCTCTTCTTGTCCAGAAGAGAAGAGAATCGAGTGAGGAGGATAGTTAATGCTCGATTTTGACCGCCAGCAGAAAACATTGCTGTCAAAAAACACAAAAGACAAAGTACCAACAAAGAAGACAACTATGAGTATCGAACAGGACGTCCTCGACCTCCTTTCCGCAAAAGATTATCAACCGCTGAAGTTCAGCGAGCTGGCCGACGCCATGAACGTCTCCAGCAAAGCACGCGGCAAATTGCGCCGAATTCTTTCCGAACACATCGCAGCAGGCCGAGCGCGACAGCACAGTAACAAAACTTATTCCATCTCAACCGGCACCGATCTCGTCGGAGGAGTCGTCAAACGGATGGCGAGTGGAGACGGATTCTTCCGACCTCACGATCAGACTCCCGGCAAAGAGCTTCAGGAATATTGGATTCCCGAAGGCGAGATGATCGACGCCGCTTCAGGAGACGAAGTTCTCGTACGAATCACAACACGTCGCGGTCGAAGTGGTAAACTGGTCGGACAGATTGTGGAAATCATCGAGCGGCAGGCGAGTACGTTTGTCGGAACCTATTTTGAGAAAGACGGCCAAAGCTACGTGCAGGTCGACGGACGCACGTTCAACGACCCCGTCTATGTCGGTGACCCCGGCGCGAAGGGAGCCAACCCCGACGACAAAGTCGTCTTCGACATGCTGCGTTTCCCGACGCCACGACGACCGGGGGAAGGGGTGATCACCAAAGTTCTCGGACCCGGCGGAGATGTCGAAGTCGATACACTTTCCATCGTCTACCAATTCGGCATCCCGAACGAATTCCCCGAAGATGTTCTCGAAGATGCCCGACGCCAGGCGGATCGCTTCGACGATACGAACCTCGAAGGTCGCGAAGATTTGACCGCCGAGACAATCATCACGATTGACCCGGTTGATGCCCGCGACTTCGACGATGCGATTTCACTCGATGTGAATGAAAAAGGACACTACGTTCTCGGCGTACATATCGCCGATGTCTCCCACTTCGTGCGGCCGAAAAGTCCGCTCAACACAGAAGCCGTCAAACGTGGCACGAGTGTCTATCTGCCCCGCAAAGTGATACCGATGCTCCCCGAGATCATCTCGAACGGTCTCGCATCTTTACAAGAAGGGAAGGTTCGCTTTACGAAGTCGTGCTTTATCGAATTCACTCCCGAAGGGATTCCCGTCTCGACACGGCTTTCCAACACGGCGATCAAAGTTCAACAACGATTCGCCTATGAACAAGTCATCCCGCTAATCGATGCGGGCGAGAAAGGCCGTAAAAAAGTCGGCGCCAAAGTTTACGATCTGCTGGTCCGCATGCAAAAGCTCGCTCGAATATTACGTTCACGCCGACACGATAAAGGCATGCTCGAACTCTCAATGCCCGAAGTCAAACTAACATTCGACAAAGAAGGCCGAGTCACGGGAGCGGTTGAATCGGATCACGATGAATCGCACCAGATCATCGAAGAATTTATGCTGGCCGCTAACATCGCCGTCGCCAAGGAGTTGACCGATCGGGGAATCCTGTTCCTTCGTCGAACTCACGCCGACCCCGATGAAATGAAATTGAAAGCCTTCGCAGACTTCGTGGGAACGCTCGATTTTCCCTTACCCAAGTATCAGGATCGTCGCTCGATTCAAGCCCTCTTAAAAAAGGTTGAAGGACACCCCGCCGAACGATCCATCAGTTACGGCTTGCTTCGCAGCATGAAACAGGCCGAGTATTCACGTTTTGAAGTGGGACATTACGCTCTCGCCGAAGAACACTATTGCCACTTCACAAGTCCTATCCGTCGTTATCCCGACCTGACCGTCCATCGCATTATCGACTCCATTGTTCGCAAAACCCGCCGACCGAAAGAATCGAACGAAGAAGAGCTGATTCGACTCGGCAAACATTGTTCGCAGACATCGCGCCGTGCGGAACGTGCCGAGCGCGAGTTAACCAAGTTGAAACTTCTGCGTTACATGGAAGACAAGATTGGTGAGGAGATGCACGCCATCATTACCGGCGTGGAAACCTTCGGTATCTTCGCACAAGGAATCGAAATCCCGGTCGAGGGTTTGGTCCATATCCGACGACTCGAATCGAAAGAGAGCTTTGAATACGACCAAAAAGCGAGGGCTATGGTGGGTCGTGCCACCGGCACGAAATATCGGTTGGGTGATCCAGTGGTGGTGAAGGTCGCCAAAGTGGACATCGACCGCCGCTCGCTCGACTTCGACCTCCTCGCCGGCGGCAATAAGTCCAAGTCTGACAAATCGAAGAAGAGACCCAAAGGAAAACAGAAGTCGAAAGGGAAGGGGAAGCCGAGCGGCAAAAAACCGATCGGTCAACCGAAGAACAAACGACAAGGCAAGAAGAAGAAATCGTAGTGGGGGGGGCCAGTACCTGCTGCAACATCCAGTAGACCTCGCTCAACATAAAGAGACCACGGATGGCCCCGAAAGAGGCCTCACGCTGGCAGTAAGTGATCGAGAATACTGCTTGGTTAACGGACACTGCGAGGTAAGCCGGGTGCCATGCTCTCGCTCGCGTGAGCATGTGAGTTTTATCCGTGAAATCAGCGCGATCCGCGGTCAAATCCTTCACGATCAATCACCGGGGTCTTCCGTTTCACGGAGCGCCCGCCGCCACCCTGTTTTAATTTTATTCGTCTGATTCGAGTCATTCGTGGTGAGTTCTTTCTCACGACGCCGACTGACGAGTTTCATTGCACGTCGAATGACACTTGCCCCCATCCCGACTGCTGGCGCAGATCGGGCTATGACTCATTCAAGTCACGCGTGGTCCCAAAAGATGCTCCAATAAGACTCACTCAAAGACAAGCTTTCAACGCCACTCGATTTCAGAGTGCCGATGCCTGTCTGCTTTTTTGATTCATCAATTGGAAACACAAATGATGGCTCATCTTCATTGATCAGGATCAGAGATTATTAGCGAAGATAAGTGTTCTCTCTTTTCCGCCGCGTCGCCGCGCCGCCGCGTGATTCAAATTCTTTTCTCTGGGGCTATGCTTGCGTGCCGTAATACGTCAACGAGATGTGAAATCAAAGTTGGCTCTTTTCTGCACGCTTATTACCGCCCCACCCACACCTATTGTAAATACTCTGCGTTCACTTGCTCTCTTTTTATCTGGGTGATCCGCGTCATCTGCGGTGAAATCCTTCGTGCATAAGTTTCGGGGGCTTCCATTTCATGGTGCGCCCGCCGCCACCCTTTTTTATTCGCTTGATTCGAGTCATTCGTGGTTGTCGATTCTTTGATTCCAACTGGAAGTCATGCAGGAGCATGACCTAAAAACTGGATTTACACGTTGGCGACTGTTCTCACTCCCACCCTTTGCGTTTCTTTGCTCCTTCGCGTCTTTGCGTCAAATAATGATCGTTCAAATTCACCTTGCCAAACACGATCTACCAGAGTTAGCGTTCGTGGTTCGCCTGACGGCGAATTGATCTTTGGCAATTCGACTTACACATAGCCATTGTGCGCAAGCACATTGGATAGGTTCGAGTGTCATTCATTGTTCAACAATGACGATCACTGCAACGTGAGAAAGAGAGCGATCTCGCGTGACGTAGAAAATGCGCACCCCGAAAATGCGACCATTCACCAAAACGAGGCCATTAACGCAAGCCGAAGAGAGTCAACAAGTTGCTCAAGAGTACACAAGATACGGAATCAAGATTCGGGAAGATTTGATTCAACATTTGGTCAAGATTCGGTCAAGGTGTGTCCCCGATTTTCCGAATCTTGACATCTTGAATAGGGGGTTCATTGTTCGGGAATGAGGAGGCAGGGTGACCAATCACGAGATCCTCCCCATCATAAGAGGTGGCTCAACTCCTTGGCGATTGTGTCCTGCCGTACCACTCAAAGATACATTTGAGACATTCGTCACTGGATTGGGTGATCCTCAGCGTTTAACGGGCAAAGCAACGATTAAAGAATAAAAGATACGATCTTAAGAAGAATGGATGAACTTCTCTTTCCCAGAGTCGAGAATCTTTGACATTCTTTCGTTTCAACCGCTGTAAAACGGCTTGGTGATTGAAGTTGGCCCCGCACCACTTATAATCAATAGATATACTGTGAATTCCGAGGCCACAATACGGTCTATGAATCAGCGGCAAAAGATGGGTCGGTTTTGCGATTCCGTCCCTTAACAGACACCCTGAACGATTCGCTCATGAAGGAGCCAATCTTGAACTGGCTGATCCGAGCCCTCTCATCATCCCTCGGCAAAAAATACGTCATGGGGATTACGGGACTACTGTTATGTGGTTTCCTGATTACTCACCTTGCCGGTAATCTGCTCCTCTTCGTAGGTGCGGAAGAATTCAACCATTATGCCCACACGCTGCACGAACAGAAAGCACTGCTCGCAGTGGCTGAAGTGGGGCTGTTTGTTTTGTTCGTGGCTCACTTGATTCTGGCCGTTGTGACGACCTGGGAAAATAAATCAGCACGCAAGCAGGATTACGATGTCAATCAGAGTAAGCAGGGAACTCCTCTGCTTACGTTCTTCCCCCATAATTGGATGTGGATCACGGGCGTCATTGTCCTCGGTTTCATCTTGCTTCACTTGGTAGACTTTCGGCTCGGAATTCGGAACCCCGGACCAGAAGGCGAAGAACCTTTCGACAAAGCGGTCCGTCTTCTACGCGACCCAATTACATTTTGTGCCTACATCGCCGGTGTGATCGTTTTAGGATTTCACCTCAGTCACGGATTCTCAAGTGCGTTTCAGTCACTGGGTTTGAGCCATCCCAAATACAACAAATTCATCAAATGTGCGGGCACCAGCTTTGCCGTGATTGTTGCTGTCGGCTTTGCCAGTTTCCCGCTATGGGCGGTTTTGTTTCAGTGACAGAGATAAGCCTCAAGCCGTAAGTTTTTTGAGATTAGACAAATTCATTCATCCGTCAGGGAGCCATCCATGGCCATTGCGGAACCTTCCATTTCCAATATTCTCGATTCTAAAATCCCCGATGGTCCGATTGAGGACAAGTGGGATAAGTGCAAGTTCGATCTAAAACTGGTCAATCCGTCGAACAAGCGGAAGTTCAACATCATTGTGGTGGGAACCGGGCTGGCCGGTGGAGCCGCTGCGGCAACTCTGGGTGAACTCGGCTACAACGTCAAATCGTTCTGCATTCAGGATAGTCCGCGTCGGGCACACAGTATCGCAGCTCAGGGTGGCATCAACGCCGCCAAGAACTATCCCAACGATGGTGACAGCATCTGGCGTCTGTTTTACGACACTGTCAAAGGCGGTGACTTCCGCAGTCGCGAAGCCAACGTCTATCGGCTGGCTCAAGTTGCCAACAACATCATCGACCAATGCACGGCTCAAGGGGTTCCCTTCGCTCGTGAATATGGTGGCTATCTGATGAACCGTTCGTTCGGTGGAGCACAAGTTTCACGAACATTTTACTGCCGCGGCCAAACCGGTCAGCAACTGCTGTTGGGTGCCTACCAATCATTGATGCGACAGGTTTCCGCCGGAAAAGTGAACATCTACAGCCGACGCGAAATGCTCGACGTGATCATCATCGATGGCAAGGCTCGCGGAATTATCACGCGTAACCTGGTAACAGGTGAGTTCGAGACCCACATCGCCGACGCTGTTGTATTGGCAACGGGGGGCTACGGAAACGCCTGGTATCTTTCGACTAACGGGAATGGTTCCAACGTCACTGCGGCTTGGCGATGTCACAAGAAGGGTGCGTTCTTCGCGAATCCCTGTTTCACGCAAATTCATCCAACCTGCATTCCACGTTCTGGCGATTATCAGTCCAAACTGACGCTCATGAGCGAGAGTTTGCGGAACGACGGTCGCGTTTGGGTTCCCAAACGGAAAGACGACAATCGCCCCGCCAAGGATATCCCGGACAACGAACGCGATTATTATCTCGAACGCCGTTACCCCTCATTTGGCAATCTGGCACCACGTGACATCGCGTCTCGTGCCGCCAAACTCGAATGCGATAAAGGTCACGGCGTCAACGACACCGGACAAGCCGTCTATCTCGATTTCCGCGATGCCATCGCCCGCGATGGTGAAGATGTGGTTCGATCCAAGTACGGCAACTTGTTCCATATGTATAAGAAAATTACGGGCGACGATCCGTATCACGTTCCGATGCAGATTTACCCGGCCGTCCACTACACAATGGGGGGCTTGTGGGTCGATTATCATCTGCAAACGACCATTCCCGGTTTGTACGCCTTGGGAGAAGCCAACTTCTCCGATCACGGAGCCAACCGGCTCGGTGCAAGTGCTCTGATGCAGGGCCTTGCGGACGGATACTTCGTAATCCCATACACAATCGGCGATCATCTCGCTCGTCATTCGTTCGAGAAAATCACTGAAGATCATGATGCCTGCAGAGAGGCTTTGGAGAACGCGAAGGGGCGTGTCAATAAAATCATGTCGATTGGCGGAAACCGTACGCCTAATCAATTCCACAAAGAGCTCGGAGGCATTCTGTGGGATTATGTCGGTATGGAACGCACCAAAGCAGGCTTGGAAACAGCCATCGAAAAAGTGCAGGGCCTGCGTTCAGAATTCTGGGAAGACCTCAAAATCGTCGGTAAAAACGAGGAACTGAATCAGGTTCTCGAAAAAGCGGGCCGTGTTGCCGACTACATGGAATTTGCAGAACTGATTGCGACAGACGCCCTCAATCGCGAAGAATCGTGCGGCGGTCATTTCCGTTCAGAACACCAAACGGCCGACAATGAAGCGATGCGTCACGATGATGAGTTTGCCTATGTCGCAGCGTGGGAGTTTAACGGCGTCGGAGAGAAGCCTTCTCTCCACAAAGAACAACTGGAATTTAAAAATGTCCCCCTCGCAACGAGGAGTTATAAATAATGAGTCACGAAACCATCAATCTGACTCTGAAGATTTGGCGCCAGCCAAACGCAGAAGTCGAAGGACGATTCGAGGAATACAAACTCGAAGGCGTCTCGACACACGCTTCGTTTCTGGAGATGCTCGACATCCTCAACGATGAATTGATCGAAGAGGGAAAAGAGCCGGTGGCATTCGATCACGATTGCCGTGAAGGTATCTGCGGCATGTGTGGCATGATGATCAACGGTCAGGCTCATGGCCCTGATAATGAAACCACAACTTGCCAATTGCACATGAGACGTTTTCAGCACAACGACAAAATTACGATTGAGCCTTGGCGAGCAACCGCATTTCCGGTTATCAAAGACTTGGTCGTCGATCGTTCGGCATTTGATCGCATCATTACGGCGGGTGGTTACGTTTCCGTCAACACAGGAAACGCACCCGATGCCAACACCATTCCGATCCCTCGGAAAGATCAACAGAAAGCAATGGATGCCGCCTCCTGCATCGGTTGCGGAGCCTGTGTCGCCGCGTGCAAAAATGCCTCAGCGATGCTGTTTACGTCGGCCAAAGTTTCACAGCTTGCGTTGCTGCCTCATGGAAAATCGGAACGCGGCGAACGTGTCCTGAAAATGGTCGCAAAAATGGACGAAGAGAAATTCGGTTCTTGCACGAACACGGGTGAATGTGAAGCGGCCTGTCCAGCGGGCATCAGTCTCGACAACATCGCTCGCATGAACCGCGAATATCTGAAGGCGACATTGTGCAGCACTGAAAGCTGAACAACAAGCGGGTTGTAATCGAAGACTTCTATCAGGGGATCGTGAAAATCGCGATCCTCTGTTTTTATGAGAATGGAATCACCCAGCATGACTTCTCCCGAACTGCAAAAAACACCTCTCCATCAATGGCATGCAGATGCAGGGGCTCGACTCGTCGATTTCGCCGGCTTCGACATGCCCGTCCAGTACACCGGAATCACCGAAGAACACAACGCAGTCCGTAACATTGCCGGGCTCTTTGATATTTCTCATATGGGACGGTTATGGTTCACCGGCCCCGAAGCCTGCAAGTTTCTCGATCACATCGTCACTAACGATGTCACCAAGCTCGAAGTTGGACAAATCCGCTACGCCCTCGTCACGAATGAGCAGGGGGGGATCCTCGATGACGTACTCGTCTATCGCTGGGACGATGCCTATGCTCTCGTCGTCAATGCCTCTAATCGCCCGAACATTGTCAATTGGATCGGCCAACACATCGAGGGGTTTGATGTCGCGTTCGCTGATCGAACAACCGAACTGGCAATGATCGCCATTCAAGGTCCGAAGGCACTCGAATGGACGCAGCCTTATTTCGAACCGATTCTCGCTGATCTCAAATATTATACCGGAATTAGAACAACTCTCGACGGCGAAGAAGCGTATGTCACTCGCACCGGATACACGGGAGAAGATGGCTGCGAGGTATTGGCCTCGGGAAAAGTCGTGGTCAAATTATGGGAGTCTTTGATTGCCGAGCATGGCGACGACGGATTGATCGCTTGCGGGCTCGGTTCGCGTGACACTCTGCGTCTCGAAGCAGCCATGCCTCTTTATGGACACGAACTGGATGAAGAGACCGATCCTTACACGGCAGGCCTCGGTTTCGGCGTAAAACTGCAAGCAGGAGACTTCATTGGAAAAGAAGCTCTGGTTCGATTCAAAGAACGCACTGACCTGCAAAAACGTGTTGGACTGGTTCTCGATGGCCGTCGTATTGCACGAGAAGGAACTCCCATTTTTTCCGGTGACCAGCAAATCGGTGAAGTCACGTCGGGAACTCAATCTCCGACTCTCAGCCAATCAATCGCCATGGCCTACGTTGCTCCTAATTACGCCACTGAAGGAACCGAATTGGAAGTCGACTTTCGCGGCAAGCGGATGCCAGCCAAAGTGGTCCCGCTCCCTTTTTATCGACGAAGCTGACGTAACCCCAGCAACACGATCACGGTCAAAAATGACAACAGCGTGATCGGCGGTAAGTGTCCGGGCCAATGCTCAGCATCACTCCAACTACGATATCCCATCAACCCGAGATGAGCGCCTGTCAAAATAAGGATCAATCGGCCCAAGCCGAGAATCAGACTGCCATTGTGATTGTTATTCTCACCCACATGCACAAATAGCTTCAACAACAAAACGGTACCGACCGCCCCCGCCAGCATGGAAGCTTCTGCCTGCCATAAGAGATAGCCAACTTCACTGTAAAACTTAGCAAAGTAGACCGAATTAAAGATCATGAGCGACATGATCACATGCAGTATCACGAACAAAAAACCGGCTTGCCCGATGGTTCGACGACGATTCACATGGATGAGCGGTGCCAATCCCAACAAGATGAGCCCGGTCCATGAAACGGCCTTATTGGTGATGTAAACGGGAATTTGCTCGACACTGACTCCTTTGAAAACAATATATCGCAGTAGCGAGTAGCCGAAGGTCAGGGCAAAGATCAGAAGTACGAGTTTCCGGTCGCGGTTCACAAGTCGACATTTCAAGAGGAGCAGTGGTGTAGACGTGCTTAATACTAACTCCCCGGAACCCGAGTCTCAATCAGGAATTGGTCATTCCAATTTCGCAGTGACGATGGCGGTCCCATCGCTTTCAATGTCCACACGAATGAGATTCGGGCAGCAGCAAACGGGACAATCTTCGACATACTCCTGATGAGCGCCGGCTGTGAGATCGATGGGCACCACAATTTCTTCACCGCAGGACTGACAAATGTAAGACGCATCTTCTTGCATGGTTCACTCCACCGATAGTCCACTCGCCAGCAGAATTGTTTTCTGGACGGCGTAATCATGATCATAACTGAATTCGGGAGCTTTTTCGTTTCGTATGACTTTCGCGAGATCAGCGGCATCTCCCACATACCGATCATATCGCCCGAACTCCATTTCGTTCTTCCCCTTGGGATACTTCCCGTATGATCTCAGGAACGTCGCTGTCACATTGGGTGCATCGAGGGGTTGCAGATGAAACGTCCCTTCGGTTCCACAGACTATGAATTGACGTCTGGCAAAGCCGTCCACTTCGTTCACACTCGAACGAACGGTTGCCGTCGCTCGGGGATACTCAAGCACTGCCAGCATGTTATCGAGCAATCCATCATCGATTGTAGAAGAATGTCGTGAATAGGGAATCACATTTTCGGGTGCTCCCATTACGCCTACCACTAGGTCAATCAGGTGACACCCAAGTTCAAACATCGTTCCGCCAGGGTATTGAATCAACGACTTCCGTGCTGCTTCAGACATCAACTTACTCATCACCGTATGCACTTCAAACGGCTCTCCCAGCCAACCATTTTTCAAAAAAGTTCGCAACAGCATCACTGCGGGATTGAAGCGATACATGTACCCCATTTGTAATGCGAGGTGTTTGCTGGCAGCCGCATCGAGAAGTTTTTTGAACCGGGGAAGTGACTCTCCCGCCGGCTTGTCGAGATGAATGTGTTTTTCTGCCGCGATCGCCATTTCTGCGTAGTTGAGCAGATCCCCCACTTCAGTCTCGATTCCCACAAGCTGTAAACCGGGTTGATTGAGGAGTTCCTCAACCGACATCCAAGGGAGATCTTTGTAGAGATTCGAGGTTTCTGCCTGCTTTTTTTTTCGCGGATCGGGTTCGGCAATTCCGACGACTTCATAGTCTTCTGAGTTGCGGTAAACGGAGATTTTATCGGCGTGGGCATGACCAACACCTATTTGAGCGTAGGAGATTTTAGGCATCGGGGAATCTTCCTGGTTCACAATGTCTCGTAAATAACCGAATAACTTAACCTAACCTCTGCAATTGCGAGAGGCGAGGCTAATTTCAGCGAATTCACTAGCCCGTTCCGGTTGACGGGGGAGCATAAATGAGTGAAATTAAAGGATAGTTATTGCCCTGAACGTAGGATGCAAATCTTCGGAGTTGCTGAGTTATGAACGCTTCCGTTGTTACTACTGCCATCACTGAAACCGACCAATTGGTGGAAGATTGGAAAAAGCCGGTTTCTCCCGATGTCATTAAAAAACTCTCTACCTTGCAAACGTGGAAAAGTGTGCTCGGCGTCCTGACTGAATGGGTCATCATCGGAGCAGTCATCACGGCTTCTTGGCATCTTTGGTCGGTCCACATTGCCGCTGGTATTGCTGGGTACATTGCTGCTGTCGTACTGATTGGTTCTCGCCAACATGCACTGGCGATCATCATGCATGAAAGTGCCCACTATCGAATCTCCAACAATCGTTTCTGGAACGAACTGATCGGCCAAATGGGAGCCGCCTGGTGGTTAACTATTGACGTGCGATTTTATCGACAGTTGCACTTTTCTCATCACCGCTCCCCCAACACCGACGACGACCCCGACTGGGAACTGCGGGAAACAGGCGACTGGAGTTTCCCGAAGACTCGCACCGGCATCTTCTTTCTGTTTCTGGGCGATGCACTCGGCTTGCGACTTCTCGACCAGCTTCAGTTCTTTGGACGATACACCTATCAACCGAAACATCCTATTGGCGGTTGGGATTTCGGAAAGATCGCTTTTTATCTCGCCTTCTTTACCGGCATGTCATTTTTATTCGGAGCCACATTCTGGAAAATCTATCTGATGTACTGGTCCGTCCCGATGGTGACTTGGCTCAAAGTGGTTCTGCGTTTTCGCACGATTGCCGAACATTACGCCTTGGAATATGACCACATCTATCGCGACACCCGCACGACTTATCCTAGTTGGTGGGAGAAAATCCTGTTTGCTCCCAAAAACATCAACTACCACCTCGAACACCATTTGTATCCGAGCGTCCCGTTCTACAACCTGCCACGTCTGCATCAGGAATTACTCGAAAACGAAGATTTTCGCAACAATGCTCATCTCACAAAAACATACATGGGTGTCATCAGCGAATGTCTAAATTGCGAATCGGTGACTCGCGAAGAAGTCGCCGCCAAATCGACCAATACCCCTTGATCTTCGAAAGAGATTGATGAACGAGTCAACCAGTCAGCGCTGTGGTATTATCTTGGCGGGTGGGTCTGGGACCAGATTAAGCCCCATGACGAATGTCGTCAGTAAGCAACTTCTGCCGGTCTACGACAAACCGCTGATTTACTACCCGCTATCCACGTTGATGCTGTCTGGTATCCGCGACATCCTGATCATCAGCACGCCCACCGATCTCCCACTCTTTGAACGCTTGCTGGGTGACGGCTCCAAATGGGGGCTGCAATTCTCTTATGCCGTCCAACCGGAACCCAACGGGCTGGCCGAAGCATTCCTGATCGGAGAAGACTTCATAGATGATCGCCTGTCTGCCTTGGTACTCGGTGACAACATCTTTTACGGCCATCAGATGGCGAGTTTCTTGCAAAAAGTTGGACAACAAGAAAAGGGAGCGACTGTCTTCGCCTACCATGTCCGCGATCCCAAAAGATACGGAGTCGTCACACTCGACGAAAAAAACCGCGCAACTTCGATTGAAGAAAAACCCGAATACCCGAAGTCCAATTTCGCCGTCACAGGACTTTACTTCTACGACAATCAAGTTGTCGAAATGGCACGAAGCCTAGAGCCTTCTCCACGAGGAGAGCTGGAAATCACCGACCTGAACCGCAAATACATGGAGCAGGGGACATTACGGGTTGAAACCTTGGGCCGTGGGACGGCGTGGCTCGATACCGGAACACACGAGTCAATGCTCGAGGCAGCCACATTCGTGAGCGTCATCGAGGCCCGACAGGGGCTCAAAATCGCCTGCCCCGAGGAAATTGCCTGGCGCCTGGGCTACATCACCGCAGACGAAGTCACGAAGCTCGCAGAACCCGTAAAAAACAGCTCATATGGAAGCTACTTGCTTGAGCAAATCGCACAGTCCCGCTAGTCTGCTGACGATCGTTTTTGCGGAGTCGAAAAGAAAATGATTTCGTTCTCAGGTCGCGCTTGACAAAGCTGTGATTTTTTAATTATTAAACACACATGTAGGAATTGTGTTACTGAAATGTCTCTTGAGTGGGTGTAAGGCAGCAGACTGTTTGCTGTCGATGAACAACGAACTTCGCTCGAGAAGCATCTCATCAGAAGGAAATATCTATGATTGCCCCAGGGTTCTCTCTGACCGAACTTACCAACGAACTCGCCGCACCCCGCCGGGATGATTCTTCCCTGGCAACGGAACTGGAACCGCTGCGGTTGATCGATGACGATGATGACTTCTTCGAAGAAGATGACTTCGACGACGATCTCGAAGATGACTTCGACGAAGAATTCGATGAAGAGTTCGACGAAGATGATGACGACGACGAAGACGACGAAGACGACGAAGACGACGAAGACGACGAAGACGATCTCTACTCCGATGATGAAGATTGATCGATCCCTCGTTGGACCGCATCCTTCCAAGTCGCCCTTCGCATAAATTCTCTTACTGAATCGCCACCTCATGCCGACATCTTTGTTCGACCAGATTCAGGAAGCGGCAAACCATATCCGCAAACAAATCAGCGGAATCCCCACAGCGGGTATGATTCTGGGAACAGGGCTCGGCGGGCTTGCCACACAAATCCAAAACGCGATTCAAATTCCGTACGGGGAAATCCCCCACTTCCCCGAGTCGACGGTCGAGTCACACGCGGGACAACTCGTCTTTGGAGAACTCAACGGCACTCCAATCCTCGCGATGGAAGGTCGCTTCCATTACTACGAAGGCTACTCGCTCGAACAAGTCACCTTCCCGGTTCGTGTGATGAAAGAACTCGGTGCCGAGTTTTTGTTCGTCACGTCGGCTGTCGGAGGCATGAATCCTCAGTACGAACTTTCCGACATCGTGATTATTGAAGATCACATCAACATGATGCCCGACAATCCATTGCGAGGATCCAACGATGACCGTCTTGGTCCACGTTTCCCCGACATGTGCCAACCGTACGACAAGGAAATCATCGGCCTGGCAAAAATCAAATCTCTGGAGTTAGGCATCGCCGCCCATACCGGCGTGCTGGTTGCCGTCCCCGGACCGAATCTCGAAACTCGTGCCGAATACCGCTTGCTTCGCAACATGGGAGCCGACATTGTCGGCATGTCGACTGTCCCCGAAATCATTGTCGCCGCCCATTGCGGCTTGCGAGCCGTCGCGTTCTCGGTGGTGACCGACATTTGCCTGCCTGACGCCTTAGAACCGGTCGAGATCGCCAAGATCATCGAAGTGGCCGGCATCGGTGGCGAAAAGCTGACCAAGGTGCTCCCCGAACTCATCGGCAACCTGTAGTCGCTTCTGCTTTTCTCAGAGTGCATGTGACAGCATCTCCCAAACACTCTAGCACCGTTTCAAGGTGTCAAGATTCGGATAATGGGGGACACACCTTGACCGAATGTTGACCAAATCTTGAACCAAATGTTGCCGAATCTTAATTCCGAATCTTCCATACTCTTGAGCAAGTTGTTGGCTCTCAGCGATTTACGTGAATCGACTCATTTTTGTGAGTTGCTACTTTTTCTGAGTGCGCATTTTCCACGCCACGCGAGATCGCCTCCTTTCTCACGTTGCAGCGGTCGTCATTAATGAACAGTGAATGACGCTCGAACCCATCCAATGTTCTTGCGCACAATGGCTATGACTGAACTTCCCCAGGAATCGTGGGCGCGGGTTACGGTTAGGCGGCCAGTGCAAACTGTGCGGGGCTCAAATAGCCCAAGGCCGAGTGTTTACGGATGCGGTTGTAGAACACTTCAATGTATTCAAACAGACTCGCACGAGCAGCTGATCGGGTCGTGTAAC
>JAQWSQ010000134.1 GCA_029243145.1 Planctomycetaceae bacterium | reverse complement strand
CCAAAGGTAGTTTTTATTCGGCCTCGGAAGGCCGAATGTCGTCAATGCCACAGCACAACATCAGGTTTTGTTGAAAACTGAATATCAGCGTTCACTTCCATTGGCTGACGTTTGTAATGCGTCCAACAGGGGCTTGCCGTCAGCGTTGGGGTACTTGAGTCCCAACAGTTTGGCGATCGTAGGAGCGACGACGGTGTTGTTTACTTCTGGCAGTTTGATTCCTGATCGAACTCCCGCGCCGGAGAGAATACACATCGCTTTCATCTTGGAGATTTTCGCCAGCAATCCATGGGACCCGTATGACGTTCGTGCCTCTTCAAAAGTGGCGACAAGGGTCTCTCCCGTCACGGCCCCAGAGACTGCATATCCCTCTTTTGCGACCAGAATGGCGTCGGGGGTCTGATTATATTCCCGTGGGTGCGGGAAGCCGACTTCACCAAAACGATCTGGCAGCAGAATGTCGGCAACGCCTTCCTGTCCTATCAACATTTTCCTGAAGTCGGAAGCGTCCTGAGATGCTTTTACTGGATTGGTACAGTAAACAAAGCCAATGCCACCTTCGGGAATCACGTGTATTCGTGCCTGCGTCAGTTTTCCTTCTACGACCTTCAATAATTTCGCTTGTCGCAACAGAACATTCGGTCGAATCGCTTTGGGAGTCAGCGCAAAGCCGTGATCGGCGACCAGAATGATCGTCGTGCGATCACGGATTCCAGCGTCATCAATCGCCTCAACAATCCGAGACACGCACATGTCGGCATACGCGTTGGCGGTGTATCCCGCTTGTGATTGTGCTCCTCGCTTATGATGTGCGGAATCGTTATTTAGAAGGTGTACCAGTGTCAGGTGTGGTTTTCGTTCCCGAATCAAATGGCAAGCCGCTTCCGTCCAGACATAATCCAGACCGACAACGCTGGCATTTCGAAATGAGGAGTGTTTCTCATCCCGCAAAAGCCCCTTTTCAATGAGCTCTTTCCGCAAACGGGGCGTCGTGTAATCCAGCGCATTGGGAACATCAGGGAACTGATCGTCAAACGATTTTGAATTGCGAGTACACGGCCAGTTCACTTCAGCAGTCCTCAGCCCAGCAGAGTGTGCCACATCCGCCACGGTAGGAACTTTCACCAAGTCACTCTGGTCACGGTGGGAATCGATCTTCACCGGCGTTCCAATTCCGCCACGTACCAGCACTCCATTGGCAAGTACTCCATGACGACCAGGCTTCATGCCCGTCACCAAGGTTGTGTGATTGGGCCAGGTCACCGAAGGATCCGAAACGGTCATCCCACCTTCAACGATACAGCCTTCCCGCGCGAGACGCCGAATATTTGGCAACGGTACCTTGGGATCGTCAACAAGAAAAGCTGCAAAGCCGTCGATGCTGATAACAACCACATGGCGTTGAACATCGGATGACTGGGCCACCAACAGCGTGTTAAGGAAAGCCGTGAAAACGATTGTCAAAAAGCTGAGCCAACGATAACTTTTACGCATTCCAGTCTTCTCCTGGGGGTATTGTCAAAAGGTGATATGGTGAAGTCAACCGAGACGCCGTATCCAATTAAATCTCCAAGATTCAGCTGCCGGCGAGGGCGGAAAGGATACGCCGTGAGCAAGAGTACCAAAGTCTGTAGAAGAATGCACCTCGCGACGGGAGTATGACGAGATTGCCCGCCTTCATGGCGAGCCCCAGAGATCGTCCC
>JAQWSQ010000130.1 GCA_029243145.1 Planctomycetaceae bacterium | reverse complement strand
AACTATCATCAATCGCCCAGAAAATATGGACTCGATAACCACGCTCGGCTAACTCATTCGCGATTCTCAGATGACTAATGACAGAGCCAACCATCGCGCCGCCGATCAGGATTAACCCGAAACTGGGAGGATGTTCTTCATGTGAACCGTCATGTTCTGTTTGATTCATGAGAGCGTGCTTCTTCAGTCACTTAGCAAGGAAAAGTATTTTCAATTAAAATCGGGCAGCAACTCTCTTGTCTTTCAGCCGCCAGCAATCTTGGATCAATATGATTACTCTAGCGAGTACTCTCCGATTTTTCAGCCGAATATGCCAGATAGACGGCACTATTATCGAATTCTCCCCAGCCTTTCTTGTGACACTGTTCGAGTATCTCTGCATGCAGTTTTGATAAAGGAAGATCGATGCCTGAGCGGTCGCTTTGGCTTAAAATCAGATTCACGTCTTTCCAATGTTGTCCAAGACGCGCCTGAGGCACCCAATCTGCCTCGATCATTTTTTCCCCCTTGGTTGTCATGACGTGCGAACGTGCTGGCCCGGCTTTCAGTATCTCCAACGTCTTGTTCAAGTTGAGGCCGACTGATTTGGCCAAATGGAAACCCTCCGCTAACACCAACCGCTCTAACCCCAGAACCAAGTTCGTCACCAGTTTCATACGAGCCCCATCACCGGCGAGTCCTACATAAAAAACTTGTCGGCTCATAAAATCCAGAACCTCTCGACAACTTTCAAATGTTGCCACGTCGCCTCCTACCATCAGAATGGCCTCTCCCTGCTCTGCTTCCACCGAAGAACCGGCGACGCAGGTGTCGAGGTAGGAGACTCCTTGGGCGGCACAAATCGCGAAATTTTCCTTCATGACATCGGGGTCTCCCGTAGTCATATCGAAAATGGTCAGTTCTCGGGGTGCTTCAAGGCGAGACAAGAGTTCTGCCAGAACTTCTCGCGAAACTTTTTCGTCAGGTAAACAAAAGATGCAATATTGACTTCCCTCGACGCATTCGATGAGCGACTCGGCCACCTGCCCTCCGTCTGCACCAAACTTATTGAGCGATTCTCGATTCAAATCGTAACCAACAACCCGCCATCCCAGAGACATCAACCGCCGGGCAACGGCAGAACCGAGCAGCCCCAAGCCAATCAGAGAGATTTGCCGCACTGAAAGGTCCGTTGTAAGGTCTGTTTTCATGAGAAGCCCCAGAATAGAAATAGATTCAGCAATGAAGCCAGTTTGATGATCTGGACATTTTCCATCAATGTCAGAAATTCACGAATCACGATAAGAAGAAGGCTTGAGTCCTTTGGGAAGGAGTGTGACAATGCGATCACACATTTGACCACCTGAATGGATCAAGAGTTTCATCTGATGCCTGAAGGCTTTACAACGGTTCACGGACGATCAACGAGAGAACGACACGCATGACACACCCTTGGCACGATATCACTCCGGGAGAGGATCTTCCGCGTGAATTCACCGTTGTTGTCGAAATTCCGACCGGCTCTAAGGTCAAATACGAACTCGATAAAGAGACCGGACTGATGAGAGTCGACCGGATTCTCTATTCCGCCGTCCATTATCCTGCCAATTATGGGTTCATTCCTCAAACTCTGGCGGAAGATGACGACCCGATTGACGTACTGGTGCTCTGTCAGGAAAAGGTCGAGCCGATGGCGTTGATGACGGCACGCGCGATTGGATTGATGACGATGGTGGACAGCGGGAAACAGGACCACAAAATTCTGGCTG
This sequence comes from Planctomycetaceae bacterium, assembly GCA_029243145.1. GTDB lineage: Bacteria > Planctomycetota > Planctomycetia > Planctomycetales > Planctomycetaceae > JABURQ01. The sequence goes on along the minus strand of JAQWSQ010000130.1, from coordinate 23,352 downwards.
TCGCTTCTCATGATCCCGCCTACAACTCTTTTCACGATGCCAGCGAACTTCCTCCTCACCGCTTGCAGATGCTTCGTCGCTTCTTCCAAGACTACAAAACTCTGGAAGAGAAAAAGGTGGAAGTGGATGAGTTTCAGTCTGTGGAAACCGCTTGGCCCGTCATCAACGATGCCCTCGAACGATACAGTTCGCAGCGTCGCAAAGGATTCCATTATTGATCCTGGGAGAGAATCTTCCAGAAGCTCAATTCGCAACGCCTTTAGCTCACACCCTCTCTCATGGCTCGTTACTTCAAATACAAGTCGACCGACGATCTCGTTCAAGACGCTCACGAACTTGGTGGAGAGATTCAAGTCAGCGATGATCTATCGACTCTGTTTCAACCTCTGGAAATTCGGGGCCAGAATCTTAAAAATCGACTCGCGATCCAACCGATGGAAGGTTGCGACGGCACTTTAGATGGCTTCCCGGACGAATTGACGTATCGCCGTTATCTGCGATTCGGTGCCGGTGGTGCCGGGTTGATCTGGGGTGAGGCGACCGCCATCTCGGATGAAGGTCGGATGAATCCCCGGCAACTTTGGATTTATGATAAAACAGTCCCCGCGTTGACGAAGATGCTCGATCAATGTAAAGACGCTCACCAAGAAGCAACCGGTTCGACTGATGGATTTCTCATCGGTCTGCAATTTACTCACTCAGGGCGTTTCTGCTTTCAAAAACCGCTCATCGCCACTCACGATCCTCTCCTCGACCCGCTGACTCTCGACAAATCAACTGGCAAAATGCTGGACGATCAATACCCGCTGTTAACGGATGATGATCTCAAAAGAATTGAAGATCAGTACCTGATTGCCGTCGGACTGGCGGTTCAATGCGGCGTTGATTTTGTCGATCTCAAACAATGCCATCGCTATTTACTCTCTGAATTGCTGGGAGCAAAAAACCGGGAAGGCGATTACGGCGGAAGTTTTGAAAATCGAACTCGTTTGATACGCAACATCGTTCAGCGGACACGAGCCGAATATCCCAACCTGATCATCGCCACTCGCTTCAATGCTTACGATGGAATTCCTTTCCGTGGAGAGGGAGAAGATTTCGTCGGTCAACCGGTGCCTCACGATCTCCCTCTCGTTAATGGGTTTGGTATGAATCCCGACGATCACACCGAAGAAGAAACTAGCGAGCCGATCAAATTGGCCCAACAAATGCGAGATTGGGGTGTCGATTTACTGAATGTCTCTGCCGGAAACCCCTATGCCTGTCCACACTATGTTCGGCCAGCAGAGTTCGCACCTGTCGACGGCTACAATGCTCCCGAGCATCCGTTGTTGGGAGTCATGCGACACTTCCGTTTGACCCGTCTCATTCAGCAGGCCGTACCCGATATTCCCGTCATCGGCAGTGGTTACAGTTGGCTACAGGATTATGCTCTGCATGCTGGTGCCGCCAATGTCAAAAATGGACACGCCGCCATTGTCGGCATGGGACGCGCCACCTTATCTCATCCTGACTTTGCCATTGCCGTCGAAAAGCACGGCAAGATGAATCGAAAACAGATCTGCCGAACATTTTCGTATTGCACCAATCTAATGCGCACGAAAGATCATCCACTCGGCCAATACCCGACCGGTTGCCCGCCGTTCGATAAAGAGGTGTACGACCCACTGTGGAAAGAAGCCAAGGCCAAAATCGACGCTAAACAGAAGTGATTATCATTCCAAAATCCTTGTTAGGAATCTTCTGGATCTGAATGAACTTGGTGGATAATTTTGAAAGAGTGAAATCATCAAGCTGGTTCCTCAATCTTACAGGTGCTCGATGTCAGAGTTCAGATCGGTGTTTGTCAATAAGTTCTCCCTTCTCTTCGCCGTGACCGCGTTCACGTTTTTGTCGCCAGGCTGCGATGATCTTTCCCTTCCTGGAACGGGAAGTAGCACGCCTCCTCCCAAACCTTCTCAGTCCTTCTCACTTCATGCCGGTCAGCAGGAAGGCATGGGGATGACTACTCTTTATCAAGCCGCTGACGGTGGGCAGACGTTTCAAATTTCCAATTTGAGGAAGTTACCCAACGATCGCTTCGAGATTGACTGGCGTCGAACCGGGGATGCCGAAGTCTTTGATAGTGGATTTTCGTCTCTGGTCATCAGATTTCCTTCACAAGACAGTCCTGTCAAAATCAGTCTTCACATCTGGGACAATCAGGACAGCGGCAAGATTTCGGGTCACCTGATTTCTTTCAACTTCGGAGGACCGAAGCAGGAAGGCCATGCCTTGGATCGAGGCTGCGAAATTTTGATTGCGAGGGTCGTCGGGTTTGATGCGTATAAACTTTCAAACTCGATCACCGTGGGTGGTGCCTCCCAATTGACGCCCAAAACTCCACCTGCAAAACCAAAGCCCTCCAAGACCAACAATCCATCCGCAGAAAAAACCAACCAGTTTGCACAGCAAGAGCCCGCCGAAAAGGAACCAGTCCCGGAAACCGAACTCAGCCCCTTACCAGCCTCGCTCCGGCTGAAAGAAGGTCTCTACTTGTATGCTCAACTGAGTGGAAACTGGATTCCCATTAAGGTGATCAAGATCGAAGCGGGTGAAAAAGTAAAAGTTCACTGGCTCGGCTTTAACGATGCCTGGGACACCACGTTGGAGCGGAACAAACTGAGGGTCAAGACGAGTGAATTGGAGTTGCTGAGTCAAAAACCATGAGGCAAATCGCTGAACCTTTCTCCCGGTGATGTCGTCTGATGCGAGGGTGGCCTCAAGAAATTTCCTGAAAGTGGCCAATTTTCGGATTCCGGCAATAATGACCTATCAAAAACAGTGCCTCCTGTTGGGTTGTAATCACCCACATGGATGGTATTATTTTCCTTCCCCTCTCGGGGGGAATGAGAGCGTAGCTCAGTTGGTAGAGCAACGGACTTTTAATCCGTAGGTCCAGGGTTCGAGCCCCTGCGCTCTCATTTTTTTTCGGCCTTTGCCCTGCTTTTGATGCGAAACCATGAGCGCATCCCAAAAACATTTGCCTCACCCCTACCGCCGAAATCTGGCGTGGTTTGGGTTCCAAATGATTCTGAAGCTGACATTTCCGCTACTGTTTCGCTATCGGTCCAGAAATCGCGAGAGAGTACCGAAAACCACCGGCGGGCTCATTCTCAGCAATCATCAATCCTATCTCGATCCAATGCTGATCGGATTACCGATTTCTCGCCCCATCAGTTATATCGCACGAGAGAATCTATTTCGAATCCCCCTTCTCGGCACGATTCTGCGAATGTGTTACGTGATCCCCATCAACCGAGACTCGGCGGGAACAGAAAGCGTGCGTAAGGCAGTTCAGCGAATGAATGCCGGCTTTCTGGTCGGAATATTTCCTGAAGGAACTCGCTCTGCGGATGGGAAACTGGGAGAAATCAAACCGGGATTTGTCGCCCTCGCGCGACGCGCCCAACAACCGATCTATCCGGTCGGCATTGCCGGCGCTGATCGTGCGATGCCAAAAGGTGGCTTGATCGTCTACCCGAAAAAAATCCGCGTCATCTTCGGAGAGCCAATTCCGGCTGAGAAAGTCATCCAACTGGCGAAAAAAGGGAACGAAGAAGAGTTCCTGAAATTGATCCATACCAGATTGCAAGAATGCCTAGACGAAGCCAATGCGTGGTGCGAATCGTAGACTGCATCCTACTCCACAACGGTTGTCGGTAACGCGGTCGGATCTTTTCGCCCCAACGGTCCACTGTCGGAGAGTGCCAGGGAATGTCTCAGATTGTCGGCTGATTGCTGCATTCCTTTGAGAGCATCCCGGTCATGTTCGATCAGACGAACCGCATCTTCGAGGGCCGGGAAAAGGCCACCTTCAAATCGGCTTTCTGCCAAGTCTTGCGCGAGCCCCTCAATTTTTTGATCGAGTCCGCGACGACATTTTCGGATATACATCATCATTAATAATCCCGACCAAAGCAGTAGAAATATCCCGGCGGGAATGTAGAAGTCGACAGTGTAGAGTTCCTTCTCTCCCAGATAAAATGAGTCGTAGAAGAAGTTCTTCCCGATGGCGTACAACAGAAACGCCGGGTAAGAGAGGAAAAGTAACTCATAGATTGTACGAGTGAAGCCACCGGTGTGCCGACGGGCTTGTTGTTCGATCACATGATCGATTTTACGGCCCGCTTCTCCGAGGAACGAATCCTGAACTTTCGCGGCCGTTTGTCGCATTGAATCCATTGTGGTCTGCATCAAATCATCATCGACAATGTCGGCTGATCGCGCATACCCGCGGATGATCATTTGAGCTTCACGAAGTTCATCGTCGTTCATTCCGAACGAGGAAACTCGATCCAACCGCTCTTCCGCATCGCTGGCTTGAAAATGAGATCGTAAACGCCGAGCGCCTTCCATCGCCCCGATGACTGCCATCTGCACGGGAGTTCGAGCACGGAAGAAACTGAAAGAGGCAATAAAGCTTCCCAAGCCGTTATAAAAACGAAGCACCGAGGAAAACGGACTGAATCCCCAAACCTCAGTCACACGAGACAATAATCGACGTTCCCACAAGTTCGAACTGACTTCGAGCTCTTGTTTGAGAATTTCTGACATCGAGCCGCAGAGACGGTGCTTCTGTTCTTCGAGGGCTGCCTTCAATTCCTCAATTTCCGGCCATTCACCATCAACCTTCTGCACACACAGTTCTAAAGTTTCCAGCGCCAAATCCAAAAGATTGGCCCGCCGAATCTGCACTCGTTGTGAGGAAATCAGTCGACCGGTTAGCATGTCTTGAAGACGTGCGAAATCTCCCGAGGGACGTTGGCTCGCTTGTTGTTCTTGCAGGGCACGCAACGAGTCCACAAAAAACAACTCTGGCACCTCGTAATGCTCGGCGAGTTGCTTGGCCCAGTCTTGACGAACATCGTCGTCAACATCGGCATGAGACTGCACGAAAAGCAATCGGCATCCCGCCGCGGCCCGCGCCAACTCATCCGTCACAACAGCATCTCGATATTTTTGTTGGGTGGAAACGATAATCAACACATCACTCAGCGGAAGCACTCGACGTAACAGATCGAGATTACTGCCGGCGGTTTCGAGTTCGGGAGTGTCCATGTCGGGGCAATCCACGATGACGATATCCCGCAGCAACGCAGATTCCACCACATGCAATTCGAATTCATCCAATGGCAGACCCAGTGTTTCGGGTTCGCACTGCGGATGCACGAGTAGCAAAGGTTTCGTCGTGGTCGGTCGCTGTTTACCGGTTCGGCTAATCTCTTGTCCGATGAGTGCATTCACGAGCGAACTTTTGCCAGTCCCTGTTCCTCCGAAGGTGGCAATAACAAGAGGTGCTTCGAGCCGAATTCTCAGATTATCAACCCGCGCGAGCAACCGATTCAACAAGGATCGACATTGCCTCGCAGACCCCCAGGGAACATCCTGCTCAACCCAACGGGAAATCCGCGCCACCAACTCGTCAATTTCCGCCAGCATTTGCAACTGGGCTAATTCAGGATTATTGCTCATGTGATGATCGGCATCTGGATTGAGAGAGATTGATTATTCGGTAGTTGTCGGGCTGCTGCTGCTTGTTTGCACTTCTAAAGTTTCGATCGTTTGTTGTAGTTGTCGGGTTAGATCGTCCACCGCCTTGAACTCCTCGGATTCGCACATCCCTGCCCCGGTTTGCAAATCTTCTAAGAAGCTTCCCCACAAGTTGTCCTGTAATTGCTCCAGTAACCAAGTCACACGACGTGCCACAAAGATGGCATGTAAGGCACGAAATCGCGATTCAAGGTTGGCCGACAAGGAAGAGGCTCCCGAACTGACGGCGGTTTCACCGACGGCCGCGACCGCCGCCCCCCCCACAACATCACCGGCAACATGAACGACCGAACCGAGTGCCGAGTGGGCAACCACTTGTGCGGCGGCGTCACCGGCCGGACCAAAGCCCACCATAAACAAGGCAACGCTCGTCGCTGGACGAACGGCTGCGCTGATCTGATCGATTCGTTTGAAAAACTGATAAGACTGAGGACTATCCTGATGGAACTTTTTCATTTCCGTGGCGACGGTTTCTCGCATTTCCTGCTCCAGGTCTAACGCCGTATGCGAGTTTTCTAAAAGTCGAAACAAATCGGAGCGAGATTTTCCATCAAGCAGTGATTTGAGCCTGTCGGAGAGCACTTTGTTGTCTGTCTCCGACATAAATTCTAGGCGGTCAAACACACGCTTCACCGTCTCCAGAATCGCCGACCATTCTTTCTTCCGGTAAACTTCGATCAGCGGTTCTTCTGGGCCCGAGAAACTTTCTTTCGCCTTTTTGTAAGGCCACACGACTCCTTTGCCGATGGAGTTGTAAAAATCGTGGACGGATCGTGACCAGCCTTCACGTTGATCACGCCACCATTGACGGATGAGATCCACCACCAAGCTATTCGGGGCGGCTGGCCAATGTTCGGAGCCAGCGAGTTGGTCGTCCCCCAGATGTGCCGTCGCAGATTGATAAACTCCCGAACGCTGACGAATTTCGTTCAGCCAGGCAGGAATTCCGAGTTCTTCATCCATCAGTGAACGTAACGAGCCACGCAGTGAACGAAGTTTGATATCGGCAAAGTGCAGTTGAGATAAGTCTTCCAACAAACTGTGTGCCTGATGCCGATTTTCTTCGGGCTGAATCGGCCAAGAGCGCTGATAAAACGGTAACCGATTTTCCTGAGCCGCCTGTTTATCACGAGGAGCAAGGTAGACAAATTCAGGCAGGATATCGGTCTCACTGCAAAATTTTTCCAGCCACAGCGGCCAATATTCTTCATCATCGGGAAGGTCACACTGATTGAACACCACCAGAATCGCTTTATCCTCGGCAGCCGCCTTGCGAAAGAATTTTTTGACAACCGCATCGTTATATTTTTGCTGCGTCAGAACGGCGATCAACACATCCGACGCACGACGAATCATGTCGGCTCGATCCCAGTTCACCGGCGCATCGCTATCAACATCGGGTGTATCGAGAATCAATAAATTCTCGGGAGTTTGCTGGCTTGTCTTCCAAAACAGATAATGCTCGTCCGATTCCATGATGGCTTTGGACGCATCGCTCCACGATTCGAGTTTGAAATCACTAAAAATCTGTGCCAGCTCAAACTCTTCGGTGAAGCCCGGTGGAACCAGACAGGTGGCATGTTTCGTCCCCGATGCTAAAGGGCAAACTTCACTCGCCGAGAATCCCGCCAGATGGTTGAAGATCACACTCTTACCGATGTTCGTCCCACCCACCACGGCGGCAATCAAAAATGATTTTTCACCAAGTTGCGGCAACAATTTTTGCCGGAGCGTTTCGTGCCATTCGTGCGTATTGAGATTTTGGAGTTTGAGCAACGACGCGCGTTGGTCGAGCGTATGAATTGCGTCCGCCAGTTGCCGGACGACCGTCGATGATTCTTGAAACAGTTCGTTCATGGACTCGAAGTTTCAACCAATAACAACAAGCGAAAACCAGACTGTCCCGATCCAGGGACTCTCGAAAAAGTATAGCAGATGTCCGGCCTGCGAATAGAGAACGACGAGAGCCCACCAAGGGATCTCTGGTTGACGCAAATATTTGCAAGAATTGTCTTCACGCTTCCTGAATGCGTCCCCACGCATGCTGGGCCGACTCCACGAAGACGCAATTTTCGGCGGCAGCAATCAATCTCTCAGTCTCGTCGGGCGATTCCAAAGCGGTCAGGTGTAACTCCTCCACTTCCTCATTGGGCAACTGGCTCAACAGATAAATCGAGGCATGCTCGAGCGCATCGATCAATTCAATCGCTTCCGCTTGATCGTCGGGATTCATCTGGCGGAGAGGTTCATAACAATCCTGAGGCTCGTGTGCTTTCTTCAACATCGAGATACCCTCGCCTGGTTTTTCACGAAGATCGGTGAGCAGTACGATCTTTCCCTCGCGACGCACAAGCTGTCGAGCCGTGGAAATCGCAGTGACCACTTGCTTCCAACCATGTCCCCCCGCATCGAGATCAACACTCGCGATGACCATCTCGGGCCGTTCATCAATTTTGATCATCCAATGGTCTTCGAGCCATTGCGTCATGTTGGAATAAACAGATTCGATCTCGCCTGTTTCGATATGCGAAAACGAACCATCTCGGGAGGCGACAACCTGCACAGTGAATTGAGTGCCGAGCAACCAAGCCGCCTCGTTGTTCAGATCGCGGAGAGGCCGATGATCTTCGGGGGCAAGTTCCCGATGACCGACACCCTGAGACTTTTTCACAGCTTCCGCATTGGATAGTCCCGGATAGAGAGGGCTGGTTGTGCCGCGATAACCGAGGCGTCGATCAAACGCCATCTGTCCAATCAACACAACAACATCGGCTTCTGTCACTTCTCGTGAGAGATAGAGCCGTTCGCCACCGGCTGTTGATGCCAGATAGGCAGAGGCAGACTCATCTTTGGGGTCATGAACTGACCAGCGGATTTTTGACTGAATCTCTTTCGGCAAATCGACACGTGGATCGTATTGTTCGCCCATCCCCGGTGTGTGAGGTTGTACAATCACCACATTTTCGGGATTCACCCTCGATTTGGAAAGTTCCTCCCAGGCTCCAGCGATCAGCAAAGATGAGCCGGGAGTATTCGTGTCCAGAATAATGGCGACACAATCGTCCTTGAGGACAGCCTGATACAAGCAGGGGAAATCTCGCGGCTTAGCGAAGGCACTTTTGATGGCTTCCAGCGGATTTTCCTGCGGTTTTGGCGCGTGAAAGCTCCCCAACAGCTTGTCCGGGTCAACCGAACAGGAAAACTGTCTCTGCAAACCATATTTTAGTTTCAACAGACTCGAGGAATTCATGATCCTCACTCCTTATTTGAGATCGAGGTGAGAAACCATTTTCGCACTCGATCTAACTCGTTACTATTGTTGGTTCAGTCGGGATGCTGGTCAACCGCAGCGACGATCCCGAGCTGCCAATTCCCGATTACACTCCCATCGAAGTCGAATAATCCCCGTGTCTCCTGCTCCCAAAACTGAACCCAACGAAGACGACGAACTGATGATTCAGCTTCAAAGTGGTGACCAAACCGCATTTGAGACGCTGGTTGATAAGTATCGCGCTCCGTTGGAAGGATTTTTTCATAAAAACCTCCGGGATCGACAACTGGCCGAAGATTTGACTCAGGAAACACTACTGAAGGTGTATAATGTGGCGTGGGACTACCTGCCACTTGGTCGATTTCGAGGATGGATGTACCGGATCGCCAAAAATCTGATGATCGACAAGATTCGACGCCGCACCAACGATGTGCTGATTCTGGCTCGAAAAACACGTCCCAGCGATGAAGATTTCGATCCCCTCAACTGGATCGCGGGAGATCGATTGCCTCCCGAAGAGATCGCCAGCCATCAGGAACTCGCCGATACGGTGGATGAATTGTTGCTCGAAATCCCGGAAGAACAGCGGTTGACCTTCACACTGCACCATTATTCAGGAGTCTCGTTACCTGAAGTTGCCGAGATTATGGAGTCCAATCTTCCCACTACGAAAAGCCGATTACGACTAGCGCGTGAAAAGTTGTCTTCGCAGTTGAATTCCAGAGGCGTGCATCTCAATTTGGAGCAGACGGATGAAAACTAATGTGGGAATTCCCAAAAAACAACGATTCTTCCGAAGAACTTCTGATCCTGATTTGCTGTTGCTCGTTAGTGAGTGTTGTTGCCCACCTGAATACGGAGCCATCCGATGAGTTATTTTAGTCGTCTCACTGATATTGTCACCTGCAACCTCTCCGAGATTCTTGCGCAGGAAGAAAACCCCGAAGAAGCCATCGAGCAAATCATTTATGAAATCCAGGAAGGCGTCGCGGGAGCTTTGCGCAGCCTGAAAACGGCTGGCAATAATGCGGACCGTCTGAAACAGGAAATCGAAACCCACACAGCGCAAGGCGAGAAACTCGCACAACAAGCAATTTCTGCCATCGAAAATGACAAAGAAGACACAGCGCGTGAGTTACTTGTGCGAAAAACGGAACAGTTTGATCTTGTGGCAGGACTCCAGCAACAACTCACCTCGGCTAATAATCTGGTTCAGCATTTGACCACCACTCATCGCGCGCTCGAAGCAAGACTCCACGATGCTCAACGAAAGCAACAGGAGCTGCAAGACGGTGTCATCAGCACCGAGGAAGAAATCGAATCCTCGGCAACCGAAAACCAAACGCCAGAATCAGATCGAGATCAACAGATCGAAGACGAATTAGCGGCTCTCAAGAAGCAGCTCGGCAAAGAATAAAAACTTTCTTCTAATTCCTTTCAATTTGTTTGTCAGCGGGAATCAGGTTTTTGCGGGCAGGGCCAACTCTCAAATTACGGTACTTCACCACCGAACTGTGATTCTGTAAGCCCAGAAACCCCTCGACTTTCCTGAGCCCCAACAACGGATTGCTGTTCGAATTGATGTGAACGACAACGACCCCGTTATGGATTGTTGTCACTTCTTGTCCGTGACAATTGATTTCCAACGTGTTCCATTCACCCGGTGATTTGCTGACCCGAGGATCGGCTCCTTCGATGTCATAGACGGAAGCGCTATATTGATAAGGCTTCAGCTTTCGATACTGAGCGGCAGAGTCTTCGAGAACTTGTACCTCAAACCCTGCTTCCGGTTGAGATGGATTCTCTCGATGGTGAAGACCATCTTTCGGGACGCGAACATAGATCCCTGAATTCCCCCCTTCTTGAAGTTGATAATCGAATCGGAAATTGAAGTCTCCGTATTCGCTCTTACTTCGCAACCATGTCCCTCCTTTTTCACCACTGCACACAATCTGGTTGTCATCGACTGACCAGCAAGATTCTGCAGGAGCTTTCGCACCCTCCCACCCGGCAAGTGTTTGGCCATCAAACACAGATTGACAGCCATACTCCGTCACACGGATATCACGAAATTCAAACTGACCGCCCAACGGAACTTCAATCTGCAATCCCAGAAAACCCGAACGAACCTCGACTCCTTTAACGTCGTATGCGAGTTGATCGTTGAACATCAAAGAGGCACGATCACCCCGGACGGTTAAATCGAAGGCGTTCCACTCTCCTGCCGGTTTGGCCATCCCCCGACATTTGCCTTCCTTTAACCCAATGAGTGTCCCTTCTTGGCCTTCCAAGAGATTGACCTGATAGGCTGGCTTCGGAAACGGTTTCCCCTGATTGGCGGCTCGAAAGAAAATTCCCGCATCGTATTTCGTCGGTTTGAGTGTTCGCCATTCCAATTGCAAGCGAAAATCCTGGAACTGATGATGCGTCCTTAACCATCCGTTACCCGAGAGAAACTTGAGAGTTCCTTCCGGTGTCACTTCCGCCTTGGCATCATTCTCGATGGTCCAGCCGTTCAGAGTTTCCCCATCGAATAACGAATAAGAAAAATCTTCGGCGGACGCAATCATCGCAGATGAAGAAATCAACGCACAGACAATCAGTGAAACACGAAACATTCTCGACTCCTAAACTGAGTGATTATCGACTAAAGCCGATAAGTTTGATCGTGATTTCAGTTTACTCGGAAGAGAATGCGATCTGCACACGTTTTTTTAAGAATACTGAGTCTGGTTACTAACTGGTATGTCGCTCTTCACCCGGTTCGAGACATCGGTAGCCGGTCATGTCTTCTCCACCAAGTCGCCCGACTTCGTGCATAATTTTTAGAGTCACTTCGGCAGAGAGTTCAAAATTCTTTTTCTGGGAATAAAACTCTTCAAACGTCATGGGATCGCCATAGGATAAGCGAACTGGCTGAAAATTAAAAAAGGGCTGCACCATGGTATGACCGACCGGTGCGTTATGAATGAAAACGGGATACACCGGACACTTGGCGGTTAACGCCAACCAACCCACTCCCGGATCTGCCGGTAATAACCCAGTCTTCAAATTTATTCCCGCTTCGGGAAAAATGCCGATGAGGTTCCCACCTTTGAGCGTGCGCACGGCTTGCTTGATAGGCCCCATATCTTTTCCGGTTCGCGAAACGGGAATAACATCCATTGATCGACAGACTTTAGAAACAAACGGATGAATGTCGTAATAGGTATCGACCATCAAATAGTGTATGACCCGAAACAATCCTCGTGGATGCTCGTTGACATGAATGTTATAAGAGAGAAACATTGGATCGAGAGGACTACGATGGTTGGCAACGACAATAGCCGGTCCTTCGAGAGGAAACGGACAACGTCGATTCGTCCGCACGCGAAAGCATATTCCAGAATAAAGACGGACCGCCATATAGAGAAAATAGACAAACCATCCTCCATCGAACCGCCGAATGTCCCTCACGATGACCGCCAGCCACACCAATGACAAGAGTATCAAAATCAAGGCGGCAGATTGGTTCAGAGTCATCAGAACACTCAGAAGGATGGGGGCAAGGGATTTCTGACATTGTCAGATAAAGGTCAAATAGAGTAACAATATGGGGGTGATAGGCAATCCTCATCGTGGGGTCAACGCTGATCTCGACACCTGATCCTGTGAATCAATGATGTTCCAGAAATTTCGCGAAAACTTGATCGACGAGGCCGTTTCCGGGCTTCTCCTGCGAAATATTTTCCGATATCGAAATCATCTCCCCACCCATCTTGATCGATCAAAGCTTTCACCAGAAGTGCTTTCGGGAGACCGCGCACGCTTCTTCAAATCTGATCGATCACCTGTCATCAGTGAGCCGTATGCCCCCCCTGTCACAATTTCCTCTCGATTGGTGAGACAAGACCTTCAGTTTGAAAGCAAGGTCCAAACATCATTCCCGGAATCGAATCGTGTGATCTATTCACGCTGGTCGGATCCGGAACACTCCAACCAGAGGGTCATTGTAGGTGTTGACGGGATCGTTCAATTCCGAGATTCCTGGTTCCGCACATTGGCAGAACAAGTTGTCCCTGCTGGCTGGGATGTGGTGATGATGGATGCTCCCTTTAATCATCGCAGAACGCCGACCGGTTATCGACCCGGACAATTGTTATTAGGTGGCAATTTTTATCACCTGCTCAACACCGGTCGCCAGTCCATTCTCGATCTCAGAAGTCTTGTTGAGAGTTTGCAACGTGATGCATTGGAGATCGGACTTATCGGAGTCAGTCTGGGAGGTTGGATGGTGACGACGCTGGCACAAATTTCACCACCGCTGAAATTTTTGCACGCCGTGACACCACCATTGGAGATGAGTTGGATGCTGCGTGAAGGAGGGGCCATCGTTCGCGCTGCCTGGCACGGACTCTCTCAAGATGAACTCTGTTGGGATGAGATGCAAACCTTGATGCGTCCCTTGTCACCGTACCACTATCGGCCCACAATCGAAGCCGAGAACATCCGTTTTTACACAGCCCGTTACGACCGCTTTGTATCGACTTCAAGAATCGAGGAGTATTCACAAGCCATCGGTGCACAACTGGAACAATGGCCCTGCGGACATATCACGGCAACGTGCCGTCGAAAAGTGGCCGAAGACATTGGGCAGCAAATTCGCGAACAATTCGGCGTCGGTTAACAGTCTGTTGATCAACGGATTCGTTAGAGCGAACTCGTAACAATCGTACCAATCAAAGACTCACCGAGAATTGTCCAAAATCGTATCAAACCATCGCTCGAAGACGAATACAACAAATTCCCGTCGGTGGAGAAACGTGCTCCGGTGCCTGTTCCCATGCCGGGATCAGTCAACCAGATTTTTGGTTCTCCGGTGTTGAAATCACGGACGGTGATGGTATCAGCATCCCCATGGCACACGAAAGTTTTTTCGTCTCGTGATATTTGCAGACTGCGAGCACAGGGAAGAGACAATCTCTGCTCCCAAGATCGTTCTTGCGTGGACAAATCCCAGCAAGTCAATTTGCCATCAAATGTTGCAGCTAATAAATGACGGCCATCGGAGGTCACCGCCATCTCGCGAGCGATGGATTGATCGATTTTCCATGCTTTTGATTTGCGCCAGCGTTTTCTGAGACCGTGGGGTTCTTTCCTCGAATCACACTGACCGTCTCTAATGATTGCGTATCCCAGACAATGACAGATCCATTTGCCATACCGGCTGCCAACAAATTTCCGTCCGGACCAAACGCCAGAGACTCGATGATTCGATCACTCTCGCTTAAGAGAATGATCGGGGCAGCGGAAGTGTCTAATTTTTGAGACAAACTTCACCCGTCGAGAATGTGGCAACGAGTGTATTTTCGATCGGAGACATTTTCATGCCTTCACACGACATTCCGGGAAAGAGATCTGTTGCAGACCCAAGACTCTCCTGACTCGCGACTAACTCTTGTTGAAAAAACCTGCCATGATGGTCGCGATAAAGTAACGTATCTCCGAAGGGAGAAATCACCAGGTCGTAAATCGGATTACGACGCTCCACCACATCTGTTGGATTGGGGAGAAATAACTCTCCTGTGGAAGAAAGATCTGATTTTGCTGCTGAGATTTCTTTCCAGAAGAAACCGCAACCCGCAAACAATATGATCAACATCGCTATTATTGGTAGACGGGCAATTTTCCGAGACGTCGAGGATTCCTCGGATCTTTTGGGCTCTTCGATTTGCGCAGTCAATGCGTAAAATTCATCGGTTTTCATCGGGGCTTGCCAGTTGTGAGGAAAAGGCGGTGGGATGCCCTCAAGGTGGGTCCGTACTCTATAACACGACACACGAGAGAATGATTCGCATTGATTCCTGAAAATTCGGACTTTTGGCGAATTTCTCTAAGTCTAAACTCAAATTTCTTGCGAGTCTTCTACTGAAGTTGCCAGATCAGCGTGAAACCACCAAATAGAAGACACCACACCCCAAAGAGTCGCAAATTTCCCTGTTTGAGGATTTTGAGTAATCCAAACAAGGCCAACAAACCCACGATTGCCGCCACGAACGCTCCCACACCCAGCATCACGAGAGGCGTTTGCAATGGTTCACCTTTCATGATCGAGAATAGCTCCAGAATGGCAGCTCCCGATAAGGCCGGGATCGCCAACAAGAATGAAAACGCGGCCGCCTCCTCACGATTCAAACCCGCTCCTAATCCTGCCGCGATTGTCGAACCGGTCCGAGAGATTCCGGGGAGAATCGCCACCGCCTGTGCGCAACCGATGCCGAACGCGGCCTTCCAGGAAAGCTGGCCACACAACTGTTCGCCCGATTTTTTCCGATCACACCAGAACAAGATCAACCCGGTGATCGGCAAGCAGATGCCCGCCAACTGAGGAGATTCCAACCAGCTTTCCAGAAACAGTTTGACTCCCAAACCGACAACGACGGCGGGGATTGTCCCCACAATGACGAGCCCCAGGAGACGACGATCTTTCCAGAGCATCGTAAGTATTCGCGAGCGATAGACGACCAGAATTGCCAGCAAAGTTCCGGCATGCAAAACGATATTCAGATCACTGACATCTGCCGAGATCCCTAGCCAACTTTCCAAAACGACTAAATGCCCGGACGAGCTGATCGGTAGAAATTCCGCGATTCCCTGCACGACAGAAAGGAGCAATAGTTCCCACCAGGTGATCATGACAACTTCCTACCACCTGAATTAAAAATGCCAGACAAACGGAATGATCGCCATGCTGATTCCGAAAACGATCAAACTTAAAGGTCCACCTAATCTCAGATAATCGGACGACTTGTAGCCTCCCGGACCAAACACCATCAGGTTGGTTTGATAGCCAATCGGAGTCGCGAAGCTGGCAGCCGCAGCAATCGTGATCCCCACCAACAACGGCATCGGATCGATGGCGAGTTTCTCGGCAGTGGAGAAAACAATTGGTAAGATCAGAACAGCGGCCGCCTTGGCCGTGATCAGATTGGTCAGCACCATGACGGTGGCATATAAAACTGCGAGAATCAAATAAGGGTTTGTCCCTGCAAGACGAATCACGCCGTCGGCAAGTAAAATATCCGTTCCGCTCGATGACATTGCTTCACCAATTCCAAGCCCGGCTCCGATAACAAGAAGCACGCCCCAATCAATCGAGCGTCTGGCTTCGATCCCTTTGCAGCAGCCGGAAAGGACCATCATCGATGCGGCCACAAGTGACGCTTTCAACATGTCTAATAGTCCTGTCGCGACAACAATCACCATCGCCAACAACACCAGTTGCGAAAACCAGGCAAGCTCGTGACGGGGAGGTGTATAACCTTCAACACGGCTGACGAGAAAGAAATCGCGAGAGTTTCGATGCACATCCAGAAATGATTCATGCGTCTCCAGTAAAAGCGTGTCTCCTGGCTGGAGCTGAATGTCACCGATTTTCACATTCAGTCGTTCTCCGTTTCGAGCCACGGCGATCACCGCCGCGTTATAGCGCGAGCGAAATCGTGATTCACGAATGGTTTGTTTCTGATTCGGAAAACTGTCAGAGACGACCGCTTCGATGAGCACTCGATCACTGCGCGGACTATCCAGTTTGAACACCTGATTGGTGGCGGGAGATAAACCCGCGATCTTTTGTAAGTCGACGATCGATTCCACGATACCGACAAAAATCAAACGGTCTCCCGCTTCGAGTCGCGCGTCCGAACTCACTGCCGGAAGAATGTGACCACCCCGATCAATTTCCATCAAGTAGAGCGAAGGAAGATGCCGCAAACCGGCCGCTTCAATTGTCTTACCGACAATACTTGGATGATCCTCGACAATCATCTCGACGGTATATTCTCGCGGATCGGCTAATGGACTGATCGCCGGTCGCCGGTCGGGTAAAAGCTTTTTGGAAAACAGCAGCAGATAACCGAGACCCACAAACGCACAAGGCAATCCGACCCAGGACAACTCGAACATCGAAAACCCCGGAAGGGTTTGTTCGACCATTTGTCCATCGACTTCGACAAGCTGGACGTGCTGGCGGATCTTCCCATCAATCACCAGCGTGGTGCTGGTGCCGATCAGCGTACACAACCCACCTAAAATGGTGGCATAACTCAATGGCAAAAACAGATATGAAACGGACAACCGAAACTTCTTCGCCCAATCCCCGATCACAGGCACCATCATGGCAACAACGGGCGTGTTATTGAGAAAGGCACTCAAAATCGCAACCGGAAACATCACTGTTGCCTGCCCTTTGCGGAGCGATTTGGGTTCCCCCAATAATTTCGCACCGACGAAATTCATTCCGCCCGTTTGTTTGAGACCCTCAGCCACCACAAACAAAACAGCAACGGTCGCCAACCCAGGGTTGGCAAATCCTTCCAAGGCTGATGCGGTATCGACAACACCCGTCACCAGCAGAACCGTTAAGCCCCCCAGTAACAGCAAGTCTGCCGGGACACTCGATACTGTCAGCGCAATCGTGATCACAACCAGGACAGAAAGTGTGATCTGATTGGCGGCAGTGATCATGAACGGTCTTTCTGAGCCAACTCAATGTCAGTCATATTTTGCCAATACTCCCAAAGCTTCCATTTGCTCAAGGAGACTCTCGTGTAATGGACCGTTTGTGGCAACCACTCCACGATTTTCGATCAACATACTGCCATGTCGAAAATCGAGTTTCTTACCAAACGCATCGGTCACGGTCCCTCCGGCTTCAGTCACACACAAAACGCCTCCGCCGTGATCCCAAATTTTTTCGCGGTAACCGGGACGTGTCGGCAAACGCAGGTAAATTTCAGCATCTCCGCGAGAAACCACGGCGTACTTCGCTTGACTGTCGAGTCTGCGAGGTTCGCCACCAATTCCTAATGTTTCTGCGAGACGGGCGGAGTCACTATGCGAACTGTGTCCCGATTCCACCGATTCACACATTCGCATTTGTCCTGCATCAGCTTCCTGACTCACTTTAACCTGAACTGGTTCGGCAGAAGGATCGTCAATCGGGAGCTGCCAAGTCCCATGACCGCGTACGGCATAGAAAATGGTGCCCGCTGAAGAGGAATCACCCGTGTAGGGTAGATTCGGACATCCCAGGAGTCCGACTTCCAGTTCCCCGTCAATCGCCAACGCGAGCGCGACCGCATACTGATCGCCTCTCAAAAATCCTTTGGTTCCGTCGATGGGATCGATTGTCCAAAAACGAGGTGAGTAATCTTGAGTATTTCCGAAGTCGATGGATTCATAGATCATCGTAGGGTCGGTGGAATGCCCGGAAGATTTAATCGCTGACTGAATTTGAGGGAGATAATGATCGCCGTCTGCATCTTTCAGTTGTGCAGAATCTTCTTCCCCGATAATGGGATCATCGGCGAACGCATCTTTGATCGACCGACAGACGACCGCTTGGCTCGCATAATCGGCAATCGTAACAGGAGAACGATCATCTTTGGAAATGGCATCTCCATCGATTCCCGATTGAACTCCACGACAGACGATTGAAGCTCGACGGACGGCATCAATGGCAATTTCTAATTCACGGGTAAACTCATGGCTCATTGTTTGACTCTATTCCTGGTTTCTGGACGATTGGATTTCTGATTGTGCTGGCAGGAACATTTAGTGATGCACTGTAACGGTCGGCTGATCTCATCTACAGGCCACACGAGCTATTCCTGAATCAAGCGGCTTTTTGTTGGATCGGTTGGGGGAATGTTTTCAAGATAGCATCGGCCGTTTTAGAAATGGCACCAAATTGAACGGTCCGATATTTCAATCGTTCAATTTCAGCTTGCTTCTCGATCAATTGCTGGGGGTGGCTTAGCCAATCATCGACAACTTGGAACATTTTGTCATAGCTACGCCCCACAGGCCCCATGTGATAAAACTCGGGGAACACTTCGCGGTTCTCAAACAGATTTGGTAGCGAAATGTATTCGATTTTGAGCAACGTCTTGCCGATCACCCACATAAAGAGACCGCCGTTATACATCACGATGGCCGGTTTCGTGCGTGCAAGTAGTTCTAAACTGACCGATCCCGAAACCATCACGCAGCAATCCGAAATTTCAATAATTTCGGAAGTTCGATCAATATGAAATTCAATCGGTAGTTCTTGCCCTAACTTTTCGTACTGTTTTTCGCACCAAACTTTTTGACTCTCTCGGTAGCAGGCCACCAGAAATTTTACCTCTGGGTGATTTTTGTGCCAGCGCGAAATCAGTTTTAATTGATCGGGGAAGTTGCCTTGAACTTCACTGTTCCGGCTTCCCGGTAACACGCCCACAATACGATCCGCATCGCGGTGCTGATCCAAACAAAACGGTTCGTTCAGTTTTTTGGCAGCCACTTCGTCAAAGAAGGGATGACCCACAAATTCCACTTCGATGCCATGCTTGGCATACCATTCTGGTTCGAATGACAAACCGCACAACACGTGATCAACATACTTCCGCATGCGTTCGACGCGCCAAGTGGCCCACGCCCATATTTGAGGTGGCGAAAAGTAATAGACAGGAATCCCGGCGGCTTTCGCCCGTTTTGCGATGGACCAATTAAAGCCGGGGAAATCGACCAGAATCACGGCATCAGGTTTATGTGTCTGAAAATATTGTTCAGCCTGATCGGCAAGTTTGAAGAACTTTCGCAGCAACGGCAAGACAGCAAAGAGCCCCATTACCGCCATGTCAGTCAATTGAAAATGGAGGTCGCAACCTGCTTCTCGCATTTCCGGGCCACCGAATCCGGTAAATGTCAAATCAGGACGACGCTGTTTCAGTTCCTCGATCAAATGTGCCGCATGCTGATCACCGGATGGTTCGCCGACGGAGAAAAAGATTTCAGGCATGGTTGTTCTTCCCGGACTTCACGGCTTGCTGGCTGGAGTGGATAAAAAATTGATCGAGTCTAAAAAATACGGAGGGCTAGGATGCGATGGATTGTGGGAATTCATCATCGGGCTCATCCAAATCGTCTTGAGAAATGTCAGAGTTGTTTTCCAATTCAGCATCATCCGCTTCAGGACCGGATCGGAAGGATTGTTTTCCTTCCAGAATTGAATTGGCATCGAAGCGTTTACCGAAGTAAAGTTCACGCGCTTCAGGATCAGTGAGGACCGTTTCTGCATCACCGTCGACAATGACCTTACCCGCACAAATAATATAACTGCGGTCGGTAATCGTCAGCGTTTCACGTTCTCGATGGTCGGTCAATAGAATCGAAATTCCCGATTGTCGAAGATCTTCGATGATATCCTGAATGCTGTGAATCGTGACGGGATCGATGCCCGTGAAAGGTTCGTCGAGTAAAATGATTTGAGGATCACTGGCGAGACAACGGGCGATCTCCAAACGACGACGTTCTCCCCCGGAGAGAGTCGATGCGATCTGCAGACGTTTATCGGTCAGCCCAAATTGTTCGAGCAATTGATCAACGCGGTCCCAGGCTTCGGAAGTTTTCCAGTTAAGGAACTCCAGAATGGCGAGAATGTTTTTCTCGACCGATAATTTCACAAAAATACTGCTGTCTTGAGGCAGATATCCCAGCCCCATGCGTGCTCGTTTGTACATAGGCATCCGGGTGACATCTTCACCATTCAGATAAACATGCCCCTCGGTAGGTGTCGTCAGACCACACGCCATCCGAAACGAGGTACTCTTACCCGCTCCATTCGGCCCCAATAATCCAACCACTTCACCAGGGTAAACATCGAAGCTGACCCCCGAGACTGCCCGTTTTCCGGGATAGTCTTTAATCATGTCGCAGCATTCGAGTAATGCGGTTTCGCCGGTCATCCCTGACACCTGTTTTCCGAGTTTCGGGCATGCCCTCATGACATATTTTGAGCCCGTTGATTTCGAGGTTTATTCTAATACAGGACCGAAATTCCCACCAGCCCGGATACGCACTCCGAAAATTGACGGAAATCCTCTCAAATATTGAATTTACCGGCTCAATATTCAGATATGAGCAGACAGCTCTCGAACAGCTTCAATACGGTTGCAACCTGCTTCCTATCGCGAGATGATTGGTTCACTCATCCTTTGAGAAATCATTCCACACTGACATCAGTTGAAAGCTCGCGACTTCATATGGAAATCACATTCATCAGTGGCGGACAAACAGGTACGGATCGAGGCATGTTAGATGCCTGTCTCGATTTAGACTTTCCTTGTGGCGGATGGTGCCCGCAAGGACGTCTCGCGGAAGACGGCCCGATTGATTCTAAGTATCCTCTCGAAGTGCTTCCGGGAGCCGGCTATCCCGAGAGAACCAGAGAGAATGTCCTCGATTCAGACGGCACCATCATTCTGTTTCGTGAAGAGTTAACCGGAGGGACCAAGAGCACCCAAAAATTGGTTCGATCACGTCGCAAACCCTATTTATTGTTAGACTTGGAACAGATCGAACTGGAGGAAGCTGCGGAAACCTCGAGTGAGATGATCTTCGAGAAGGGATTATGGCGGATCAATATTTCTGGACCGCGCGGCTCGGAGTGGCCCGAATCACACCAACTTGCTTATCAATTCACATCGAAGCTGATTGCCAAAGTCCGTGGAGAGGATTGATCACCAATTTCAGTGATCTGCTTTTTCTCCAAGTTTTCGCAGTTCCTCTCCTGGATCGGTACTCGACTCCCCCTGTATCTCCGACAAATCCGCGACCGACTCAATCGACTCTTTCCGATGGGATCGCAGGCGAGAGGATCCCACTGTCGAGCGATAGACAGACCAGATCGCCATCATGAACACGGCTCCAAAGACCACAAACAACCACCGGGCCGGGTTACTGGTTTCCGTCAACGAGATCGGCATGTCCGCAGGGGCAGCAGCCGTAATTCGATTTGCGATGAAGAGTGGCGTTAATTGCAAATCGCTCTGCGATGCGTATCCCTGAATCTTGTAGAAGTAGCCGGAAAGTTTGACGGGGATCTTCTTTTCTATCAAATCTGAAACGGGAAGTTCGTCATCCGCAAACAGGCCCGCAACACGGTAAGGAATATTGTCCGAGGTTGGCGTGATGATCCAGGCAATGTAGTAATCCTCGATGCCGTAGCCATTCAGTTCGGCAGAGACTTTTTCCAGTCGCCGTAACAATCCTTCTATCTCGATGACCTGTCCACGATAATAATCGGGGGCAGAGAACAACGCTTCACGTGCCACGTTGATTTCAGCCGCAGCGTTCAATTCGAGGATGGGGACTCGACTGGCATGACTCATCACTTGAAAGAAACTGTCCGATTCGGAACTCCGCACACCGACCGAATAATCTTCGACAGTGCGAAAATAATCGGAAGAAATTTCTACGTCTTCTTCAACAGGTTCTTCAGGCAACTCGGGGAGAGAACTTTCCACCTCCTCGACTTGAGTGATTGTCGCTGCGTCTTCTGCCTCCTGTGGAACAGTAGCGAGTTCCGGTTTCGTTTGATCGACTTCATTTTCCTCAGTGGAATTGGATCCCGTTGGCGACTGAGTCGATAGAAATTCATCCATCTCCACACGAACAAGCTCCATATTTCGAACACCGGAAGCGGATTCTGCTGCTGGTTTTTCTGTGGATTGAGGAACTTCCTCGGGAAAGAGATTGGCCCAAAAACTTGGTTGGGCGGTCACTTTAATCGCAAAAATGACGATTCCCAGTGAGAGAACCATCATGATCATGCGCACTTGAAACGCACGATTCATATAAGGCGGCGAAGTATTGGGAGCGCGAGATTTCATCAAATTCTTTCTGTGATACGATCCATCATAGAAGAGAAACCTCTGCGACTCAATAACCAGCATTTTAGGTAACTCAAAATCCTTCCACTCAACACGCTGGCAGATTTTCCAGTGGGTCGGTAGCATCGTTTCTTCTAGGTTATCTGTTTTCGTCACTGGCTCACGGATTGGTCATGTCTTCGCCGAAATTTTGCATTCTTCGCGCTCCAGGAACCAACTGCGATCTCGAAACGGCCCGCGCGTTCGAGTTAGCAGGCGGAATCGCGGAACGAGTTCACTTGTTTCGCCTTTTGGAAAAACCCGAACTTCTTGCCGACTTTCAGGGGTTGTGCATTCCGGGAGGATTCAGCTACGGGGATGATATTGGATCGGGTGTGATTTTTTCACGTCAGCTACAATATCGACTCAGCGATACATTGGCCGACTTTCTGCAAGCCGACAAGCTGGCTCTGGGAATCTGTAACGGCTTTCAAGTGTTATTGAAGTCGGGGCTGCTGCCGAACGGTATCGAATCATTCCCGGCCCCCGAGTCCACTCAGCCGGAAGCCACACTCACCTGGAACCTGAACGGCCAATACACCGCGTTATGGGTCAATTTGAAAGTCCGGTCGACGAATTCCGTCTTCTTTAGAGGCATCGACGAAATCGAAATGCCGATTGCTCACGCGGAAGGAAAAATTGCCGTCCGCGATCCTTCCATCTTGACCACTTGGAAAGAACGCGACCAAATTGCTGTGGCCTATCATCCACTGGAATCAGATCAACCTGTGAGTGACGAAGTTCTTGAGTATCCGA
>JAQWSQ010000101.1 GCA_029243145.1 Planctomycetaceae bacterium | reverse complement strand
TTACCACTCGTCATATTACCGGCAACGACTGGATCGGGAATTCCATCGCCATCCAGATCGCGTTGAGTCAGGAGTCCATCACCATTGAGGTCTTCATTGGCTTGAAGGATTCCATCACCATTCAGGTCTTCATCCCCAATCAAGTTGACGCGAGCGAAGTCGCCACCTAGAAACGGAAGCATCAGAGGATCGGTTCCATTTGCGGTCACATTACCACCGGTCACATTGTTGGTAATTGTGTTGTCAAGCATCGAGAGAGTTAACACCAAGCCGTCAAACGGATCGGTCCCCATGGGCACGGGCGGCCCATCATTGTTGGCGGCATCAATCCTGATGTCATACCCGGTGGTGTTACTGTCAAACGTATTGTTCCAAAGTGTGCTGTGTCCGCCATACGAGCCCATCACCATTCCATCGGAAAGATCGTTCGCCCAGACACCAATATCATTGTTCTGGAAGGTGTTGTTTCGCACGTGTAAGTCTTGTCCGAATCCGTCACCCATGGGATTTGGTCCCATGGGTAGCTCCAGTGCCGGGCCCGTCGGATTCACAGGATCGGTAAAGGAATGCAGTCGAATACCATCATGAATACCACCGCCGTCAAATGTGAAGCCAGAGATCAGGTTTCCCGTGGAGGCATAGACGATCGCATTCGGGTTGGCCGAGCCGTTCATCAACACAGGATTCGCCGAACCGGGGTCGAGCGCTCCAATGGTAAATGATGTGGCAGAAGGTGTAAACGGATTCGAGACAACATCGATGGTTTGATCGATGGTCGAACCGAGCAGCATTTGATTCGGACGCAATGCCAAGGGGCGTGCTGCCAAAGCCGAGAGTGTCAGGTTTGTGGAAGTCCCATCTGCCCGTGGGCGAACATAGAACGCATCGATGATGTTGCCAGGAACTTCATTGGCGGCGACCATCGCATCAATGTCACCATAAGGGCTTTCAAACGTACCGGTCCCCACACCGATTGCATCGGGGTCGAGGTGAGCGAAGAAGTACGGCATGCCGTCTTCGGGATTGACCAGTGGAACTTCGAATTCTTGTGTCGTGACTTTGGTCGGAATTCGCCCAGAGTGATGAATGCGTTTAGAGAATCGTTCACGCGTGCTAATGGGGCGCAGGAAGTTCCGCGGAGCACCATCCGGCGTGGTCATAGTGACATTGAACCATGTGCTGTTGTCGAAGATCTCGTCTTTCGTGTGATTCACATTGAAGGTCACATCTTCTGTGATTGACCATTCTCCTCGCACACCCCAACCGAGTGAATCTTGGTCATTTTGAGAGTTCGTCATATAGTACGCTTTACCGTACATATTGATGCCGTAATCGCCCAGATAGGCCAACGGTCCACCAATTTCAACGTCGGCATTGTGATACGCAGTTTCACGAACGGAAACCCCTCCAAGCAGATAGTTATTTACCGAGAAGCCTTCGGAACCCGTCAAGCCGGAACTGACGATGTCATCGGAATCTGAGATGACGAGTTGGAATCCTGCGAGAACATCGACAAACTTGCCCAAACTTTCACCACGAACCGACAAAGCAGAACGGGTTTCTTCAAACTGACCGTCGACTGTCAAGAAACTCCCCATTCTCAGGAGGCGATCCATGTTTTCCAGATAGTAGGCATACCCAACACCAAGGTTACCCGCGAATTGACTATTCTCTGTCATCGAGATGCCGATCTGGGAGAAGAAGTAATCCGTTCCCGGATGTACATTCCATGGCAGAAAGGCGTCGACTGTATAGAAGTCTTCTCGCCAGTAACTGTCTCCAAAGTTCCCCGAGACTCCCGCAGAGGGAATCGCTCCGATGGTCATCTCGTTGAGCCCGCCAAGGCTGCTGAGCGTCATCAGACCTGCTCGTGAATTTGGAAGAGTTCCCGAAACCTGAGCATCGGTCTGAGAGGCCGAAGTGCTCTGAGGTTGTGACCAGACGATCTCTGGCCCCGTCAACAATGTGACGGCGGTAATGACTAGGGCGGCAATAGGTCGCAAAATTTTCATCGATGTTCCTGTCTTCGCAATTGAATGAATACAGGTGATAACAAGGTCCAAATGTGAGAATCGTTTTGATCCTGTGTGAAAGGAAACGAATACTCGCGATTCGGGGTTTGGATTCTTCTGTGTGGTATCAGGTTTGGACCGGTCGGTCCCGAGGAAGGGTGAATTGTTGGTTAGCCGTATCAAAAAACTCTAAAACGGCTAAAAACCTTCAATTCCATCATTCGTCCCGGAAAGGGACTTCGGATAGGTGAGAGGCTTTTATGGCAACTCCAGAAATGTGTCAAGCGAAGATCGGGAAAATCGATTCTGTTCGACACTTTTTGCAATTTTTACCGTTTACCCCATAAATTATAGGCTCATATTTCTTGCAGATATTTCAAAAACTCGGGAATAAACCTGCCGTCAGATGTCTCTTATCTCTCGTTGGGACAGTTTCAGATGTCTGCACTGTCTTTGAAACACAATTGAAGACTTAAGGAGTCTCTCGTTATGAAACAGTTATTTACTTGGATGATGATTTTCGCATTTTCTTTCGCAATCGTCGGTTGCGGTGGTGATGAAGCTGCAACACCAGCCGCTGGTGGTGGTGACGCTGCTGCTCATGCTGGCGAAGAAGCTCATGCTGGCGAAGAAGCACCTGCTGGCGAAGAAGCACCTGCTGGCGAAGAAGCACCTGCTGGCGAAGAAACACCTGCTGCTGAAGATGCACCTGCTGAAGACGCACCTGCTGAGCCTAAAGCCGAGTAATTTCGGTTTAGGCAGTTTCAACATTTTTGTTGAGACGCGAAACACAGAAACACCCCGCAGCATCAGCTCGGGGTGTTTTTTATTGCGCGGAATGTTGTCTTGTGGCTATTTTTTAGAGGAAGTCATGCGGGAGCATGACCTGCGAAACTTGCTCATTTTCATCCGTGAGATCAGCGTGATTCGTGGTGAATTTCTTATCGATCAATTGACCGGGAGCTTCCGTTTCACGGAGCGCCCGCCGCCACCCGTTTTTGACAAGCGAACGGGACTACACAAGTTTTAGTCCTCTGCGCCGCCGCGCCTCTGCGTGAGACAAATTTCTACGACAACAACTTCTCGATGACGTGACCATGGACGTCGGTCAAACGAAAATCGCGACCCTGAAAACGAAAGGTCAGCTTCTTGTGATCAAGACCCAACAGATGCAAAACGGTCGCTTGAAAATCGTGGACATGAACGGGATCTTCAATCGCGTTGTAACCGATTTCATCGGTCTCACCGATGCTAATGCCGGGCTTCACTCCACCACCGGCCATCCATAATGTGTAAGCGTCGATATGATGATCGCGCCCCGTTGATTCACGAGGTTCTCCTTGAGGCGTCCGACCGAATTCTCCTCCCCAAATCACTAATGTATCTTTGAGCAACCCGCGTTGTTTCAAATCTTTGATGAGCGCTGCCGAAGATTGATCCACTTGCTTAACAACTTCTGGCAAATTCTTTTCCAGATTTTGTCCGCCCCCGTGATGGTCCCAATCGGTGTGATACAGTTGCACAAATCGCACACCTTTTTCGATCAGCCGTCTTGCGTACAAACAATTCCGAGCATACGAAGGTTTGTTCGGATCCACGCCGTACATGTCGAGCGTCTCTTTGGTTTCCCCCGAGAGGTCCATCATTTCGGGAGCACTGGTCTGCATGCGATAGGCCATCTCGTAAGAGGCAATGCGTGTCGAAATTTCCGGGTCGTTTGTCGCGGAAAGACGTAAGGAATTCAAATCCTTGACCGCACTAACAAAGTCCCCTTGCTGTTCTGGTGAAACACCCTCCGGCGACGACAAATTCAAGATGGGATTCTTCCCGTTCAAAAAGGGAACTCCCTGATACGATGTCGGCAAGAAACCGCTGCCCCATAATGGGGTTCCTCCACGAGGACCACGCGGCCCCGACTGCAACACCACAAAACCGGGTAACGATTCCGCTTGGCTACCAATTCCATAAGTCACCCACGCGCCCATACTGGGTCGTCCGAATTGTGGTGACCCGGTATTCATAAACAGTTTTGCAGGACCGTGATTAAACACATCGGTTTTCATCGTTTTGATGAACGCCATGTCGTCAACAATTTCGGCCATATGCGGCACGAGTTCCGACATTGTGCGACCTGATTCACCGTACTGTTGAAACTTGTAGCGAGGGCCCAAAAGTTGTGCGTCTTTCTTCAAAAACGCAAAGCGTTTCCCTTCGACAAACGATTCGGGAATCACTTTTCCATGCAGCTCGGCAAGTTTCGGTTTCGGATTAAACAACTCAAACTGGCTCGGCCCCCCTGCCATGAAGAGATAGATAACATTCTTCACTTTCGGCGGGAAATGAGCTTGTTGCGGCGCCAACGGATTGGTGGTGCGATCACGCTCAGCAAACAAAGATTGCTGTCCCAACATGTTCGCCAGTGCGATTCCCCCCAAACCCAGTCGACAATCTGAAAAAAAATGTCGACGAGTGGTCTCGCGTAAAGCCGCTTGTTCAAAATGTGTATTTGTCATCATCATAATCCGTTATTCACGGGTAATAAATTCATCGAGGTTCATCATCACACGGGCCGTGAGTAGCCACGCCGCACGATCGGCAATCGGAATTTTGTCCGAGTCCACAGACTTACCGAGTGGGCTTGCCGCTTCAGCACCTTGCAACCGTTCTTTTTGTTGCGAAAC
This sequence comes from Planctomycetaceae bacterium, assembly GCA_029243145.1. Taxonomy (GTDB): domain Bacteria; phylum Planctomycetota; class Planctomycetia; order Planctomycetales; family Planctomycetaceae; genus JABURQ01. Next base: position 25,211 of record JAQWSQ010000101.1, on the reverse strand, counting down.
AAACCGCGACATGCGGTTTAATTCTTCTTCATTCGGTTCGCGGGAAAAACAAACTTCCCAGGCATAACGAATCCGACCTTCTTGATAATCGGGCCCCTCTTTCAGAATCCGTTCTGCGAGTCCTTGTGCCATCTCAATGAAGGCCGCATCGTTGGCCAATGTCAGTGCTTGAAGAGGCGTATTAGAACGCGGGCGACGCGTGCAGGCCATTGTGGGAGAAGGCGCATCAAACGTTGGTAGAAACGGGTACGGAGAAGACCGCCATAAGTAAGTATAAACACCTCGACGATAACGATCCGGACCGGTATCGGTATCCCATTTCTTTTTGACCTGAGTGAGCACGTAAATCCCCTCCGGTTGAGGAGGATAAACACCCGGTCCACCCATTTTGTCCGAAAGTAAACCGGCAGCGTCGAGTGCCACATCACGTATAATTTCTGCGTCCAACCGAATGCGGGATTGTCGAGCGAGTCGGCGATTCTGAGGATCATCTTTGAGTATGTCGGAGTGAATACGAGAAGATTGTCGATAGGTATGAGACATCACAATCGTCTTGAGAATCGATTTCACGCTCCAACCTTGATCCATAAACTCGCGGGATAACCAATCAAGTAACTCGGGATGAGTGGGCAGAGAACCTTGTAACCCGAAGTCGTTCTCGGTCTCGACAATGCCCAATCCAAACAGGCGTTGCCAGAAACGATTCACGGTCACTCGCGCCGTTAATGGATTTTGAGGAGACATCAACCACTGAGCGAATTCCCGACGATTCGGGGCATCAACTCCTTCGGGCAAATCGTGCAAAACGGCAGGCACATTGGCGTTGACTTCAACCCCCTGACGGAGAAAGTCGCCACGAACATGAACGTGAGTCGTTCTTGGCTGCGCCCGTTGTCTCAAGATCATGGACCGAGTGATTTGTGCCTTCAGATTTTTTAGCTGCGCTTCCGTAGTTTGGATCGCTTGCTGCAAGCGCTTATGTTCGGGATCGAGATCCTTGATCTGTTTTTGAATCTCTGCCGATTTCTGTTTGAGATCAAACTTCTCATCCTGCTCCCATTTTTGTCGTTGCAACAAAGCAACTTGCAAATAATCACGAGGGGCCGATGTTTGCGACAGGCGAAAACGACCAATCACGTAGGGAGTCGTGCCGTAAGCCTGTTCGAGAATCAATCGTAGTTTGGCACCTTTGGTCACTGTCACATCATACCCTAGCTCAAACTGAATTTCCTTGGAGGTATGAATTTTCCCACCGTTAATTGCCCAGAATGATTTGGGGTCGTCGTCCAAAGCATTTTCCGCCGGTCCACCATCTTGTGCGTGGTCGGCAACCGCTCTCACCAACGGAATTTCCGTTCCATCCGCTTTTTCCAAACGGACATTGTTCAACGTAAAATTGCCGTGAGGCGTATAGCCGGGCCCTTTGCCGGGAATCCGATCATGCGTGAGTGCTTCGAGTCGCAAACCACTTAAAATCCCGACATTGGCGTCGAATTCCAGAATATATGTTTCATGATTCTCGGGCTTCACCGCCAGCCACGAGTGGTCGCCCAGGTCCTCAAAGGTGGTCGTTCCTTGGGCAGATACTTTTGCGAGTTGCGTCGGTTTCCAGAAGCGTTCTGGGGAAGAAAGCCATTGCTCGATCACCTTCCAGGAATCGGTTTTGATGGAGTCTTCTTTGTTGGCCAACGATGTGTACTCTTTGAGGGCCTGTTTCGCCGCAGAAACTTGGGCCGTCAGTTCTGCTTTTTGAATGTCTTGTTCGGGAGTTGGCAAATCGAGATACGGTTCGTCGCATTGATTGAAGACCGCAAACATCTCATAAAATTCACGCTGCGTGATCGGATCGTACTTATGAGTATGACATTGAGCACAACCAACAGTCAGCCCCATTAAGACTGTCCCCGTCGTGGAAACACGATCAACAACCGCTTCCACACGGAACTGTTCTTTATCCGTCCCACCCTCTTCATTGATTAACGTATTGCGATGAAAACCGGTCGCCACCAACTGTTCGCGAGTCGGCTCGGGTAACAAGTCACCCGCTAACTGCTCGATAATGAATTGATCGAATGGCAAATCGCGATTGAATGCCTCAATGACCCAATCTCGATACGGCCAGATACTGCGTGCTCCGTCGATTGTGTAACCGTTGGAATCTGCGTAGCGGGCGGCATCGAGCCAGTGTCGCCCCCAGCGTTCTCCAAAATGAGGAGATTCCAACAACCGATCAACGAGTTGTTCGTAAGCATCGGGCTTGGTGTCATTCGCGAATGCTTCAACCTCTTTGGGCTCGGGAAGCAGGCCCAACAAATCGAGAGACAAACGACGAATCAAAGTCCGACGGTCGGCTTCAGGCGACGGAGAGAGGTTCTCATTGATCAATTTCTGCTGCACAAACTGATCGATTGGATTACGAACTCGCGAACTGTCGCTCAACTGAGGAGGTGTAGGGTCGGCAATCGGTTGAAACGACCAATGGTCGGTTTTGACGATCCGACGGGCGAGAGGAGTTTCTTTCCAACCAGGAGCCCCCGCATCGATCCACCTTTTGACGATATCGATCTCGGCTTTGGAAAGCGGGTCATCATCCAACGGCATTTTGGGGATGTCACCAGCTTCAACCAATGCCTTGTACAGCAAACTCTCTTCACTTTTACCGGGAACCACAGAAACCGCCCGGTCTCCCCCCCGTTTTAAGTGTCCCAACGCATGCAGGCTCAGACCCGACTTCTGCTCATTTTCTCCATGACAATAAGTACAACGCTCCTTAAAGATTGGCAGAATATCTCGTTCATAGTTGGGAACGTTGTCATCAGCAAAGGCAGACAGAGAACCCGAAAGAGCAAGTGCTGTCGCGAATATCAATAATTGTCGATACATATCAACTCGTTAGCTGGAGACCATTTAGGATAGATTTCTCATTATGACCGCCCGCTAACACAATGTGAACTCCTGAATAAAATTTGAATCTACCGAGACGGAACGGTATAAAGGAACACTTAAGAGAGTCGCACTCAATTGCGTTCTTGAATTGAGGTCTCCCAACAGATTTGAAACACCCGCCAAACGACTCCTTTCTCGTCAAGCCGATGTGGAACCCTCCACTTCGGCTTTTTTGATTCTCACGCTCTCACGACTCAGCCTGTACGTCGCACTCATAAGTAACCATAATGATTATAAGGACTTGGGTTCGTATTAGTTCTCGATAACTTCCTTTTCAAGTTGGCATCTATGAGCGTCAAACGAAATATCCTGGTCGGACTGATTGCTGTCGGGACGGTTTTCTCGTCCGGTCTGCTTGTCGGCATCATTGCACCTTGGGGAACTCCCCGAGCATCGACTCAAGCCGAGGGCGAAGAAGAAGATAGCCACGACGATCACGAAAATGTTCTTGTTCTGACCAAAGAACAACGTGAAATGATCGATCTCAAAATGCGTCGCGTGATCTCGGCACCGTATCGAAAATCGACTCTCATTCCCGGTTCAGTCGTGGAAAAGCCCGGACGCAGTAGCCACATCGTCTCAACCACCGTCAATGGTATCGTCACCCGCGTGCATGCGGTTCCCGGACAAGCCGTCAATCCCGGAGACCCCCTCTTCGATTTGCAGCTCACTGGAGAAGCACTTGCCACCGCTCAATCCGAACTTCTGGGAATTCTCAAAAAACTGGACATCAACCAGTCTGAAATTGAACGTTTGAAACCACTCGCCGAATCGGGAGGGATTGCCGGGAAACAAAAACTCGAACTTGAATACACACGGAAACAATTGCTAGGGCAGCGGGATGTCCGCAGTCAGGAATTACTGGTACGAGGACTCAACAACACACAAATTGACGGTATCGTCTCGACAGAAAAATTGCTCCGAGAATTCACGGTCCGCGTTCCTGATTTCAATCAACAAAGCCCAAAGTCGAACAGTTCTAAAGATTTGACACAGGATTCGTATCTATACACCATCGAAGATCTCGATGTCTTTCCGGGGAAATCTGTACGACCGGGGGATGATCTGAGTCATCTCGCTTGGCATGCAGAGTTATATGTCGAAGGGCAGGCATTTGAAGATGAAATCGAAAATCTGATCCGTCTGAAAGCTTGGGAATGGGATGTCACGTTACAACTCGGCCTGGGGGAGTACGAGGAAACCGTTAAAGGGTTTGAAATTCTCTATATCGACAACCATGTCGATGTCGAGTCGCAAACCTTTCGATTTTACATTCCCCTCAAGAACGACGTGCTTACCGAAACGCTCGACCGAGATGGAAATGTCTTCCGAACCTGGAGATACAAACCGGGACAGCGGGTCCACATTTCCATCCCCGTGAAAGTAATCGAGGGACAATTTCCGCTACCGATCACGGCGATTGTGGAAGATGGTGTGAACACATTCGTCTTCAAGCGACTTCAACACGATCATGCTGCAGAAGAAGAAGGCGATGATCACGGTCACGATCATGGCAGCGAGTTAGAATTTGAACCCGTTCCGGTCAAGGTTCTCTTTCGAGACTCCAAAACCGCTGTGATTGCCGCAGGAGGCCAACTCAAAGCCGGCGATTCGATTGCCGTCAATAAAGCTTATCAGTTGCAAGTCGCTCTCAAATCGGATTCTGGCGGTGGAGGCCACGACCACCACGGACACTCCCACTGATCGCCTCATGTTAGCCAGTCGCCCAATATCTACCCTTAAAGCGATCTTCCCATGTTGAATGCCGTTATTCGCTTTGCACTTCATAACAGGCCCATGATTCTGGTCGCCTCCCTGGCGATCATGATTTACGGCAGCGTGACGGCCACGCAACTTTCGATTGACGTTCTTCCCGATTTAACGCGCCCGCGCGTTGTGTTGCTCACCGAATGTCACGGCTACGCGCCCGAGGAAGTCGAAACTCTGGTCACATTTCCGCTGGAATCGGTCCTCAATGGTGCCAATGGAGTGATGGCCGTTCGCAGCACCTCAGACATTGGTTTCTCGCTGATCTATGTCGAATTCGATTGGTCAGCCGATGTTTACACAGCTCGCCAAATTGTCCAAGAACGTATTGCCACGGTTCTCGATACCTTACCGGAAGGAATCGATCCGCAAATGGGACCGATCTCTTCGCTACTCGGTCAAATTATGATCGCCGGGATGTATTACGAGCATGCGGATGCCACCGAACAAGAGATGCTCAACCTGCGCACTCAAGCCGACTGGGTCGTCAAAAAACGATTATTGACAATCCCCGGTATCTCTCAGGTGATTACGATGGGTGGTGGTCGCAAGCAATACCAGGTTCTCACCGACTTGCATAAAATGCACACCTACGAAGTGACCATGCACGACGTGGAACAAGCACTTGCCGACTCGAACTTGAATGTGACCGGTGGATACATCAATCGCAACAGCCAGGAACTTCTGGTACGTGGATTGGGTCGCATCAATTCGATGGAGGAATTGGAACAGGTCGTCGTCAAGCATGGAGAAATTCGACCCGTCCTAATTTCAGACATAGCCAGAGTTGTCGAACGAGGCCAGATCAAGCGAGGTGACTCCACCGTGAATGGTCGTGATGCCGTGGTCATCACCATCCAAAAACAACCGGGCGCCGATACCAGAGGACTGACCGACGAAATTAACGAAGCCATCGACGAGATACGACAAGGGTTGCCGGAAGATGTCGTGATCACATCAACCTACGAGCAACGGGAATTTATCGATTACAGCGTCGAAAATGTGATTGAGGCGGTCCGCGATGGAGCGATTTTAGTGGTCCTCGTCCTCTTTTTGTTTCTCCTCAACTTTCGCACCACGTTAATCACGCTCACGGCCATCCCCCTCTCTCTCATGACCACAGCGCTGATTTTCAATTGGCTGGGACAATCCATCAACGTCATGACGTTGGGAGGGATCGCCGTCGCACTGGGAGAACTCGTCGATGATGCCATTGTTGATGTGGAAAACATCTTCCATCGCCTGAAAGAAAACTCGCAAAAAGAAAAGAAACGCCCGACCCTCGAAGTGATCTACGATGCCTCGCGCGAAGTTCGAGGGGCCATCATCATCAGTACCGTACTCGTGATCGTGGTCTTCTCACCACTCTTTGCGTTGACGGGAATGGAAGGCCGCTTGTTCACACCACTCGGCATCGCCTACATCGTCTCGATCATGGCATCGACCGTGGTCTCACTCACCGTCACGCCCGTTCTGTCTTATTATCTCCTCTCGAATGCCGCCATCACTCAGCAGAATAAAGACGGTTTCTTCTTGAGAGGCATCAAATGGCTGATGACTCCACTCATTCGTCTCAGTATGACTTCTGTGGGATTAGCGGCTATCGGCGGCGCGACATTCTTGTTGGTCTGCCTTAGCGTGATGACGGTCGTGCAAATGGGAAAAGACTTCCTGCCCGCTTTTGATGAAGGTGCCGCTCAAGTCAACATTTTCCAACCGCCGGGAACTTCTTTGGAGACCACGAAAGAAGTTTGTGAATTGGTCGATCGTCGATTTGAAAAACTCTTGGTCAGTGAAGAAAACCCCAAGGGCGCGCTACTTTCATTCACCAATCGCATGGGACGAGCTGAAGAAGATGAACACGCCATGGGGGTCAACGTGGCCGAATACGTCATTTCACTCAACCCCGATAGCGGGATATCGCGCGAAGGTTTGATCAAACTGCTAACGGAACAGGTCGAAGAAATCCCCGGCATCCAACACGAAGTCGAACAACCCATCGCCCACCTCATCAGTCACATGCTTTCTGGTGTGCAGGCGCAAATTGCCATCAAGTTGTTCGGGGACGATCTTGATACCTTGCGGCAAGAAGCCAATGAGATCAAACAGGCGATCTCAGGGATCGAAGGCATCGCCGATCCTGTCGTCGAACAACAACAGAACATTCCACAATTAAGAATCAGCTTGAAGCGTGACAAACTCGCGTTTTACGGCATCTCGGCAGAGTACGTCAACCACTTCATCGAAACGGCTCTCAACGGACGCACTGTTTCGATCATTTTGGAAGACCAACGCACGTTCGATCTCGTGGTACGTCTGGATGATGAATTTCGGGAAGACTACGAATCGCTCTCACGATTGCGAATGGAATTACCTCACGGTGAAGAAATTCCTCTCGGAGCCGTCGCCGACATCCGACAAGGTGTCGGACCAAACACCATCCAACGGGAAGACTCCCGCCGACGAATCGTCGTGCGCGTCAACACGATGGGGCGAGACTTGGAAAGTGCAGTGAAGGAAATCCAAGAAACAATTCGCCGGGATGTTGATCTTCCGGAAGGTTATTTCGTCGTCTATGCAGGTCAGTTTGAAGCACAACGCGAAGCCTCGCAACGAATCCTGCTGTTAAGTGTCGTTGCATTTGTTGTGATCGGCGTGGTTCTTTATTCAAGCTTTCCGTCATGGGGTGTTGTGTTACAGATTCTCGTCGCCTTGCCGGCGGCATTCATCGGTGGAGTGGCCGCCATTATGCTGACCGGTCAGTCACTTTCGGTCGCTTCTATGGTGGGATTCATTTCTCTCGGCGGCATCGCTGCTCGAAACGGCATCCTACTCATCGGACATTATCTGCATTTGTATCGTGAAGACGGATTCACTCGCGAGATGATTTTACGCGGCAGCCTCGAACGATTGGCGCCAGTGTTGATGACTGCGCTCACGACGGGCATTGGGCTTGTACCGTTGGTTATTGGTGGGCATTTGCCCGGAAAAGAAATTCTCTTCCCCGTCGCGACTGTCATTCTCGGTGGCTTGGTCACTTCGACCCTTTGTGAATTCCTGCTGAGACCGGGCCTCTTTTGGTTCTTCTCACGAGAGGAAGCTGACCGACTCTCGACAATTCACCATTCGCAAGAACTGGCCGACTAGAAGAATCATGCTCCCCATCGTCCCGCGACATGTTTATAATGGACACTACGCTACAGACACCCATACTGAATGACTCTCGAAAGTACACCTATGAAATTCTCTCAATTCATCGTCCTCGCAACGCTCGTATTGTCCTCAACGATTTCCACTCTCTCTGCCGAGGAGTGGACGCCACTGTTTAATGGCAAGAACCTGGAAGGCTGGAACAATCCTTACGAGTGGGGAGAAGCAGAAGTTGTCGATGGCGAAATCCATTTGTCAGCCAGCAAGAAATTTTTCCTCGTCACCGAAAAGACATACGGCGACTTTGTCCTCGAAGGTGATGTTCATCTGCCTGAAGGACCAGCCAACTCAGGGTTCATGTTCCGTTGTCATGTCGAGAAGAACAAAGTGTTCGGCTACCAGGCAGAAGTCGATGGTTCAGATCGTCGCTGGTCGGGTGGATTGTACGATGAAGGTCGACGTCAATGGTTGTGGCCGAGCCAATCGGGTCGGACGAAAGATAAAAAGGCACTCGAACACGAAGCCGAGTCGAAAGAGTATTTCAAGAAGCCCGAAGTTCGAGACGCACTCAAACGCAACGGCTGGAACACTTATCGGGTGACCTGCAAAGGGAACAAACTCAAAATTGAAGTGAACGGCGTTGTCACCACAGATTATGAAGACGATGTTGATGCCAGCGGATACATCGCCATTCAACATCACGGCGAAAAAGGAGCCACCTATCGCTTCCGCAACATCCGAATCAAGGAACTGGGTGAATAATTGGATGCGGTCGTGTCGTAGGCTGGGATAAAACAACGTATCCCAGCATTTTTGTTCCGACGAGTTCTTGACCATGAAAAGTGAACCTTACACTCGAAAAGAAGTTTTGGAGTTGGGAGATCAATTCCCAAAGCGGGGGCTTTTCTGCCCTAGATGTCAGACTTACCTACCTCTATTTGTTGATCTGCCACTCGAAGAAATCTATGAGCTGGGCTTAGTGATAAATTCTCTTGAGTTTATTCGTGAACTCAGGAACAAAACCGAGTGTTCAGCGGGATGGGCAAAGATCTGGTGGCTTCACCGAGATGGTCCACATGTTGTAGTGGATGGAACGCCTTGCCCATATTGCGACAATCTCCTTCACAAGAATGCGAAGCAGTGTCTCCTCTGCAAAATGAATTGGCATGATGCCAATAATCCCGTCAGACGAGGTGAGTCAATCGCGGAGCTAATTTTGAATGCTGAGCCAGGAACCACGATCAAAGTAAAAAATCAGGCGAACTGGATCGAAGCACTCAGCTACGTCTATTTGAAACGACCTGATGATGATCTTGATGTAGTCGTCGATGACTCACTTAGTTTGGGGTAGGCGCGTTTTACAGGGTAGGTGCCTCATTCTTGATGGTCTTCGGGTGCCATGCTCTCGCTCGCGTGAGCATGTGAGTTTCATCCGTGAAATCTGCGTGATCCGCGGTGAAATTCTTTACGGACAATATTCGGGGGCTTCCGTTTCACGGAGCGCCCGCCGCCACCCAGATCCGCATGTGTTCGTTGTTTTCCTCTGCGCCGCGGCGCCGCTGCGTGAGACATTATCCTCACTGGCGGACAAGCCGACCAGTGCCACCCTTTTTTCATCTAGGGCTATGCTTGTGATCCGAAATACGAAGGCTGCCTCTGTAATCAGACTTCCATGTTCCTTTCATAATGTTGAGAGCCCCAGCCATTCAACTCACAAATTCTCTAGGGTGAACTGCCCATCCCTCATGAAGTAGGAAATGCGATTTCTAGCGCGTTGGGCCTCGCTTCCTCGCTCTGCTCGGCGACCTTCACTTGCTCGCCCGAGGGCTATGAATCGCTTTGCGTTTCTTCGCTGCTTGGCGGCTTTGCGTCAAAAAGTTGATCGCTCATACTCATCTTGCCAAACGAGCTCTACCAGAGTTAGCGTTCGTGGTTCGCCTGACAGCGACTCGATCTTTGGCAATTTGAACGTCATTACAACCCGATAGCGTGTTAAAGAATGACGACCGCTGCAACGAGAGAAAGGAGGCGATCTCGCGTGGCGTGGAAGGAACGTCCACAGAAAAAGCAATAGTCGCTCACAAACTGAAGAACGCCATAACGCGAACAACACCAACAACTTGCTCAAGGGTACACAAGATTTGGAATCAAGAATCGGCAACATTCGGGTCAAGATTCGGTCGAGGTGTGTCCCGATTTTTCCGAATCTTGACATCTTGAAACGGGCGTTGAGTGTTCAGAAACGGTAAGCTATTTGACCGCCCATCGGCAATAAATCGGGTGATGATCCGAACCGTACGTTTCAGGGAATACCCGAAGTTCGCCCAAGGTGATTTCATTCGTGCTGAGAATATGGTCAATGGGAATCCGAATGAGTGGTTTCCCCTTCGGCCAACTGGTCAACACGCCGCGCCCGCATCTCGGATCAGTTAATTTGGCATCGCGGAGCAAGTCCTGAAAGTGGGGCGACCAAGGTGTGATATTCAAGTCGCCCACCACGAGGACCGGTCCCGATTGTTGCGCGATGAATTCGGCCAACTCGTCGAGTTGTTGATTGCGAATACGACTATAAGTAGGACCCTCCGGCGGCAAAGTGTGGACACCCACCAACGTTGTCCCATCTTCAAAACGAGCAACTACGGTATTATCTAATTCGTTGCCGACTCGACGTATGGAAATTTCTTTCAGAGGTTGCCGACTGAATATCGCGGAACCGAATCCATCAGCGGACGACTCAATTTCAAAATGCGGGTATTCGTCTCGCAGAGCGCCAAGCTGAACACCGAGTTCGGGAGAAACTTCGAATAATACGACGACGTCGGCCTCTTTCTCTTTGATCAACTCGACGACTTTTTCCACATTAGGATTACCAACGTAGACATTCCATACCAGGAGCGATGTTGCCGAGGCAGGTAATACGGGTTGGCTTCGGGGCAGGATATAAGGAGCGATGATCGACCCTTGGACGATGAGCAGCAAAGTCACCAAGCCTGCCGATTTCCAATATACAAAAGAGACGGCTATCGAAAGTAGAAGCAATCCCAACAGAAAACCCTGAACGCGGAAATGTGTAAACAGGTCCGCGAACCACCAATTGCGAGCAAAGAAAGAGAGAATCACGGCGGCCGATAATCCCATCAGTCCCAGCCAATACAAAGCGATCATGATGTTCTTCCAAGAAGACCGGGAAACATCATTTGGATCATTTTTGAGTCCACCTTCGATGGATTGTTCTTCCGCGGCCATCTTATTCTTTCGGACGCATGGTGACCGTCACGCCACTCACATCAAACTCGATTCCCAGAGGTTCCAGTAACGCCTGGAAGAACTCCTCTGCCGTCACTTCCTGTACGTCAATCATGACATGATTGTTGAAATCAATTTTTGCAGAGGCAAATTTTTGAGGATCCCAAGCAAACTGGATTCCCGATTTCTCCAACTCTTTCAACACGGCAGCAGCGGGAGCATCTTTGAGGGTCAGTGTGAATCGCCGTTTTGAGAGTGGTAACAGGGCAATTGCTTCTGTGGCGTCGAGTTCTCTCTTGCCGCTGCGAAGATCGCGAATCGCTTCATGATCTTCGACCAAACCTGAGACTGTAACACGCTGTCCGCTTGCCGAGATTTCTGCGGCCGGTGCGACTCGCTGCCATTTGTCCGACTTTTCTCCCGATTTCAAGGTGTAGACCTCCGAATTATACAAATCAACCTCGGTCGGGATCGGGACCAGTGTGATCGATTTCCGGTCCTCCGAAATCTCAAAGGTCAGGTCGAACCCTAACAGCAAGATCGAGAGAATTTCAGGAACGGTGGCCTCGGGGATGGTGCCCGCCGACCAGACATCGTGTTCGATCAATTCAGGATTATTGATAGTGAACTGGGCATTCGCGGCCACTTGAATCACAAGTTCGCGTGGCTGAGACAAGACAGGCCACAGGAACGCTTGCGGAACCATCAAGCGAGAATTTGGTCTGTCGCGAATCATGCGACGAATTTCGAGAGTTCGTTGCGCGATCAAACTCCTTAACAATCGAGTGTTGGACTCTGGACCAACGTAGACAAGTTGTCCCGTAAAAGAGACCCGACAGTCGACCGCTTCTCCGATGCTGGTGAGAAGTTTGCGAACATCTCCGTTCGATTTGGCAAGCTCGACGGTCTGTTCTGGGTCAATACGGCGATCCCGAAAAGAGGCAAGATGGTAGGCTTGCTCGATCTGGCGCAATGTTTCACGGAGCTTCAAACCCGAAAGCGAAGCGAGTCCCGGATCATCCAGTCGCTGTTGATAATCTTTTCCCTTTAGGTAATCGGGGGCGTCGGCCATCGCCATTTGAAAGGTGACGACCAGTAAGGTTAGTAAAAACAGGCAAATGATTCGGAGAATCGGCATGATCGTAACCGCACAAGCAGTTCAAGGTCGGGAAGGTACTGGAGTGCATCGAGTTGCAATGATACCATGAACCTAGAGTCTTTTTGAGTCTCTTTTCACGCCTCCTGTTTTGCCCCTTCAAGATTATGACAAATACACACGCTGTTGGCATCGACCTGGGAACAACATATAGCTGCATTGCTTATCTTAACGAGCATGGCGAGCCGATCACCATTTCTAACGCCGAAGGTGAATCTTCGACACCTTCTGCGATTCTGATCGATGGTGATGAAGTGGTCGTGGGGACCGAGGCGCTTCGGAATGCGATCATGCGTCCTCAAGACGTGATCCTGAACGCCAAGCGATACATCGGCAATTACCAAAAAACTTGGACCATCGACGGACGGCGTATTTCGCCCATTGAAGCCGAATCGATGATCCTCAAGAAATTGATCGGCGACGCTCAAGAGCAAATCGGATCGATTAACGAAGCCGTCATCACAGTGCCGGCCCAGTTCAGCGATCAACAACGACACGATACGATTGAAGCCGGCCATCGCGCAGGCTTACAGCGTGTCGATATTATCAACGAGCCGGTGGCCGCTTCGTTGTGTCACGTTCTGGGTTCAGAAGGAATGTGGTTTAGCGAACTGGCCGACGAGCAAACGATTTTAGTCTATGACCTCGGCGGTGGCACATTCGATCTCTCGTTAGTGCGTTACAAGAAAGATGCCGTCGAAGTCATCGCCTCGACAGGCGATTTACATTTGGGAGGAATCGATTGGAACAACGCCCTTATGAATGCATTGGCCGATCAATTCACGCGAGAGTTTGGAGTCGACCCACGCAGCGATCCTTCCAGCTTGCAGGCATTGTCGCTAGAAATTGAACAGTGTAAACGGAGCTTGAGCGTCCGAGAGAAAACGGCACTGACAATTGTGCATGGCGGATCGCGCAAGAGCTATCAAGTCGAACAAGCACAGTTTGAGATGGTGACACAACCACTCATTCAAAAGACACTTAATGTCACCAAAAAACTGCTCAAGGAACAAAACAGAGGTTGGGCACACGTCGATGCCGTACTGACAACGGGGGGTTCCTCCCGCATGCCGATGGTCCGAGGGTCCTTGAAAAAACTGAGTGGAACGACTCTCAACACGTCACTTTCCCCCGATCAGTCGATAGCTCACGGTGCGACCTATTATGCGGGCATGCTGATCAGTAACAATAAATTTGCACGCTCGATACTTGGCGATGAAGCTCGTGAACGCCTGAAGAAGGTCAAGCAAGTCAGTGTGACGGCACGATCACTGGGGATTCTTGTGCGCGATATGAAAGTCGATAAACGAGTTCCCCATTATCTGGTGCCTGCCAATAGCTCATTACCGGCTGAAGCCGTCCATAACTTTGGAACAGTCGTCCCCAATCAAAAACGTGTCCATTTACAGGTCATCGAAAGCGGTCTGACTGAGAAAGACGAATTCGCACGCATCGGACATTGTGTGATTGACGACCTGCCTGTGGATTTACCCGAAGGTTCGGAGATTGCCGTCACAATTCGGTACGACGAAGAGGCGAAAGTTCACGTTTCTGCCAAAGAATTGAAAAGCGGCAAACAAGCCACGACTGAAATCATTCGGAAGGATTCAGCCGTCAATCAGCTAGAAGTAAATCATCCTAAAGAGGAGGAGGCGATAGATCTGGAGGCAGCTCCTGATGATGAAGTGATCATCTTGGAAGACGATTCCGAAGAGCCAATCACGCCCTCAAAACAAAGACCACAACGCAAACCGCAGCACAAACCACCGACCCCTCAACCGTCAGCCCCCAAAGTCAAAGCCCCACCTCCGATTAAAGCGATCTCCGATAAACTCGACCGGGCCGACCGTCCGGTTCCGTTGTGTAATCGTTGTGGCGAACCACTCAATTCCAAAGGGACTTGCCCCAGTTGTGGATCATTGAGTGAGGCACGAAAACAAAAATTGCTTCGGCAAAAACAGATTCAGCAACGAAAAATGGCGGCCGCCAAAAAAGCGAAAGCACAACAACAAAAGAAACCACAAGTCCGGCCGTTGCCGAAACCTAATCAAAAAGCCCAACCCAAACAGGTTCCACCCAGCGGTAAACGACCCAGTATTAAACCACTCGCTTCGGATGATGATATTCTGGAACTCCCCAGCTCTTCAGGAGGTGGTCCAAAACTAGTTCCGAGGCCAACCAAGCCCAAGCCTCCTCTCAAACCTCAACCACCTTCCCGAAAGCCTAAAGTTGACGATGGCGAAGACGAATTTTGGTCAATTGTCGAAGAGTAAACCCGCATGAAAATTGACCGCATCCATTTATACCATGTGGCGATGCCACTCATTTATCCGTGGCGCACTGCCTACGGAGAAGATGCCGAGATCCATTCGATCTTGTGTCGCCTTGAGTCCGGCTCGGTTCACGCTTGGGCAGAAAGTTGCCCGCTGGCGGCTCCCTGCTATTCTCCCGAACATGCCGAAGGGCTGTATCTCACAGCCAAGCAATGGTTCGCCCCGACTCTGATTCATCAAGAGATCGCGTCCGGCGACGATTTGCAGTCGCGGCTCTCGCATTTCAAAGGAAATCAATTTGCCAAGGCTTTGTTCGATAATGCCTGGTGGGTGCTACACTCACGTCTTGAAAACACACCCTTACACGAACTTTGGGGTGCCTCACGAACGGAAGTTCCCGTCGGTGATGATTTCGGTATTCGAGACTCGGTTGATGACCTACTCGAGTTGATTGATGACTCGGTCCAAAAACAGTTCCCGCGCATCAAGCTCAAATTTCGACCCGGCTGGGATGTGGAGATGTTGTCAGCCGTCAGAAAGAATTTCCCCGAAGCAATTTTTCACATTGACTGTAATAGCGGCTATCGATTGTCGGATCTCGACCTCTTCCAGAAAGTCGACGAATTCGATCTCGCCATGATCGAACAACCGCTCGCCTACGATGACCTCGTCGATCACGCGGACCTGCAAACCCAAATCACAACACCGGTTTGTCTGGACGAAAGTCTCAATTCTCTCCGTCGTGCCGAACAGGCGATTCGGCTGAAGAGTTGTCAATTCGCCAACATTAAACCGGCCCGCGTGGGCGGCTTGACCAACGCCATTAAGATGCACGATTTGTTTCAAGCCGCAGGAATTCCGTGTTGGGTGGGAGGGATGTTGGAAAGTGGTACGGGCGCCGCGCTTTGTGCCGAGTTAGCCATGCTGGACAACTTCACCTATCCCGCTGACATCTTTCCCAGCAGTCGATATTACCACGAAGATCTGGCAGAGCAACCTTTGGAACTCACAACCAATGCCGATGGCATTCCGAGCGTCGCGGCCATCCAACACATTCCCGACCCCGATCCCCAACGATTAGAAGCCCTGACGCTCCAATCGTGGTCGAGTTCGACAAGCTAAATTTACTCTTCGGGAAAACCGCGAAAAATTGACCTTCGCAGAGGATTACTCCGGCTCGTGAACGGATCATCTGTGATCGGTGCTTCCGATAACGCACCGGCCATCATCTGGAACTTTGCATCAATGTCATCCGCGTAATGAACGAGCAAAGCTTCGGGAGTGTGTGGTGCGATGGGCGAACCCCATTCTGGCAGGTTTTGATGAGACACAATGATATGCTCCAACCGTAGGAGAGTCTCGGGGTTGAGGTTCTCGACTTCTTTCGCCGCATCACGAACCATGTCGCGACCGAGCAGGATGTGCCCGATCAGTTTTCCTTGAGCGGAATAATTTGTAACGGGTGGAATATGAGACAGCTCCTGGAGTTTGCCGATGTCGTGCAGAACCGCGCCCGCAATCATCAAGTCTTTTGACAACGGTGGTTGCAGAGCCGGGTACTCTGCCTGATATTTATCCGCCAGGTAATTCGCAGTACGAGTGACCGAGAGAACATGCTCCAGAAAACCGCCGCTGAAAGCATGATGATTCTTGGACGCCGCGGGCCACTTGAGCAGTTGCTCTTCATTCTCTTTCAGTAAGTGTGTCACCAATTCGCAGAGCGGTAGCTCTTCAATCTCGGCAGCGATCTCAACGAGTTCAGCAAACATTTTGACAGGATCGCGTCGGCTCGTTTCATAAAAGTCCGACGGATCGAAGCCATCTGTGGAGTCTTCCTCTATAGTCGGACGAAGCTGTTCGATCTCAATCTGTGAGCCGTATTTGTTTTCGAGATAGCGACCACGAATTTTGAAGAAATGCCCCGGCTTCCAGGTTTGATCGCAGTCGTCGTACCATCCGGTATCGTTCCAAATCATGGCGGTGGCAGTGCGTTGCAGATCGCGAAACGTCACTCGGTAATACGGTTTCCCATCGCGGGTGTTGCCTTTGTCTTTCGCGACGAGTAACACAAAGAAATCAGACGTGTCTCCCGGTTCAAGTTCGAACAGACGACGGACTGTCTCGACCATCAGAAAGCTCCCAGATAGCAGAATGAGGGGTAAAGAATACGCTTACATTACCACCCGTTCAGTCAAAAGGGAACGAGAAAATCGGAAGCAGTGATGACAAGCAACCGTTGTGGTGAGCAAATTCAGTGTTTCATGCGTTCCACAAGTTCCTGTTCCGCTGGCATCAATCGACCTTCGGAGACGACATCCGCATCTGCGTCGGAAATCAAACGTGTGAGCAACTGTTGCCCTCGCTTGTGTGGTGTGTTTTCAGTGGAATCTGTCGTCTCATTAAGAGAGAGAGATAATTCGTCCCAGACCAACGGAGAAATTGCTCGTTGTTCGGGAAGTCTCTCGACAAGATCGGTTTGTTGTTCTTCAGTCAATGCATGAAAGACTTGACGAGCCGTTTGCTCTTCGATGTGACACAAGACGGCCGCTTGAATAGTTCCCGGTTCGGTCGTCAGAAGTTCGGTCAGTCGAACGAGATCGCGAGAGTTTGTGAGATACTGAACGTCATCCGCATGGCTCTCTGCTGATTTATTGTTTGCCTCAGTGGATTGCAACTGTCGTAACCAGTTTTGATACTCGGCAACAATCCCCACTAATTCGGATTGCGAAACATCAGTGACATTCTCAATGTGTGTTTCCAGGGCCGTTCGCTGAATATCGTCAAGTTGCGAAAGAATCTGCGTACGATCAGCAACCGAAAGATGTTTCAACAACTGTGCCGCTTTTTGAAGATCGTCCATCACTTCACATCCTGTTCGCTGGCGGATGTCGTCGCTTGAGTTTGACCCAACCACTGTTTCAAGACATCGGCAACCATTTCGGGATCACCCAATGGGTTAACAGTGAGAGACTGCAAGGGCGGAGGTTCCACCGATTCGATGGTGCGATCCTCATCGATTTCAGAACGTTCCAACTCGATCGGCTCTGCCTCCAATGATATCACTGAAGAATGGTTGTCCCCCCGAAGTTTTCGACTCACCACAAACAGAAAGGCTCCCGCGAGGCTCACCATAATTACTGGTTGCCAGGATTTCGCAGAGAATTTGGGTGTCGCAACTTCTGAAGTAAGAGGGAAGTCTTCCGCTTTCGACACGTTGATGGAAAGCTGACGTTCTTGAAAAGACGCCGGAAGCCAACCGATCAACGCGGCGTGAATTTCTGACTCCAACGGCATCTCGCCAGTCGGTGTTGTGCCTTCGGGAAGATCAATATTAAGCGACAGATATTCGGGGAATCGATGTCGCAACTCTTGTTCGATGGATCGTAACTGTGGAACACCGAGAGTCTGCGATGTCGTCATTTGCCAGGCAGTTTGGCGAAATGATTCCAATTGTGGATTGACGCTGAGCGTCGATTCCGGCCAATGATGGAGAAGTGCAGGTAACAATGTCGATTGCCATCGTAACACTTCCCGGTCAATCCATTGATCGAGATCCGTTTCGAATCGTGCCTGTTCAGGGTGCATTTGATAATGCCGTCCGGCTGCGTAATCGAGCACCACAACATCTTGCGGTTCCAGATTGGGGACCATATTGGCCACAGAAAATTGAATCGCACGAATCGTCTGATCGGAAAGTGTATGACCTGGCTGAGGACGAATGTTGACAGAAGCAGTCACTTTTTGCCCACGTGCGGGCCAAGTCGAAGTTTCAGTTTCAGCCCACACCACATTCGCTTCCGCAATTCCATCGAGCCCCTGGATGATTCTTTTCAGTTCCTTGGCCAATGATATTTCTTTGAGCATCTGCAACTTACGCGAGCTGGTGAAAGGATTGGTCTGCTCGTACTTCGCTTCCCATTCCGAAGCCCAGTCTTGTGGAAGTTGATTCTCTTTTAGCAATGCAGCGTCGTAGGCGGTTTGTTCTTCTTCCGGGACAAGTATTTGTTGCCCCTCACGTTTGAATGAAGTGAGTTGCTGTTCGCGAAGGGAGATTTCGATATTGCTGAGTTCTTCGAGGGAAAACTGCTTCCCTAATGATAGAGGAACATAATTGACATGACTGGTTTGATGGCTGATGAGAAGAATGCCCGCGAGCAAAACAAACGTCGCGACTCCCGCAATCACGCGGTGCACGAACGATGTTAGTTGCCAGCGAGTTTTCGCCAACTGAATGAAATCCGGAACGGAATCCATGCGAGTCGATTCTTGATTGAATAGTGATAGTTGTCGTGTGAAATGGTGTGCGAACGAATGCCGCGAGGTGAGGACTCCATTTGTAGAATGTTCGTTCAATTCAGGCAAGAGCGGTTGTAAGTTGAATTCTGTGGACGAGTTGGGCGCATAAAAAAACACCGGCGAAACCAAAGTCGCGCCGGTGTTTGTCATAATCCTCAATCAGATTGACTACTCAACGATAATGCGAGCCCAGCCGTTCAGGAAGCTGATTTCCTTAATGGTGATGATTTTATCATCGTCGGGATCATCGTTCTTTTCAGCGAGATCGATGCTGGCGTCGAGTTCTTCCCGTTTGATCGCACCACCAATTTTTCCTCGCATGATGCCGGCACGAGCAATTTGTAATTGTAGGCTCTCCGGTTTATCGACAGGACTGACGCCGACTTTTCCGGCTTCCATGATGATCTTATCACCTTCGACAACGAAAGTCAGAGGGACCGAAATTCGTTGCGTCGGAATATCATCGTCCCCTTTTTGGACCAAACCAGCACTCAAGGTCAGAATGGCTTCATTTTCAGTGAACTGAATCAGAATCGGATCTTCTTTTGAGAAGATGAAGACAGTAGGTTCGTCATCACTATCATCGTAGGATTCGTCATCGGCTTTCTTGTCCGTCAGGTTCAGCCCGAACGCTTTGTTGAAGAAGTCTCGCAGATAAGTGCCAAACTCTTTGTCGGTCATCGTTTTCCCGGCGATGTCCATTCGGGCGAATGTGTTATTGACGGCGGTTTGATGAAGATCGACCGAAGCACCTAAACCCGTGTAAGGAACTTTAACCGAGCGACTACCACCCAGTTCTCCCGGTGCCATCGTGCGAGTATCCATCAAGATATGAGTCTCAGACGACTTAACATTGCGAGCGGAAGGGAACAATCCGGTTTCACGCAAACCTTTGTAGAAGCCGTTGTTCAAATCATCGGTCGCCTTGGCGAATTGCTCATCAGCTTGTGCGTTGAATTCAGGCTCAACTCGCTGAGTGACTTTCGAGCGTGCAATCGCTTCCGATTGCGGTCGTCGCTTGGCAGCCTCGTTCTTGGCGATGCCGCGAGCAATACCACTAAAGATCGGCACTCCATCCAACTTCGTGCGAGCAGCGTAGGTATTATTTCGAGCCTGCACACTCACACGTGCTGGACCGACTTCGAACGAATCACCATCGAAAAAGATTTGTTTGCGTCCGGTGAAGTTATATCGACCGGCGGTGAAAACAGTTGCCTGTGGTGTCACTCCGGCAGTGTTACTGCGAGTCACGCCACTGAGGACCAAATCAAAGAGAATACCGTCATTGCTGGTTTTCACGTCTAATCCGACGGTCGTTTCTGTCTTCTGGTTTCCGCTGACACTGGCTCCCAAGACATAATCTCTGACTTGACTGGATTCGTTGTGTTTATCGCGAACCACTTTATCAAGAAACGTTTCATGAGCCACAATGTGCAGGTTATAGTTGAGATAATGAGCTTGCACGACTGATGCAATTTTCGCACCACCATCCAATGCCTGAGACTTCACGGAATCCAGAGCTTTGATCACTGCGGCCGCATCTTGAGACGCAAGAGATTCGTGGTATTCTTCAATGGAAGCGACGAGTGCCGCTAACGAAGCTCGCAACGCGGTCATATCTTTCGCTTCGACCTTCATCTGATTGGTCTTGCGATAAGCATTCACGGATTCCACCACTTGCAAAAATGGCTTTTCACCAAGAAACGATTGCTGAACTTCGTCAGCCAGATTGCTTCGTTGATTGATCTTCTTTGCAATCGGGTTCACGGCAGCGAGTACTTCTTTCGGTCCTTTCGCCTTGGCGAGTGAGTCAGAAGTTTCGGGCAGTTTCAAATAGCTCGCCCATGCCTCACCTCCATCGAGACCCTCAAGATAGCTGATGGCTTTCTTGATTTGATTCGCGATTTTCTTTTGATCCGCATTCAACTGATCGATCTTTGCCTGGGCAGGATTCAGTTTGAGGGTCTCGAAAATCGCTTTTGCGAGATCGTATCGTGGTTTTAGTTTTCCATGAATTACGGCCAATGGTTCGTGAATGGCTTCGTAATCACTGTCGGCCAATGCCGTTTCAATCGTTTTGAGACGACCGGCGACCGCTGCCAGTAATTCGGCCTGCTCTTTAAGAGGGACGCTGTCTTCAACTGCGTACAAATTCATCACATCTTCGGAGGCCGCCATAGCCCACTCTTCCCAAGTCTCACCCGTTGTGAGGAAGTCATCTTCCCACAATCCGGTGGGTGGTTCTTCGGAAAGAATTCCAGCGAGTCCGGGAGCGTCGGCTTCAGCCGATGTCCAGGCAACGGTGGAGGTTTGAATGAGTCCGAACAGGGAGGAGAGTCCGACTCCGACAGCAATTAAGGCGGGTTTCAGCAGAACGAGCATAGTGCTTCTCGATCCTTCAGAGGTAGTCAGCATGAGTCACTCCATTGACTGGCGTCAGTGATGATCTGAATTCAGACCTGACCCGATCCATCGGGCAGAAGCCTTTTCGCAACCCTCCTGTCGGATAAGGGTCCAAGGGATCCTATCGACGTTTTGCAGGGTTCATATTGTTGGAGGAAACCCGCTGTTTTCGGTGATGTAAAATCTTTTTCCGAAACAGAGGAGTCCGGTCAACTTTGAGGATTATGCGGCTTCTGACCAGTCAATACATATTTCCCTTATTCTAGCTCTCGGAAATATATTGTGCAATCACCCCAGACTAACAAAGGCTGATTTTCCCCCGTGAAACCATAGAGATTCTCCCTCGAAATCGGGCGAGTTTCCCGAGATTGGTCGCGATTTGAATTTCAAATCAGTACAATCACACACTGGATGAAAGTCTGCCGATGGAGCTAAATGACATGTCCGGAAGGAGTTGGAAACCGCGTGCTTGGATTGAGTGACCTCACACCACCTCAAAAAGATGCCGTCACACACGTTGACGGGCCTCTACTTGTACTTGCCGGTCCAGGATCGGGAAAAACACGAGTCATTACGCGCAGAATTGCCCATCTGGTGCATCATGGCGTCAATCCGTGGGAAGTGCTCGCCATCACGTTTACCAACAAAGCCGCCAACGAGATGGCTGAACGGGTTCAAGGCCTCTTGCCCGGTGCTCGTGTATGGGTGAGCACGTTTCACCGTTTCTGCGCTCGTGTGCTTCGCCAACATGCACCCGCTTTGGGACTGCAACCCAACTACACCATCTTCAATACGTCCGACCAACGGCAACTTCTGCGCGCCGTGATGGCAGACCTTGATATCTCAACAACACATTTCCCTCCACACAAAATCGGTGCTCGCATCAGTCGGTTGAAGAACGATCTCGTTCTGCCGGAAGAATATATCACTCAACATGAAGAGATGGTCGGCAATCACTACGATGCGATTGTCGCCCGGGTCTATCCTGCTTATCAGCAGGCGCTGCTTCGAGCCAATGCCGTCGACTTTGATGACTTGCTGCTGCATGTGGTTAAGTTGTTCAATGAATGTCCCGAAGTTCGGGAACAACTCGATCGTCGCTTTCGCTACGTCCTGGTTGACGAATACCAAGATACCAATCTCGTGCAATACATGATTGTACGGGGTCTTTCCTGCAATGTGCAAAACCTTTGTGTCACCGGCGATCCCGACCAATCGATTTACGGTTGGCGCGGCGCCCGCATCAAGAACATCCTGCAATTTGAACAAGACTTTACCGACACAAAAGTCATACGGCTCGAACACAATTTCCGCAGCACGAAAGAAATCCTCAAAGCCGCCGACAGTTTGATTCAACACAACATCAAACGGCTTCACAAAGAACTCCTCACTGACAACGAAGAAGGGATGCCGGTTGAACTCTTATGGTTTGACGATGAGCGAACCGAAGCGGACGGCATCGCCCAGATCATGAAACAGGCTGTCGATTCGGGAGATCGCACCTGGTCCGACTTTGCGGTTTGTTACCGGACAAATGCACTCTCTCGCGCACTCGAACGAGCGTTGGCACGATACAGCATTCCCTATCAAGTGGCATCGGGTGTTTCCTTCTATGATCGGTCCGAAATTAAAGATGTCCTCGGATATCTGCGACTGCTCCATAACCCCAACGATGTCGCCGCATTCCAAAGAGTCATCAACAATCCGCTGCGAGGCATCGGCAAAACGTCTCAAAATCGGCTCATCGCTGCGTCACGCGAACACAACATCAATCTGCTCGAAAGTTGCATCCGTGCGAAAGAGGTTCCCCGTATGGCGAAACGCGGCGTGGGAGCCGCTCGAAAGTTTGCCTCGGTCTTGATGAACCTTAACGAACGGTTTGATGGCAGTATCGAAAACTTGCTCCGTGATCTGCTCGGACAAACCGGGTATCTCGACCAGTGGAAGTATAGTGACCTGGAAGAAGATCATGAACGCTTGGCGAACGTGGAAGAGTTGTTGACCGCCGCCAGTCAATTCGATCGAGCTTATGAAGAAGAGTTAGAGAGTGAAGAAGGAGCGATAGACGATGCCGGCCCGATTCAACGCTTCCTGGAATCAACGTCTCTGGCGTCAGAAGTCGATTCGATCGATGAAGCGTCCGGTCAAGTTTCGTTGATGACTTTACACTCCGCCAAAGGCTTGGAGTTCCCCGTCGTCTTTGTGTTGGGGGTTGAACAGAATCTGTTGCCTCACGAACGGGCGCTCGAATCGGGAGAACTCCGCGAACTCGAAGAAGAACGCCGGCTACTGTTTGTCGGCATGACGCGGGCCGAAAAAACGCTGTATCTCACTCGGACATCCCAACGAGAGTTTCGAGGCCGGCCACTAAGTACCATTACGAGTGTCTTCTTGAACGAGATGGATCTCACCATCACGCGCGAGAATGAATCGACACAACATTCGACTCCCGATCTCGATTGGAAAGAGTTGTTGGAGAAAACTCGCCGACGACGCGATTTGTCCAATGAAGAGGGTGACGATTCTCCCCAGCCGTTCAAACAGATTGGTCTCCCCAAAATGATGACCGGTGCCGATCTCCTCAATGGCACCACCGGTGGCAAAGAATTGCCAGTCGGTTTCGCGATCGGTAGCCGAGTCCGACATCCCCGCATGGGAGCAGGCACCGTACTCAAAATTGACGGTTTCGGAGCACGCCGTACCGTGACGGTCGAATTCGAAGACGAACACGCCACCGAAGAAACATACGTTTTATCGAAGTGCCCACTGCAACCGATTGGGTGATTCGACTGACGGTTTTTGCGGAGTCATAATGCAGTCTGTAAACGTGAATTACTAAACGTTGAACAGCCATTTCAAGATGTCAAGATTCGGAAATTCGGGGACACACCTCAACCGAATCTTGACCAAATGTTGAATCAAATCTTCCCGAATCTTGATTCCGAATCTTCCATACCCTTGAGCAAGTCGTTAGCTCGACTTAGTTTGCGAAGATCGCTTCCCTTTGAAGAGATACTGCTTTTTCCGTGAACGCATCTTCCACGTCACGCGAGATCGCCTCCTTTCTCACGTTGCAGCGGTCGTCATTCTTCAACACGCGATTCGTTTCTTGAGCCGTTTGCGCAAGCATGCTCACCCCGCGTTGCGGTGAGAGCATGGCACCCAACTCTTATAAACCGGTTGTTATGACGTTCAAATTGCCAAAGATCGAGTCGCCGTCAGGCGAACCACGAACGGTAACTCTGGTAGTAAGTGTTTGGCAAGACGAGTTTGAGCGATGTTTTTGATTTGACGCAAAGCGATTCATAGCCCTCAGACGAGCAAGTGAAGTCCGCCGAGCAGAGCGAGGAAGCAAGGCCGAACGCGCTAGAAATCGCATCTCCTTCTTCACGAGGGATGGGCAGTTCAACCACAGAGAATTTGTGAGTTGTGTGGCTGGGGCTCTATTACACGTGCAAAGAAGACTGAACTCTCATTTCACAAGTCGTTTATGTGTTTCGGAAGATAAGCATAGCCCCAGTGAAAGAAGTTGACTCACGCAGAGGCGCGGCGGCGCAGAGAAAGAATGAACCGAATCGGAGCGGGTAGCACCGTTTGCTTGTTGCAACAGGGTGGTGGCGGGGGCGCTCCGTGAAACGGAAGCCCCCGGTCAATTGATCGTGAAGGAGTTCACCGCGGATCGAGATTTCTGTCGTGGCCGTTTGGGTGGCACGTCCTGAACAGGGCGTGTCGCAACGCGACAAGATGATGCGTCATGCGGTAACGAATTGTGTTTGCCACATCTCTTACACAATTAAACGATCATGATGAGACATCTTGTGATTTCATCACCCGGCCAATAATTTGGCCGGGCCACCCTGCGTTGTTGATAACAGTTGTTCGGCAGAAGCCTCACCCTCTCTGGCTTTTTTGGTGGGTGGCTAGGGCTCTATAGAGTTTGAAATGAAGATTGAACGCTGATTCCACATTTGGTT
>JAQWSQ010000050.1 GCA_029243145.1 Planctomycetaceae bacterium | reverse complement strand
ACTTTAAACTTCTTGTGCGACTTTATCTTACAACGAGATAAGGGTTTAAACCGCTAAGCAACCGTCCGGTTCAGCCGCTGAATGGTCCAGAATAGCCAAATTTGGTCAAGCCGCAAAGCCATCCGGCCAAGATCCCCCCAGTGGACTGCTGCAAACAATTCTTACCAGATCCATCCCCTTGCCTGGATTGACCTTGCAGAGAATTATCGATTTGGGCTATCTAAGATCAGACTCGATGCGCAAGGAAGCGTATTTCGGGACGTATTGACTGCGTTATGCCCTCCCCTAGTGATCGACAAGGATGTCATCCAATGCCTCGTACTGCCGCAGACATTGCCGAAATATTACAGGCTCAATGTCTGGGTTCGCCAAGCAGGGTGATTACCGATGCCGTCACGCTGGCGAATGTTCGGCACGACACTCTTACGTTTTATAAAGACAAAAAATCACTCAAAAGTATGGAGTCGTGTCAGGCAGGGACAATTCTCATTGCCAGTTCCTGGGCAGAAGAACTTCAAAAGCGTGACTCAGATTGCACCTGGATACTCGTTGATGATCCTCAATCTGCGTTTCTGGAGGTGATTACCGAGTTTGTGAGTGTTCCTGACCGCTCAACGGTTGGAATTTCATCGGCCGCGAATATTGCCGACTCTGCTTCAATCGGAATTGAAACCAACATTCATGCTGGCGCGACCATTGAAGATGATGTGGTGATCGGCGACCGTTGCGAAATTTCTGCAGGAGTCGTCATTGGACGTGGGACGATTATCGGCAACGATTGTCTGTTTTATTCGAATGTCGTGATTTACCCCGGCATGGAAATTCACAACCGAGTGACTTTGCATGCGAATTGTGTCATTGGTGCGGATGGCTTTGGTTATCTGCAGAAAGACGGACGTCATTTGAAAATACCACATTACGGCAATGTCGTCTTAGAAGATGATGTTGAAGTCGGTGCCTGCTCGACCATTGATCGCGGCTTTCTCGATTCCACACGAATCGGCACCGGAAGCAAAATCGATAACCAGGTGATGGTTGCCCATAACTGCCAACTTGGCCCACATAACATTTTGGTTTCACAAGTTGGTTTTGCGGGCTCGGTCACAACGGGTGCTTACGTTATCTGTGCCGGTCAAGTGGGAGTGGCCGATCATGTCCATCTGGCTGATGGAGTCGTGGTCGGGGCGAAAGCTGGAGTTCATAAAGATCTGCCCGGAGGAGAGACCTACCTGGGAGCTCCTGCGATTCCTGAATCGGAAGCAATCCGACAGGTGATGGCGGCTCGCAAACTACCTGAGATGCGCTCGCAATTGAAACAATTGGAAAAGAAACTGCAAAAATTACAGCAACAACTTGATAATGACCAAATACAAAAACCTGCCGCCTAATGTGATACCTATGACGCAGGATGCCAAACACAATCCCTATCGCGTACCCGGAAAACGGATCGGCTTACTTGCCGGTGCGGGACGATTTCCTATTGTTTTTGCGGAAGCCGCTCGTCGTCAGGGACACGAGATTATTACCGTTGGCCCGACCGGAATGGTCTCTGAAGAATTACGGGAATATAGCGACTACATGTATGTCGGGTCGCTGGGGCGAATCGGTAAGGCGATCAGCGTCTTCAAGCGTAAGCAGGTTACGTCGGTCGTGATGGCAGGAAAGATAGAAAAGAAGGTTTTACTGCACCCGTTCAATTGGGTTCGACATCTTCCCGACTGGAGAGCCATCCACATGATGTGGAAATATGCTTCTCGAGATCGTAAAGATGATACGATGCTGCTCGCCGTGATTAAAGAATTTTCACGCGACGGATTTCATTTTGAGTCTGCCCTTGATTATTGCCCGGAGCTACTCGTGACACACGGATTCCTCACTAAACGACACCCGTCATCTTCACAGTGGAAAGATATCAACTTCGGTTGGGAGCTTGCCAAGGAAATGGGGCGTCTTGACGTAGGTCAATCAATTGTTGTTTCTGACCGTGCGGTTGTGGCTGTTGAGGCCATTGAAGGCACTGATGAGTGTATTCGGCGGGCGGGCCAATTATGCCGTAAGGGTGGCTTTACAGTGATTAAGGTTGCCAAGCCGAAACAGGATATGCGGTTTGATGTACCAACGATTGGTTTGCAAACCATTCAGACGATGCATGAAGCGGGTGGACGAGTTTTGGCGATCGAAAGTGGACATACCATTGTACTCGATCAGGACGAAGTCTACGGGCTGGCAGATAAACTGGGGATCTCCATCGTCTCCCTCAATGCCAATGAGTCTGAACTCAGAATTGCCTCTTAGAAGGTGGATACGGACAATCTAGTTGCTGTCTTCCACGGAGGGAATGTCTGCCACGCTGTCTTCGTCGAACTATTCTTGGAGAGAGGGAAATGCGGGAATTATTTCCGTTCGATCACCGTGTCCGACCAGATCGTCATCCGAATCATCAGAGGGTCCGAGATGGACTTTGAACTTGATACTGGCAAACGCCAGTTCATCGCCTGGTAACAATGCACCCCGCGTCACGCGTTGTCCATTCACACGGGTACCATTGGTACTTCCCAAATCACGAACAAATAACAGCCCGTCCGTTTTTGAGATCACGCTATGAATTTTTGAAATGCTGTCACTGGGGATCACCAAGTCGCAAACTTCGGGCCTGCGGCCGACGACGGTGATATCATCGGTGATCCGAATCGTGCGATCCCCTTTTGTGGAGATGAGCTGCGCAAGCATTTTTAATCTTTCCTGAACAGGAATGAGAACAGAGCACCAAGGGTCGAGAATGCGTAACCTCTTGATATAACAATTCTTGCTTCCAAACGGCTTTGAGTCAAGCATCTGATTTTGCTCAGGGCCTTCGTTTCTTTCTTGTGCATCGAAAAATCGGCATAATCCTCTCTAATCCCGTTCCCTTGACGACTGATACGCTGGTAGCTAGTCTCTCAACCTCTTGAGTGGCTGCTTTTACGAGCGAGGCCGCATCATGTTTCGAAGGCCGTGTGGTGACGTAACCTATTATCGTCACTGACGATGTGGCAATTGCACAAGCGTAGACCAGCTTTTCGGAACTTCGAGTGAGACCATTCGGATCCGCTCCCGATCTGTATCACCTCCAAATGGAGGGTTCGGGCGGACATT
Source organism: Planctomycetaceae bacterium (assembly GCA_029243145.1). Lineage (GTDB taxonomy): Bacteria > Planctomycetota > Planctomycetia > Planctomycetales > Planctomycetaceae > JABURQ01. The sequence continues at coordinate 25,898 of JAQWSQ010000050.1, read as the reverse complement.
GTTTAGAGACAGCACAAAAGGAAATTTCAATGTCGGATAACAAGTACGTCTATTTCTTCGGTGGTGGTAAAGCTGATGGCAACACTACCATGAAAGAACTTCTGGGTGGTAAAGGGGCCAACTTGGCCGAAATGAACAATATTGGCCTGCCGGTTCCTGCCGGGTTCACTGCCACAACAGAGGTGTGTACTTATTTTTATGACAATGAGCGTAATTACCCGCCCGAGTTGGCTGATCAGGTCAATGCGGCTGTTGCCATGGTGGAAGAAACTATGGGAGCAAAATTCGGTGACGCCGAGAATCCACTCCTTTTCTCTTGCCGCTCTGGCGCTCGGGAATCAATGCCCGGAATGATGGACACGGTCCTGAATATCGGTCTGAATGAAAGTGTTGTTCTCGCGTTGGCCAAACAATCTGGCAACGAGCACTTTGCCTGGGACAGTTATCGTCGATTGATCCAGATGTACGGTGACGTTGTTCTGGAACTCAAACCCGAAAAGAAAACCGACCCGGATTTCTTTGAAGAAATTCTCGAACGAGAATTGCATGCGACCGGCGTTGATCACGAAAAAGACCTGTCTGTCGATCAACTCAAAACGATTGTGGGTGAGTTTAAAGCAGTCATCAAAAAACATGCAGGTGTTGAATTTCCCGATGATCCCATGGAACAGCTCTGGGGCTGTGTTGGTGCCGTCTTCGGTAGCTGGATGAATGACCGGGCGATGGTTTATCGTCGTCAGTATGGAATTCCTCACAGTTGGGGAACCGCTGTCAACGTGCAAGCGATGGTCTTCGGGAATCTGGGAGACACCTGTGCGACCGGCGTGGGACTCACTCGGAACTGTTCAGATGGAACTCCAGGATTCTGCGGCGACTACCTGATCAACGCTCAGGGTGAAGACGTTGTTGCTGGAACTCGTAAGCCGGAGCGTGTGGAAGAAACATTAGCTGATGTGATGCCGAAAGCCTTCGAGCAACTCGATAGCATCGGCAAAACACTCGAACAACATTATAAAGAAGTCCAAGACATCGAGTTCACCGTCCAAGACGGAACGGTTTGGATGTTGCAGACACGTAATGCGAAGCGAACCGGTTTTGCTGCCGTTCGTATCGCAGTCGACTTGGTCAACGAAGGGCTCATTACTCCACAAGAAGCCCTCGAAAAGAAACGTATCCCGGCTGACGACCTGAATCAGTTGTTGCAACCGATCTTCGATCCTGCTTCCAAGCAAGCTGCCGAATCATCGGATCGACTTCTTGCCAAGGGGATCAACGCCGGACCTGGTGCGGCAACTGGTCAAATTGTTTTCCATGCGTCAGATGCTGAAGAACAATGGAACGCTGATAACGACAAACAATTGATTCTGGTTCGCAAAGAAACCAGCCCGGAAGACCTTCGGGGTATGAAAGTCGCTAATGGGATTTTGACCGCCTTCGGTGGTGCTTCTTCTCACGCGGCACTCGTGAGTCGCCAGATGGGCAAAACCTGCGTCTGTGGATGTTCGGCCTTGAATATCAATTACGAAGCGGGAACATTGACGGTCGGTGACACTGTCTTGAAGGAAGGCGATTGGATTTCGATCGATGGATTCTCAGGAGAAATCTTCGAAGGAAAGATTGAAACTTCGCCGTCCGAAGTGATGGACGTTTTGATGGGCGAAAAGAAGCCCGAAGAATCCGAAACTTTCGGTCGCTACGCTCAACTCATGCAATGGGCTGACGAAAATCGTCGTCTCAAAGTGCGTGCCAACGCCGAAGCAGATGACGCGGAAGCCGCTGTTAAGTTGGGGGCTGAAGGCGTTGGTCTCTGTCGAACCGAGCATATGTTCTTCGATCACCTCGACGAAATTCGCGAGATGATCTTCGCAACCAAGCCGGAAGACCGAGCGAATGCTCTGGCAAGATTACTGCCCTTCCAGCGTGATGACTTCACGCATTTGTTCAAAACCATGGGAGACCGTCCTGTCACGATCCGTCTGCTCGATCCCCCGTTGCATGAGTTCCTTTCGGAACACCACATGCACGACGATCCGACTCTCGGACCGAAGCTGGCTGAAGCGTTTGGTGTGTCTCCGGATGAAGTTCGCCGACGTGTCGAAGAATTGGCTGAAGTTAATCCTATGCTCGGACATCGTGGTTGCCGTTTGGGAATCGTGTTCTCGGAAATCACTGCAATGCAGGTCCGTGCGATTATCGAGTCGGCTTGCGGTTTGAAAAAGGAAGGCACCAATGTCCATCCAGAAATCATGATTCCGCTCGCAGGGTTCAAAACGGAATACGATAATCAGGAAGCCGTTGTTCGCAAGACCGCTCAAACGGTCTTCGAAGAACAAGGTGTCGAAGTCTCGTATACGGTGGGCACGATGATCGAAATTCCACGTGCCGCCTTGACCGCTGCAGATATCGCTGAAAAGGCGGAGTTCTTTAGCTTCGGTACCAACGACCTGACACAAACGACTCTCGGCATGAGCCGTGACGACTATAAAGGGTTCATTGGTTACTACCTGGAAAACGACATCATTCCAGCCGACCCGTTCCAGACAGTCGATCAGCCCGGTGTTGGCAAGCTGATGAAGATTGGCGTCGAAGGCGGTCGTGCGACACGTCCTGACCTGAAAATCGGTATCTGTGGAGAACATGGTGGTGATCCCAAATCGGTCTTCTTCTGCCATGAAATCGGTCTGGACTACGTGAGCTGTTCACCTCGACGTATTCCAATTGCTCGACTTGCAGCCGCTCAGCAAGCTCTGGAAGGCTGAGAGCCGTAGCTGCTGGATTGAAATGAAATTGTCCACGGGACAGAGCTACTCGTTTTAGCTCTGTCTCGTTTTTTTTGTAGATAGAATGAAATTTCCCGGATTTCTTGGCTTTTATTCATAAAATCCTGAAAAAACGTTGAAAGCTCGGGTTGGAACATCCTCGTTCCCCTTTCCAGATTTCTCGATGCCCGCTACGATATTCCAGTCTGTTGTGTGTCGGTCATAGATGATCAAATTCAACGATCTTGAATAAAGACCTTGCAAGTCTGATTGCTTCCGGGTGAGCCTCGATCCCCGGTCCCATGTCTTACTTTTGCAAACACGGTCTTTACACAGTCAGGCTGCGGCAAGCTATTGATGAAGCCATCACAAATTGAATAAGGTGGCAGCCGCGACACAATCACTGTCGGTCACGTGGGTGACTGACGAATTCGTATGTATTTTGTTAAGTAGAGCCACAGAGTTATGAAGAAACTGGCCCAGCATCGGAACATTGGTATCTCGGCCCACATCGACTCAGGGAAAACCACCCTGACCGAGCGGATTTTGTTTTACGCGGGTCGTATCCACAAAATTGTGGAAGTTCGCAGCGGCGGTGGAGGTCCGACGATGGACCACATGGAGCTGGAGCAGGAACGTGGAATCACGATCACTTCGGCAGCCACCAGTGTCGAGTGGAAAAATACCTCGATTAATATCATCGATACACCGGGTCACGTCGACTTTACCGTTGAAGTGGAACGTTCACTTCGCGTGCTCGACGGTGCTGTTCTGGTGCTCTGCTCTGTCGGTGGAGTGCAATCACAATCATTGACGGTCGACCGTCAAATGAAACGCTACGGCATTCCCCGTATTGCGTTTATCAACAAGATGGACCGTACCGGTGCCGACTCGGACAGTGTCATTGAACAAATCAAAGACAAGCTGGGAGCGAATGCCGTTCCGTTGCAGATTCCCATTGGAAGTGAAGCCGATTTTAAAGGCGTTGTGGACCTCATTAAAATGCAGGCTGCCTTCTTTGATGGTGAACAGGGAGAAGATATTCGCTACGAAGAGATTCCTGAAGACTTGGTCGAAAAAGCAAAAGCTGCTCGGGCTCACATGCTCGAAGAAGTTTCCATGTTTGACGATACGTTGATGGAAGCGGTTCTCGGAGAAGAAGAAATCGACGAGAAGCATCTTCGCAAAATTATTCGACTTGCCACCATCGATCAGACTATTGTACCGGTCATGATGGGGTCGGCTTACAAAAACAAAGGTGTTCAAGAGTTGCTGGATGGTGTGGAGTATTATCTCCCATCACCTCTCGATCGTGATATGACGGCACTCGATGTCAGCTCTCTTGGAGAAGATGGGGAAGCAAAACGAGTCCCACTTTCCAAGAATGCTGATGACCCATTGGTCTGCATGGCCTTCAAAACGGTTGTCGAACAATTTGGACAGTTGACTTACACTCGCATCTATCAGGGAACGATCAGGAAGGGTGAAACCTATACCAACGCTCGTACCGGTCAAGGGACCCGTTTTGGGCGCATGGTCCGCATGCACTCCAATGATCGTGAAGACCTCGACGAAGCTGGCCCCGGCGATATTATCGCTATCGTGGGTATGGACTGTGCATCCGGTGACACATTCTTGGGTGACGGCATTAACGTCACGTTGGAGAATATTTACGTTGCCGATCCTGTGATCCGGCTGTCGGTCGAACCTGCAAACCGCGACGATGCCGACAAGTTAGCCAAAGCTCTCGAACGTTTTCGCCGCGAAGACCCGACCTTCCATGTCACTTCGGACGAAGAGACCGGGCAAACGATTATTGCCGGGATGGGTCAACTGCACCTTGAAGTGTACATCGAACGTATCTTACGCGAGTACAAATGCGAATGTAAAATTGGTGAACCTCGCGTATCATACCGCGAACGTCCGACGGTGGATGTCGAATACAGTTATCGTCACAAGAAACAATCCGGTGGTTCAGGCCAGTTCGCCGATGTGCGTGGAGTGATGGAAGTCATTCCCGAGGAAGACAACATCACCTACGAATTCGAAAACAAAGTGACTCAGGGACGCATCCCCAAAGAGTACATTCCCGCCGTCGACAAAGGCTTTCAAAGAGCCATCGTCAAAGGACCGCTCATCGGTTCCGAAGTGGTGGGGGTCCGTATGATTCTGCAAGACGGTAGTTACCACGATGTCGACTCGTCAGAAATGGCGTTCAATATTGCTGGCTTCGATTGTTTGCGTAAATTGCTTCGCGATGAAGCGAAAGTCGCGTTGCAAGAGCCGATTATGTTGCTGGAAGTCGAAGCCCCGGAAGAGTTCCAGGGATCGGTGACTGGTCACATTTCGTCGAAACGGGGACTGGTAAACTCGTCCGTAGTGAAAGCCAAGGCGGTTTACTTGACTGCCGAAGTGCCATTGGCGGCCATGTTCGATTACGCCAACGAATTGCGCAGTATGACGCAAGGAAAAGGGACGTTCAGCATGGAATTCTGTAAGTACTCGCAAGTGCCGAAGAACCTGCAAGAAGAAGTGATTGAAAAACGTCGTCGTGATGACGAAGAGAAGAACAAGTAATCTTGTTCTCGCAGTTGAAAATGACAACACCCCGTGGAGCATTGACTCTACGGGGTGTTTTTTTTGAATGGAGAATTGTAAATCGATCTCGCGGCAGGGAATTTTCTTCCCTGCTCTATGTGTTTCAGATAGTCTTAATGGATGGCTGACTCTTGTGATTCACAATTTTCTCGCAATAACACAGATACAGCAGGACCATTCTGGTTCGTCGCGATGCTGCAATTCGTGTCCCCCTTTTTGCTGATCCCATTCGGTCTGAGTATCGGGAAGATAGCACTTGATTCAGGGAATGGCTTTGCTGCGGCTATGGTTAATAGTGCGTTGATTCTCTGGTTGCCTCTGATTGTTTTTTCCTGGATTGTCTATTTTATCTGTAGATCGAGTTGATGGTTGCTGGCTCTCAGCTTGGTTCCATATGTACTTGTGGTATTAGCCCTTATTGGAATCTGAGATCCACCACTCGCAACCCATGCTCCAGATTATCATACTCGTACAATCTGCTTCCTTTTCGATTTTTTACCTCTCGGCGTCTTTGCACCTGATCTTTCTCGAAGAACAAGAAGGTCCGATTACAGCTCACTGCCCTGCGATCAGCATCTCTTCACCCAGTTTCTTTTCCGCTGCAAAGATCGGTTCCAATAGTTCTTCGATCTCCGTTTCCTCTGCTGCTGTCAGAATCCGCCCAGGTGACCTCGGTGGGCCAAAATCCAATCCGGTCAGTTTGAGGCCGTGCTTCAACATGGTAATGTTGTAGCTGTCCCCTGCTCTGGCGCGGTAATGTTCGATAGGAAGTATCAATTCTTGAAACTTCATCGCTTCCTCATATGTGCCAGTGGTGAGAGCGTCGAACATTGCCAATGTAAGTCGAGGACACAGGTTGCCGGCTCCGGTGGTGTATCCGGTGCTGCCGGCGAGCATGAAGAACGGTGCGAAGCGTTCTGCTGAACCGCAGAGCCATTGCGTGTCGGTCGTGTCGGTGAGCACGGTTTGTCGGAACTGAGCCATATTGTTCACAGAATATTTTACGCCGACCATTCGCGGGTCGCGTGCCAAATTGAGAAGCAGATTGTCCGAGGGGATTTCTGCTTTCTTGTAGATCATCACGGGGCAACGCAGCTCTTTCATCACGTCTCGATAATAGGCGAGTGCCCCTTGATCGCTGAGGTAAGGATGCTCGAACGGCATAAACATCACGCCATCGGCTCCCGCTGCCATTGCCTCAGTTCCGACTTTGATGGCAGAACCAATTTGACGCCCCACCGGTGCGAAGATCGTCGCTTCTGAGCCTGCCGCTTCTCGTGTCACTCGAACTAATTGAACGATTTCATCGTCGGAAAGGCTATGAAACTCGCTCGTTCCCGCAGCCGGAAGAAAAACACGGATTCCGGCTGAGACCAAGTTTTGGATGTGTTCGGTCTGCTTTCCCAGATCCAGTGTTCCTTCGCTGGTGAAAGCTGTTAAGGGGACCAAATGAACATTTTGAAGCAGGTTGATATCAATCGCAGCAGGCATGAAAATCTCCTGAATTGGACATGAGCTTTCAGCCTACCCGAGACGGAGGCGAAATAGAATGGAAAATCCTGTCGCGAGAGGTCTTTGCTCTCATGCCAAATTCGGATAGCCTATTAAGACAATTCCCAAGAATCTTTGAGAGCTAATTTACTCCGATGGATCAATCGGATCTTCACACTATTCATCCAATCACTCGTTGGGTTCGTTATGCGTGCCTGTTGGAAGTCTGTGCGCGGAAACCGGGGAACGTCCATCGCGAAAAATCGTTTGAAGACCTCGACTTGCAAGAATTCATTAAATCTGCCGAGGTGATTGCTCCCCTGTTTGAACAAACAGAAGAGCGCGGCGTCGGACCGACAATCTTGGAAGCTGTGAAGGCCACGCAGGAAGCTGTCGGAAAAAACACGAATCTTGGTATGATTCTGTTACTCGCTCCGCTGACCGCTGTCCCATTACATATTCCCGTCTTTGAAGGAATCGGGGATGTACTTGCCAATCTAACGGTTCACGACAGTCGATGTGTCTATGAAGCAATTCGTCTTGCTGCCCCCGGCGGAATGGGAGAGGTTTCTGAACAAGATGTCCAATCACTTCCGACTCTGCCTCTGATGGAAGTGATGGCACTGGCAAAAGACCGAGACAATATTGCTCTGCAATACACCAACGAATTTGATGAAGTTTTACATTACGGTTTGGAACAACTCGCAACGGAACTCGGATTTGTAGACCGCTGGGAGAATTCCATTATTCATCTCCATCTGAAATTGATGACCCATCTTCCCGATTCGCTGATCGCACGGAAATGTGGTCAAGAATTGGCTGACGAAGCCAGCTTGCGGGCGCGCACCGTGTTGGAATCGGACTGGCCTGATTATGAATTCTGCTGGGGAATTCTCAGCGAATTCGATGACTGGTTGAGAGCCGACGGGAATCGGCGTAATCCGGGGACGACCGCAGACTTTGTCGTGGCCTGCTTGTATGCCGGCTTTCGAGAGGGAATCATCACTCCACCTCCTATGGATTCGTTACCACTGTAAAGATGATACCGAACGAATCTGTTATATTGGAAACTGTATATTTTAAGGGAGGTCTCATGTCGGCAGAATCTTGGAAGGTCCGCGTCACCAAAGATCATCTGGTCTTCAGCGCGGCACACTTTATTACGTTTAACGGCAATATCTGCGAGCGTCTGCATGGTCACAACTGGCGAGTCGCGGCAGAAATCGAAGGCTCTTTGGACGAAAACTATTATGTTTTCGATTTCATCGCATTGCGAGATGGCTTGCAGACGATTGTTGATAAACTCGATCATCGAGTCCTCCTGCCGACAAAACATCATTCCATTACCGTCGAACAACAGAACGCAGAGGTTGAAGCGAGATTTGAAAATCGACGATGGGTCTTTCCTGACGAAGATTGCATCTTGCTACCGGTGGAAAATACGACGGCAGAACTGATCGCCCGCTGGATGGCCTATAAATTTCTTGACAATCTCACTCAAGAACAAAAGTTTGCCATCGATGCTCTCACTCTGGAAGTCGAAGAAAATTTCGGTCAATGGGGATCGATCAGAATTGAAGTCGATTGATATTTCTCAGTGTGGGCGTTTTATTGTGCCGCGGAGCGTGAGCCCGATGGCGATCCGGTAATAGGCATCCCTTGAGGCAACGGGCGACCGGCGACTTGTAGATTGCTTTCGTGAGCGAATGTTTTGAGTTTCTGATAGGTTTCGAAACTGTCAGGATGAACCCAAAAAGTGCAAGTTGTTCCGGGTGGTGCGGATCGAATTGCGATCAAAAATCGCGATGTGGAACTGGTCGCTTGCGAGACCGTCTCTCGGATAATCGTCTTTTCGTCGGGGATCATCGCAAATTGAGAGAGCACAATTCGAATTTGTGTACTTCCCGTTCGCAATTGATCGAAATGCGATTGCTGCTCCTTTTCGACCATGTACTTCATCATAAACCCATTCAGCGGGCCGATTTCTCCGGTATGAGAATTGGCACGGAGTAACCAGCTTTGTTTGGACTGTATGCGGCTTTTTAACTGTTTCAAAAAAGCATCCAACGGTACTTGCGTGACAGAGTCTTTGGAAACGAGAAAATGGATCTCGTCGTCTTGTACAAAACTACTGACGGGCGTCATGTCGTGCCGCAACACTGCCGCATCGGGGGGAGCTGACTTAGCCAGCTTCTGATGCTCGGCATCTGCTCTCTCGATTAATGAAACCAACTGCTCGGCGTCTTGTCGTCGCGATTCGGTGGTTTTCAGTTTTTGATTGGATGCAAAATTTGCGGTTTCATACTTTGATTTCGCCTCTCTCAATTGGTTGTTGAGACTACCGAGTCGAGCACGAGTGAGAGACAGTTCCTCTTCCGCATCCGCAATCGAGCGTTGTTTGTCGGTAAGACCTGATTGGATCGCCACGATTTCGGCAGACATTTTTTGACATTCCAGAGTTTGACGTTTATGAATCGCAAAGAGTTCGGGATCGGGATTATCAACGATATTGATCACGACTGGTTCTGCTGGCTCGATCTGTTCAGGTTGAGGGGCCGGTGAGGGACTCCACAACAGAGCATCCGTAGTGCCCACAATTATCCTGGGAGCTTCTGAAAAGGTCGACTCTGGCACGCGAATGTCTTCTGCATCTGATGACGGGGGCTCTTGAAAAATCGGTGCCTGACTGACACGCATACCGGCCACCACAATCAGAATGATGAGGATGCCGACAATGTTGGCGATGATGTCGAGAAAGGAATCCGAGCTAATCTCGGCATCACCTTGTTGTTGGGTACGTCGTCGTGACATATCAGTTTCGGCTTCCTTCCTGATTCGGGATCGATCCTACGTATTTCACATCAGACAGGAGACCTTGTTTTTCGAAGTACGGCTTGAGTCGTTCGTAGTTTTTCTCACCGTTCGGATAGATGTAGAACTTCACCATCGGTCGCCAGTAAAACTGTTCCGGAGGAGCCGGCCATTCCTCCACGCGGTTTCGTAACTCTTCGACCGTCAGGTTCATCAGTTGCTGAGTTTTCAGATTGGAGGGCAATGCAATCGCGTCCCGCTCGTCAACTCGCAAGCCACGATCTGAAATTGCAACTCGTAAAGGTCGTTCAAACGGCATTTTTTTGACCGGTTGCGATGGGCGAGCCCCCCCCTGTCCCGGAGGACCGGGTTGACCAGAAGAACTCGCTCCCCCCTCCCCTTGGGATGTCTGTGATTGATTCTGTCCAGACGATTGGTTGCTCTCGCCCTGCCCAGTTCCGTTGGCAAGTTGCTGTCGGGCTCGTTCTTGGAGAATCGGTGTCAAAGCGTCCGGGGCGTTCGGGGGAAGCGATGATAAACGTGCCTCAGATGCTGATTGATTAGTGGGATCTCCCGACCGCATGTTCTGAGTATCGTTTTGGGGATTCGCTGCTGTTGCTTGGTCCGCACCTTGGCCTGTTGTCTGATTCCCTGATCGTGCCTCTTTCGAGGGAGTATTGGTGATCGAGCGAGGAAATTCAGTGACTTGACGACTTCCAGCAGTTGGAATTCCCGGCTTAATCAGTTTCGGTTCCGTAGGACCGTCATCATTTGTTCCTGCATTCTCTTTGAAGCGACCGTCAGAACCGGTGGAAGATCCATCATTCCGTGCAAAGGATTTCATTTCGGCATCATTGAGTGGTACTTTCACCAATCCTTGGGAGGTCTGAACGAATTTGAAGTTTCGTTTCGGCGAATCATTCTTCTCTCCAATCTCGCCGGTGCCTGTCCGGTGGCTACGATTTATCCGGGAACCTTCCGATGACCCATCCAACGTACCGCCAATACGGTCACCTGAGAGAGTACCACCGGAAAGTGTCTGTTCCAGTTCTTTTGGGTCGTAGCTCGGGAACAAGGAACGTGCCAATTGAGGTGGAGCCCCCCGTTCTTTGATGTCTTCATCGACGGCTCGCTGAATCGCCGTTTGAACAACGGGATCGATTTGCGGATAGGCGAGTTTTTGATTTTGATCAACCAGTTCATACCCGAATCGCTGATTGTAATTTTGTAGAAGTTGTCTCGCACCGTAATAAGCGGGAATGCCGTCGGGGCGAACGACAATCAATAAATAGGGACGATTGATATCTCCCACGCTTTGATCTCGTTTTATCCAATATTCTTCAGCAGCTAATACTCCAGATAGTAGCGGGTTGTCTTGTACTGAGAATCCCACCAAGTCTCTTTCTTTCAATTCGATTCCTTCTGGGACAAACCGAATGATCCCCGCCGTACATTCGATCAAAATTGGTCGTCTGGTCGTTCCGCTTTGACCTTCGTAAGGGACGACTTTCAATACATTGGGAGTGTTCCGAGGTGCGTTCGCCAGTTTTTGATTCTTGGCGCGTTTTGCTTGAAGATCTTGAGAAAGCTGAAGCGTCTTTTTTTGTAAGACGTTCAGTTCTTTACTGGTTTGTTGATCTCGGACAGCGATCTGTTCCATCGCTGAAGCAGCATTCGTGAGTATCTTTTCTCGTTTCGTGATCTCAGCTTCTAGTGCCGCGGATTGGTCAACGATCATCTTCACATCTGCTGATGTTCCCGATTGCGTCTCTTGAAGGCGGTTGAGTTTTTCACGAAGGCTGCTCAGTTCTGCAGACAGGTTGGGGGGAGCCGGCGTCCCCTCGGTTTTTACATAAATCGGTTTCGGTGCCTGCAAAGGGGCGGCAACCGGCTGAGAGTGTCTTCGCGTCTCTAACGGAGCCGATTCCCCGAGGTCAATGGTCCAGTCGGGCCATTCCTCCTGCTTTGATTTTGTTTTTTGTTCGTCTATCGGTTGAGACTGCTTTTCCTCGGCGACACGAATCGCCTCATCACGAATTTGTCTCGTCGTAATCACCAATAAGACGATCAGTGCTCCCATCGCGCACAACAACACCGCCAGAAACGGGAAGAGTGATACGGATGTATTTTGACGAGCACGACGACTCATGGACGATCCCAGAATTCAAAACGGTCATTCAAAACGATGAAAAAGTTTCTCAAGCAACGCGATTCAATGATTTTGATGTCAATAGATGAACGGCGGCATTTAAGTTGTGTAGAACTTCTTCAAGTTTATTACTGGCAGTAATCGCTGTCAGATTTTCATTAAGACGATCGCTGACGGAGGCCAGAGATTCCTCCCGATCAAGCAATTGTGTCAGAAGTTTCGTTTGCGTGATCAGTTCCGCTTGATGATCGGACAATTGAGTGGAACCCGACCGCAGTTCTTTTTGCCAAGATTCCAGAGTCTGTTCCAGAGATTGTCGAATCGCCTGGTTCAGGTGACTTTCTTGTGAGTGAAGACTCTCAATCCACGACTTCCGCATTCCCTCTAATGCGTGTGACCACATTTGCATCTGCTCGTTCACCATTCTGCGAGTTTGTTTCAAGAGTTCGTCGGCTGCCTCTTTCTCCGCCTCAACCATCGGGCTGGCAGCATGAGCATTCGGGGACGTAATTCGGTAAGCGACTTCTTCAATTCCCAAGTCCTCGACTTCGCTCAAAATTTGTTGTTCCATTCGTTCGACAAGAAAAGAGGCAAACACGAGAACCAATGAGAGCGTCAAAGCGAGTGCCGTGGTGTCAAATGAGACCGACAACCCCCCCACAACTTCGGAAAGAGAAGTTTGTAACTCGGTCAGCGAGATGTTGGCAATTGCCATGGTGATACCGATGACCGTCCCCAAGAATCCAAGAATCGGAACGGCCCAAGTCACAGTCCGCACCAACGCATAACTACCGTGCAATTTGTCAGCCGCACGGTCCGCCAGATAACGAATGTGCTCTTCCACAGACTCCTGGCTTTGTCCGGGGCGAAGATAATGGGCGATGTCACGCATGCGTGAGATAAACCAGGAATTCTGGAATTGTCCCGGAATGAATTGGATGCGATTCTTGAGTTCGTCTGCGAATTCGGGTTCTGTCTCGTCAATTTTCTCGAAGAGTTCAAATCTCAGCGCGGCCTTCTCCGTCCCGACTGCCATTGCTTTGAAAACCAGCACGGCGATTCCCACAAAGAACAAATAGGTGGTTGCATATTCCAGAGGATGGCTGCAAAAATATCGCTGCGCCATCTCTTGATACCGTGGCAAATACGGGATTGCCGCATAAAAACCGACTGTGAAGGCACCGCCCCATAAAATGGGCGATTGCGAAATCGTCGCTAATGCCGAGGAGGATTCGTGAGAGTTGGTTTTGTTACGATCAGACATTCTGGACACTCCTTTGATCCGTCCTTGATGGGGAGCTATCGCACCGGACACTTCATGTGTCCCATCGGTACGCACCTTCTCCGAGGGAATTGGGGAAACCCCTTATCAATCAAATCGGCGTTAAAACCGTCAAATCTGACCTTTTCCTCAAAATCCTCCCGTGCATCTCCGGTCGAGTACTGATTAAGATTCATAAAGTCTTTTCTGATTAGTACTTACGATATAGATAAGGAAATTCCCGGAGTTTTCAGCAACCTGGCAATGTTTGAGACGAGCCTCGCGAAACTTCCTCGTTTGACAGGAGCCGACTGACTGGAGATATTTCTCGTAAAATCGTATCCTTGGGTGCTTGATTCATTTCGTGGTAAAGAGGTGTTTCTCTTTACGCGACAATACCTTGCAACAAATCGAACACCTCACGGATGCTTCCAGCGGACTGATTCCTTTCCATGGTAGATTCCCGAAGTTCACAATCTGACAGATTTCCTCAGGGGGAAGCCGACCGCTTCCGCCAGTTGCTCGGGTATCTGAATTTCTCGGAAGGTAAACCAGACAGCGGCTTCCAGACTCATCTGGATGAGTTGTCTGTGTTTTATGCTGATCAGCTTGATGAGCCACTTCTCAGAAACCATCTTCTGGAATCACTCAGCAGCCTTGAAGAGTCTTCGGAGGCTTTCTCGAATGCGACGCAGGCTCGCCGAGTAATCGAAATCACGTTCGATCATCTCTATCCCAAATACCGGGACTTCCATAAGGATCTGCTATTCCACGTTCAGGACGTCATGTTCCATCAGCCGTACTTCCTAGCGCGTCTGTTTGAAGCAGTATTGTCACAACAAGGCCCGTGGGACGAGACCGACCGCATTGTGAATGGTGCTCTGAATACTCTCAATAATTTCATCGGCTATCGGCCAGTTGCTGTTCTTGAGAACGAACAGCAGATGGAGCCCTATGAACACGAACGCTATCGGCCGGTTCCCATCTATCTGAAAGAATCGGGAGTCGCTCACGGACCTTACGAAGAATTGATCTCAGGGACCATTCAATTCTTTCAGCAAACTCCTCGCGAGATTCTGGCTGAATCATATTTCGATCTCGACCGCATGCAGGAGCTTGCCGTCGATGTGCGTGCCCACGATCATATGCACCCGGTGAATAAACGCACCAACTATATGTTTGGTGAATGGGATCCCCATCAGATCGACAACAGCGGTTTCTACACTCGATTCATTATTCGCCAAATCATCCTAGACGCGCTTTTGCATTGGATGGCGGATAACGCCGACATACCACGAGAAGAATTACTTTACGATGCGGCTGCTGTTCTGTGTGGTACTGCTTTAATGGCTTCGTCGATCAGCGGTGCTGGTCCAGACACACATTCATCCGACGTTTCACTCACCTCGCTGTTACCAAAAGTCGCCCGACAAAGAGACGCCTTTTATGACCGCTTGATCGAGCAGGCAGAAGGTGACCGTGAACTACGATTGATGGAGGCTGCCAAAAGAACTCAACAGCCATTCGGCCATGTAAGACAATATCTGAATATGCACCTGGCTCGCTACGGAGCCTCTCAGGTCCAACATCGCCAGATTGCGAATCTTTATGCCCGCATGGGTTTCACCCTGCAAGCCCGACTGCAAGCGGACGTGATCCCCTCGACTTCCGCACGTTTTGAAACCGAGATGGAGTGTCTCGTCACCTCGGCACACCTGAAACTCGATGCGGGTCAACTGGAAGAAGCTGCCGAGAATGCCCGTGAACTTGAAGCTCTGCTGCATCGTGGCATCGAATGTGGTGCTTTTGTGGATCCCTGGAACATTCTCGGATTCCAGGCACATTTCCCGCTATTTAGCGCTCGAGAAGATAGTGTCCCCGATCATCGCATTGAAATTCTGCTTTCGTTGATGGAATCAATATTCGGTGTGTACGCGCGAGTCATGGGAGAAGCGGCTGCGCAGGGGAAAACAGAACTTCAGAATTCCATCAAGAAAAAATTCCACGTTCTGGCACATTTTTGGGACCGCTACGCCACAATCACAATCGAAGATCTTCCTCAAGTCTCCGGCAACGAAAGTTATCTTTCGGCCTCGCGTGTTTCCAGTGGTTTACTTGACTGGCGGGACGCGGGAGAAGAAGCCGGCAATGTTTCATTCTGGCGGACCAAAGTCAGTGAATTTGAATCCGCAAAAGCCTACTCGCTCTTGGTCACTGCTCTGATTGGTAAACAGGATTACGTCGCCGCGATGGCGCTCTGTATCCATTGGATGAGTGAAGCTGACACCATCGGCCTCGAATCGGGAACTCATTCGATTCATGACCAGTTACGCAACTGGGTCAAAGCGGTCACCAAAAATGTAGCTCCCGAAGATCGATGGTCATTATTGAGCCGTTTCTTTGACTACATTGAAGTCAACGCGGGGCCTTATTGGGATGTTCCCACAAATCAGGCGCTCGATCTGGATCTTGATGATGACGACGATGATTACGACATTGATGATCTCCTCGATCCAGATTTTGAAGATACCTTCCTAGATGATGATGAGGATGAAGAAGAGGATCATTTCACAACTGCTTTTGGAGATATTCCCTTTCAGGATTCGGCAGAAGATGGTGTCTCGGGGGAGACTCTCGATGGTGGGTACAATCTTGAACCCACTGAATTCGAGCTTCTGTACCGAGAACTCGAACCCCATTTGAAATTTGTGCTTTCGCTGTCGCAGATGTGGCAAATGGCGGCAACGTCTCTCAACGAGTCGTTCTCTCTGACTGATGAAGATTCTTCGACCGAAACAGATAACACCTCGATCAATGAAAGCCAGCGGGCGACCGTGCTTAACTGGTATAAAAAAACCATCGATCTCCAGAAGCAATTGACCCGCTTGCTGGTTGCAGTCTGGGAGCAGGATATTGAAGGTGGTCAAGGAGACCACGATTCGAATGTGGAATACGATATTCAGTTGCAATCGAAGTTCCATCTGTTGTATGCGATCATCAATTCCTACGTGAATGCGTATTTTGCCTCATGGTCTTTGCTATGCTTGATTGGGAAAGAGTCCTCTGCACTCGCCGAGGATCCCGACGAACGGTTAATGATTGATTGTTTTCGAGCCATCTTTCGTCGTCAGCCCGAACAGGTTCGTGCATTAACACCACGCTTGCTAGAACGTCTCCGCAAACAGCCGTTGTTGTACGTCCCCTTCGAAAATGGAGGTCAGCCGGGCCCCGTACTCGCTGCCCGCAAGTTACAAACCTTTCTGCGTTTTCTACTGACTCAACTTCCGCAGATGGGACTCGTTTACGAGACTTACGAAGTTCTTTATACGGCCTACAGGATGGAACGGGAAATTCGTCCCGCTGGCCCTCCGGTCACTGAATTCGATCAGCTCTTTCGCACGGCTATCAGCAGTACATTGAAATGCGTGGTTTCGTCATCCAATCAATGGAAGTCGGGCCGATACACTAACGAAGAACTCACCGACCTCGTTTCTGAAATTGTCGAACATTATCTGGAGTTATGGTTAAAGCACTCTCGGTCGATGCGGCTCTCGACCGTTGAAGCACTCAGCGATGATGAAACGATGAACGAAGTTCGTGAGTTCATTATCAAATATGGAGCCGAACTCTTCCACGCCCGCATGCTGTCTCTCGGCAATGTGCGAGCGATCTTGCATAGTGGTATCGATCCCTTCCTCGATCATTTGGAAGAAAATGCCGATCCTTTACATCCCGTTCGACTCATCGAAGACTTGCAAGAAGACGCCATTAATCGCGATGATGCGATTGGTTATCTCGAACTGATTTACGGCTCTGTGGTGGATAAATTTGACCGATTTCTCGAATACAATTCGACCACGACTCATTCCGATTACGGCGAAAAATTCTTCTGTTTTCTCGACTTCCTACGCATCGAAGCCGATTATGAACGCGATGCCTGGAAGATGGCACCGGTTGCCATCGCTCATGAAGTGCTCTGTCGTCAGGATAAGCGGGAAGCGGCGCTCATGTGGGAGCATATCTTCCGCTTGCGATCTGCAGAAATGGCGGAACAACACATCAAGAAACTGCGAGAGTTGCAAGCCCGTTATGGCATGACTCTCCCTTCTCTGGCAGATCATCTGGAAGAACGATTTGTGAAGCCGCTCGCCGTCAACCGAATGTTGGCTCTCGTTCCACGTGCGGTTGAGGAGGTTCCTCAAGGTGAAGAAACGTCTGCCGCATTCCAGGACTTACGAAACGAAATCGAAGAATATCTGACGACCAGTGCAGGCTCGGCAGTCGATATCCCCTTGTGGCTAAAAACATTGGAAAAAGAACTCGATCAAATCGCCGATCGTGAACAAGGAGCCGTTTGGAACTCTCCACAACCGGTCTTTGAATTGTCTCATACGCTCATCAATTTGCGTGATATGAAACGACAACTCAAACTCTTGAGCACACCCACACGCGGCAAGAAAAAAACAACCAAGAAGAAACCGCCCACTTCTTCGACAGAAACAGAAGCCACTGACCAGGACGAGTGAGAGACAAGCTCTTTAAAATGGCACGGGTAGCAGAAAGGCGTGATGCTCAAAGAGTGCCAGTTTACCGTGTTCGCTGATATCTTGCGTAAAAAACAACAGAACTGTAAACGCAAAAATTGCCGCAAAGCTCAATAGCCTCATGCTCCAGCGCAGCCACCAGCGAGAGCGAGGTTTGTCAGGACGCATGCCTCTTGAGTAGGCCCATCCGGTAATAATTCTCGCCGGATAGATGCTAATCAGATAGACTAATGTCGCGACCCACATCGCATCTTCGGGCAGCAACCGCACCTTCAGTAAATAGAGTGGTAGTGCCAGTGCGAAAGTCATAAGCACTGCCAGAAACGCGGCAATTGGAGCATGAGCCCAAATGCGACTGGCGACTTTTCGGTTCCCAATGGCCTTCCAGCGGTTCTCTGCGGCAACGTGAGATTGTAGGAAAGGCAACCAACCAAAGACAACGACCAGACAAAGACCCCCGATGATCGTCACGACAATGCGGACTCCTTCAGAACTATCGGCCGAGGCAAACAATAACGTTGGCGGGACCAACCAAAGCATCGCTCCCATGAAGCCTTTGAGCCCCAACAGAAAGTGATGCTTGAATCGGAATGTGTGCAAGTAGGATCGCAGGTGTCGCTCTGCCTGTTCCCAATACGAGCCGGCACGCATCTGATTTGAAAACCATAAGACATTTTTCAAGGGCCGAAAAAAGCAACCGAGAGACCCGCCCCGAGCCAGCGCGAACACTAAATGTAATCCCACTAAACTCGCCGCGATGTATGTGGCTCCTTGCAGGAAGAAATAACGATTGCTGTCTGGACTGATGATTGCCACGTCGCCGGCAACTCCAGACAATAACCGTAATGGGAACATCCACAACCAGCAGCCAAGTACAATGGATCCAATACGGGGAGCGACATCAATCAGATGGAACGCGTATCGCATCTTACCGGTTCTCGCAACACGAGCCTCCGCTTCCAATAAATAGCCCAGCACAAAAAAGTTGACAATGGGGATCACGGCAAGAACCGCGAGTAACAAAATGAGACTCGCAACTCCGAAGGTATGTCGAATGATCCAGCCAATTGCGCGAATCGGCTTTCTGAATGGATGTGGACAGTTCGTCAATTGTCCAAAGCCGTCATCATCCAGAAAAATATCAATTTCGGCAGGCTCCTCCGCAAAAATCGGGACCGACGCTTCCTCCTCGAACAGAGGAGCGTCTGAAGGTGTGGAAGGTAGAGAGGTCATGCTCATGATTATCACCGGTTTGAGTCCCGGAACAATGTTTTTTCGGGAAGATTACCAATCATTACCTTTCCTTCAGAAATTTCGTTTCAGGTTTCTTTCCAAAATGCGCGAATCAGTTGAAACCGACACTCTTCAGATCGAGTAAACTGTTGTAAGGACTCTTTTCGATACGCTCAGACGTCCCGCTCTCACGAAGAATTAGCCCGATGAAAAAACTTCGCATCATCCTGTCTCCTCTCATCGTCGTCCTGCTAATTTCAATCATGATTGGCATGACCATTCGTCCGGGGGCCGATCCCGCTCCCTTACCCTCTTCCATTCCCGACGATGATGACTTTGGATCAATTGTCGATACCGTCAATGAGGAGTTACTGCTCCGTCGAGAATCTGCCGGACTGGATGAACTTCAGCGCGCCAGTGATCTCACCGTCCTCAGACGACTTTCTCTCTCGTTGCACGGCACGATTCCTTCATTGGAAGAAATTCGCCAATTTGAAAGAGTTCAACAGACTGCTTCTGAATCGAAACCGGATCTGATCACTCGATGGACTGAGCGGCTTTTGACAGATAGTCGATTCTCTGATTATTTTGCGGAACGTCTGGCGCGCAGTCTTGTCGGAACAGATGGTGGACAGTTCGTTGTTTATCGGCGCGACCGCTTTGTCGATTGGCTGGCTGAGCAATTGGAGTCGCATCGCCCGTGGCATGATATCACCCGCGATGTGATTGCCGATAAGGGGTTGTGGACCGGCAAGCCCGCCGTGAATTTTATTACTGCCGGAATCGCCGGTGATGACTTGGACCATGAGGAATTGACGGGGAAAACAGTCCGCGCGTTTTTAGGTCAAAGGATCGATTGCGCTCAGTGTCACGATCACCCATTCGATGACTGGAAGCAATCTGACTTTGAAGGTCTCGCGGCGTTCTACGGACAAGTGAATTTGACACTCGTCGGTATCGAAGACAAGTCTTCCCTCGAATACGAAGTTGAGGACCATCTCTCCCTGGAAACTAGGCAAGTTGCACCTGCCGTTCCTTTTGGTCTTGAATGGTTGCCCGAACAGGGATCTCGTCGCGAACAACTAGCAGGCTGGATCACGCATGCGGATAATCGCCGATTCAGTCGCGCAATCACAAATCGGATCTGGGCATTGATGCTGGGAGCTCCGTATTACTCGAACATTTCGGTCGATGATATTCCCGATCCGCCTGAAAAAACTGATCTACTAGATCTGCTCGCTGACGATTTTCGGGAACATAATTACGATTTGCGACGTTTGGTTCGGGTGATCACGGCAACCGACCTGTCCCGTGCATCATCGCAGTCTTCCGCCGAGACCGATCAGGAATATGCGATTCACAAAGAGTATTGGGGAGTCTTTCCCATGACTCGCCTGAGGCCGGAACAACTGATTGGATCAATGCTGCAGTCCTCTTCGATCAAGACCATTGATCAAAACTCACATCTACTGTTTCGTACCATGCGATTCTTTCGCGAACAGGATTTTGTGCGTGACTACGGCGATCTTGGTCCCGATGAGCTCGACCGGCGCGCGGGGACTATTACGCAGGCGTTATTACGGATGAATGGAAATCTGACGAAAGAACTCATCGAAGCAAACCCGTTCAATTCGACGGGGCGAGTCGCCAATTTCTCCGACAATGATCGCGAGTGTATCGATAATAGTTATCTCGTCTGTTTAACACGACATCCTACTGCTGACGAGATGGCGTTCTTCGAGAATCAACTTGCGGAGCTGAAAGATCAGCAACGCACGCAAGCAGTTGTCGATCTCTATTGGAGTCTCTTTAACTCATTGGAGTTTTCATGGAACCACTGAATTTGAACACCAGCGCCATGACACGCCGAGATACGTTTCGTCTCTCTGCCGGACTGGGGCTCTCCTTTCTGTTGCCGGCCATCGATCTTAAAGCTGCGGAAAAACGCGGGATCGAACGTCAAAAGTCAGTGATTGTTGTCTGGCTAGCCGGTGGTCCCTCGCAACTGGAGACTTGGGATCCTCACCCCGGAACGAAAATTGGTGGTCCTACGCAGAGCCTCTCGACAAAAATACCCGGCATCGAGATTGCCTCTTTGTTTCCGCAAACTGCGGAGCAGATTCATCATCTTAACATCATTCGTTCACTCACCTCGAAAGAGGGTGACCACGAGCGTGGAACCTACATGTTGAAAACTGGTTATCGCCCAGATCCGACGACGTTCCACCCTTCTCTCGGTGCGATCATCACTCAGCAAGCTCCCAATAGTAATCTCGAAATACCGCAGCATGTTTCATTTGGGGATGGGCAGTGGCCAGCTCGTGGTGGCTATTTGGGAGACCAGTACGACGCGTTCCGCATTTACGATCCGGGTGACGGCGTTCATAACATGACGATGCGAGTCGATGAACCGCGTCAAAAACGTCGTTTGGGAAATCTTGAAGTCATCTCTCGTGCGTTTGAACCCAATCGTCGCCCCGCCGCCAATCAATCACTCCATCGAAAAACATTGGATGATGCGTTAACCATGATGTCGTCCGAGCAACTTGAAGCTTTCAAAACGGACGACGAACCCGAATCGCTCAAGAAGTCATACGGCGACTCGCGACTCGGTCGAGGTTGTCTGGTCGCTCGTCGATTGGTTGAGAGTGGTGTTCGTGCCATCGAAGTCTCTATGACCGGTTTCGATACTCATGCGAATAATTATGAAGGCATGCAGACTCAGGCAGAGATTCTCGATCCCGGACTTTCGACTTTGATTCGCGATCTCAAGGAACGCGATCTCCTCGATTCAACGGTGGTCATGTGCTTGGGAGAATTTGGTCGCACGCCGAATATTAATCCTCTCGATGGCCGCGACCATTGGCCAACCGGATTTTCGTGTCTGCTCGGTGGAGGTGGATTAAAAAGTGGTGTTGTGATTGGGGAAACCGACCCCAGCGGAGATCAGAAAGACCCGAAAGGTCCTGTCCCCGTGGAGAATCTGTTTGCAACGATATTGCATCAGTTGGGAATCGACTACGAAAAAGAATTGATCACACCTATTGGCCGACCGATGGCTCTTGCTCAAGGCGAACTGATTCAGCAATTGCTCTGAGCAAGATTCAGAGACCGTTGAGTTCGCGGCTGGAACAGCCGCGAACTCAACGGAACATCATGAAAATGCCCAACGCATAAAAAAAGGCACGACCCTTTCGAGCCGTGCCTCAAGTTCTCAGCCGTCAATCAGTGGTGACTAAAAACGCCCATCCGAGATGCTGTATCCGGGAGTTTGGGGTTGAGCCGAACGCTGAGCCATTTGAGCCAGTTCAGGTCGCGGTGCAAGTCTCAAAGCTGCCTGGATATCTTTATCCCCAGATTTTAACTGTCGACTTTCCAGTTTGAAGTCATCGACCAGCACATCAGGAGTCACGCCGGCTCCCGCCATTTCGCGGTCGTTTGGTGAGTAAAACTTGGCAGTCGTCAATCGTAAGGCTCCCGACACACTTTGCAGCGGGAAGTGCGTTTGCACGGTCCCTTTGCCGTAAGACTTTCGCCCCACGATCACACCACGTTGGTTTTCCTGGATCGCTGCTGCGAAGATTTCCGAAGCAGAAGCCGAGTTTTCATCGACCAGCACCACAAGTGGCACTTTCCAGGTTTGCGATCGCTTAGCCGATTCAGACATGTTGTCTTGGGCCAATCGTCCGCGAGTCGATACAATCACTCCTTGAGGCAAAAACTTGTCAGACAACTCAATTGCTGTGGTTAACAAGCCGCCAGGGTTTCCTCGCAGATCGAAGACTAGCGATTTCATTCCAGCGTTATGAAGTTTCCACAACGCGGCATCCATTTCAGCAGATGACTTTTCGGCAAACTTGTCCAAGCGAACATAACCAACACCGTTTGACGAATCGAGCATCCGCACTTCGGAAACCGATTGGATTTCCACTCGACGCCGAATCATGCTGAGGGCGAAAGCTGGTCCTGTTGATCGTTTCAAGCCAAGGCTTAGTCGACTTCCTGAAGGGCCGCCGATCAAGTCAACAGCCTGACTGAACGACATTCCGCTCAGAGTCCGACCATCGATATTCACAATCACATCTCCTGCTTCCAGACCTGCTTCATGAGCCGGTCCGTTTGGCAGAACACGTTCAACAAGGATACCACCTTCTGTCGGCTTCACTTCCACACCGATCCCGACCACCGAATCTTCCAC
Source organism: Planctomycetaceae bacterium (assembly GCA_029243145.1). Classification (GTDB taxonomy): domain Bacteria; phylum Planctomycetota; class Planctomycetia; order Planctomycetales; family Planctomycetaceae; genus JABURQ01. The sequence goes on along the minus strand of JAQWSQ010000050.1, from coordinate 2,854 downwards.
AGCGGAAGCGGAGGGGCCTTGTCGAACATCATCCGGCACGAAGGCTGAGTATTTATCGAGAGTATCCGTGGTTCCGAAGATGAACTCCATTGCCACAACTTCTGAGCGTAATCCCAAGTACTGACGAGCAACGCTCATTGACTGAGACATCACTTGCTCGGCATCCGAACGAGTTCGGACATTTGCCTGGCGAGACACTCCCACAATGGCCTGTTGGAATGTTTCGATTCCGGCGGCCGATAATCTCAGGCTGTTTGCCTGTTGAAAGTCCGTATTTTCTGCGGCAGCCGCCAGATTACCAAGGCTCTTTTCAACACGTTCGGCGTAACTGGTCGGTTTCATGTGACGTCGATCAACCATGTCGCTGATTTCGCGATACAAGGTGACCGCGCGGTTCACATCGAGAGTCTGCATGAATCGCATCAACACTGGGTTGCTATATCGGAAGGAAATACTCTGTTGTTGCTTCTGAAGCTGTTCCACTTCGGGATCAACAACAGGCATACGATCTCGGTAAGGACTTGCCGGGGACGTCGGTGTGCTGACAGGAAAGTCAAATCCACCATCTGAAGGGTTTGTCCGAATTGGGTAGTCCCGTGTTGGAGCGGGTTGATTGTATCGGTCTCGATTTGATCGATCCCGCGTTCGCTGCCTCCTTCCCGAGTCGAAATCCTGCGGAGACCAGCGGTCACCGAAGTCATCGTATGCGGGTGTTGTGCGAGAAGGGTAACGAGTGTGGTAGCCGTCATTGAGGTAATCGGGAGTAGTCGCAGGTGATGTCGAGTTGTAGTTGCCGTTCAGTCCTGGGAAGGGAGTCGTTGAACCGTAAGGATCCTGGGCTTCCGCAGCGAAAGCAGCTCCCAGCACGACCAGAACAGCAAACATCCATCTTGTCCACACACCTGTATTTCGTCGGTTTGAAATTGAGGTCTTCATCATTAAGTCTCCTTGTGTTTAGTTTCCGGCTTCTTTGCCGGATGATTTGAAAGTTGAAAAAGCTTGGGTTTTGTGAAACTAAAAATGTAACAGTGATTGAGAGTTAGACAGCTTGAGGCATCATGATGAGGTCAGGGCGAAGCCCCGCTTCTTCTTCAGCACAGTCCTCGGCAGCCTGAATTTCCTCAAAAGGAGGCAACTCGGCACGAAGGACTCGAACATTGCTAGGTGCTTCGATTCCAATTTTGATGGCCCCTTTTCCAGTCTTGATGACTTTGATCACAACGTCGTCACCGATTCGAATCATTTCGTTACGCTTCCGTGTGAGTACCAACATATTTCTGTCTCCTTGAAAATCATTTTGTTGTGGTTGTTTACGATGACAGTCAACTTGTGGTTCAAAAAAATCAAATCATTTTGTCATCACATAGAAACAGTTAATACATCTGGTGTGCCAAAGAGACAACGAGCTGATAAATTATTTATTATTATACGTAAGCCTATGTTGTATAGTTGGATAAGTTGTTCGGAAGGATGTGCCGATTCTAAGGATGTTGTAATAGATACCAGGTATTGTCGAATTCAAGGGTGTCGCGATTGCAATCCTTGCTATACGAAGTGTTGTCATTATGATTTCCCGTTATTACAATTTGGGGGGGAATGCCGATTCTACAGGCACTTTTCGAGTACAAGACTCCCCGAGAGTGGGAGAGAGGCAAAAGGGAGACGCCAACGCGGGATTATGGGATTAGCTCGTATGCCTTGAATTCCCCGCCAAAACAACTAAACTCATCGATTCTCCCAAGATCACTAACCGGCCAATGGCCGCCTCGAAATATCTGGAGTTTGAGAGATGTCACAACAGTGCAGTATTTGCGGCAAGAAACCGGGTCGCGGACACAAAAAAGAAGAGCGTGGAAAGCCAAAGTATCTTGGCGGTAACGGTCGTAAAACCACCGGGATTACGAAACGTCAGTTCAATCTGAATCTGCAAAGCATTCGTGTGCAAGATGGCGAAGAAGTTGTTCGCAAACGTGTGTGCGTAAGTTGCATTCGCAGCGGTAAGATTCAAAAGGCTGTGGTTCGTAAGCCTTTCACCGTTCCGAGTCACTGATCATCTCGAACCCCGAGATTCAAATCAGCGCCAAAGCTTGGGCCTTAACTCATGCTGAGTGAAGACGATATCCGTAAAGTGGCCGAACTGGCCCGACTGAACCTCTCTGAACAGGAAGTCTCCGAACTTCGTCCGCAGCTCTCCAAACTTATTGACTATGTCGCAGTTTTGGAAGAGGTGGATACGGACGGGGTCGAGCCGATGGTTCATGCGATCGAACAGACCAACGTATTTCGTGAAGATATTCGATGCGCCCCTCTCCCTCGCGAAGACGCACTCGCTAATGCTCCCAAAACCGATGGGAAATATTTCCTGGTGCCACAGATCATCGAGCATTAATTAGGTCGAATCTGTTGTCGGCCACAGAATGCTCATCATGTACCGTGCAGAGTTGCGAGCGTTTCGTCTTCTGTGACTTTTATAAAGACAGGTAAGAAGCGACATGTCGATTCTCTCCACCGGAGCTGGCGAATTGCTGGCACAGCTTAATCGAAGCGAGATCACCAGCGTCGAGTTGACACAGGCGTGCCTGAATCAGATCTCTCAGAATGATTTGAATGTTGGTGCATTTCTGCACGTCGATCAGGATTTTGCACTTGAGCAGGCGAAGATAGTCGATCACAAAAGAGCCACGGGTGAATCTGTGGGCCCCTTGGCGGGGATTCCCGTCGCCGTCAAAGATGTCGTTTGCCACCAAGGGCAGCCCTGCACTTGCGGTAGCAAATACCTGAAGGATTTTGTCCCGCCCTACTCGGCCACTTCTATCGAGAAGTTACTAGCGGCTGATGCCGTTCTGCTTGGTCG